>NZ_JBFTNF010000052.1:0-50117 GCF_056397345.1 Cupriavidus sp. 05N38
CGCTGGACCAGCGCATGGCCCAGGCGCTCGGCCACAGCCACCCGGCGCCCGCGCCCGCCCAGGCCGCTGCGGCCCCGGTCGCCGCCGCCGCTCCGAAACCACGCGCCAAGCCCGCCGCCGCTCCCGGCGCGGGCGGCGCCAACGCTACACGCTGAAGGAGACGCGCCATGGATCGACGCCGCGTCCTGTCATTCATCAAGACGGCACTCACCGGTTTCGACAAACCGCTGGCGCTGATCGTCTTCCTGCTGTTCGCCACCGGCATCGTGGCGCTCTATTCGGCCGCCATCGACATGCCCGGCCGGGTCGAGGACCAGCTGCGCAACATCCTGCTCTCCTACGCGGTGATGTGGGTGATCGCCTACCTGCCGACCCAGACCCTGATGCGGGTCGCGGTGCCGCTCTACACGCTGGGCGTGGCCTTGCTGATCGGCGTGGCGATGTTCGGCCTGATCCGCAAGGGCGCGCGCCGCTGGCTCAACGTCGGCATGGTCATCCAGCCCTCCGAGATCATGAAGATCGCCATGCCGCTGATGCTGGCGTGGTACTTCCAGAAGCGGGAGGGCTCGGTCAGGTGGTTCGATTTCGTGACCGCGCTGCTGCTGCTGGGCGTACCGGTGGGCCTGATCGCCAAGCAGCCCGACCTGGGCACCGGCCTGCTGGTGCTGGCCGCCGGCCTCTATGTGATCTATTTCGCCGGGCTGTCGTGGAAGATTATCCTGCCGCTGCTGATGGCGCTGGTGGTGGCCGTCACCGCGCTGGTCACCTTCGAGAGCGATATGTGCGCGCCCGGCGTGAACTGGCCGGTCCTGCACGACTACCAGCAGCACCGCATCTGCACGCTGCTGGACCCCACCACCGACCCGCTCGGCAAGGGCTTCCACACCATCCAGTCGATCATCGCCATCGGCTCGGGCGGCGTGTTCGGCAAAGGCTGGCTCAAGGGCACGCAGACGCACCTCGAGTTCATCCCGGAAAAGCACACCGACTTCATCTTCGCGGTCTTCTCGGAAGAGTTCGGCCTGATCGGCAATGCCGTGCTGCTGGTGCTCTACCTGCTGCTGATCTTCCGCGGGCTGTATATCGCGGCCAATGCGCCGACCCTGTTCTCGCGCCTGCTGGCGGGCTCGATCACGCTGATCTTCTTCACCTACGCCTTCGTCAACATGGGGATGGTGAGCGGCATCCTGCCGGTGGTGGGGGTGCCGCTGCCGCTGATGAGCTATGGCGGCACGGCGCTGGTGACGCTGGGGATGGGGATCGGGATCCTGATGAGCATTTCGCGGCAGAAAAGGCTGATCCAGACCTAGGCGGAGACGACGCGGCTGCGCACCTCCGCTCCATGCACACGCCGAAGGCTGTTCCGGCTCCTCGCCCGGGAGACGGAGCAGCCTTCGTCGCTGAAGGTGGATGCATCACTTCGGAGCCCGGCGCGCAAAACCAATGGCGTACAGGCATCACCTCTTTGCTAAACTGCCCCCCAAACATCCCGGTTGAAGCCAATGAACGCCCAAGACGTCGCGACTTTCCTGCAGACCAACCCCCAGTTCTTCGAAGACCACGCCGAGCTGCTCGCCGCCGTGCAGCTGACCAGCCCGCACAGCCACCGCGCGGTGTCGCTGCAGGAGCGCCAGATGGAGATCCTGCGCGAGAAGAACAAGGGCCTGGAGCTGAAGCTGGCCGACCTGGTCCGTCACGGCCACGACAATGACCGCACGCAGCAGCGCATGCATGCGTGGCAGCTGCGCCTGCTGGCGGAGGTGGATTCGCACGCGCTGCCCTACGCGGTGCAGGATGGCCTGCAGCAGGTGTTCGAGGTGCCGGCGGTGACGCTCAAGCTCTGGCAGGTGGCCGAGGGCTACGCGCACATGGAAGTCACGCGCGGCGTGAGCGAGGACGTGCGCCTGTTCGCCGAAGGCCTGCGCGCACCCTATTGCGGCGCGAACAGCGGTTTCGAGGCGGCGGCATGGCTGGAGCGCGACGATATCGCGTCGCTGGCCATGGTGACGCTGCGCGTGCCTGCGCGGGAGCCGGGCACGCTGGGCGCCGCGTTCGGCCTGCTGGTGCTGGGCTCGCCGGAGGCGCGCCGCTTCCACGAGGGCATGGGCACGGCCTACCTGTCGCAGATCGGCGAAGTGGCGGGCGCCGCGCTGAACCGCCTGCGCGACTGAGGCTGCCATGCGCCACGGCGCGATCGCAATGGCCCGGTCATGACGCGCGGCCGGAATCCCGGGTCATCGCCCGCACCCGCCACCGCTGCCGCCGACAAGCCGGCACCGGATCCGCTGGTGCTGCGCTATCTCGAATGGCTCGCCAGCGGCCGCAAGCTGGCCGCCCACACGCTGTCCAGCTACGGGCGCGATCTCGCCGTCTTGCAGGAATACGCCACGCGCTTCGCGCCGGGCTGTGCCCTGCTGTCGCTGCAGACCCATCACATTCGCGGCTTTGCCGCGCGCCTGCATGGCGGCGGGCTGGCTGGCACCAGCATTGCCCGCACGCTGTCGGCGTGGCGCGGCTTCTACCTGTGGGCCGCGCGCCATGGCCTCGGCGTCGAGGCCAATCCGGTCGAGGGCGTGCGCGCGCCCAGGTCGGGCCACCGGCTGCCCAAGGCCTTGTCGGTCGAGCACGCTGTGGCGCTGGTTTCGCACAGCACGGGCGAGGGCGCGGAGGACGTGCGCGACCGCGCCGTGTATGAGCTGTTCTATTCGAGCGGCCTGCGCCTGTCGGAGCTGGTGCAGCTGGACCAGCGCTACACCGAGGATGGCGCGTACCGCTCGGAAGGCTGGATCGACATGGACAGCGCCGAGGTCACGGTGATCGGCAAGGGCTCGCGCCGGCGCACCGTGCCGGTCGGCAGCAAGGCCATGGAAGCGCTGCGCGCCTGGCTGGCGGTGCGCGCGCAGATGCTGCGCCCCGGCGCGGCGCCGCAGGATGCGCATGCCATGTTCCTGAATCCGCGCGGCCGGCGCCTGCCGGCGCGCACGGTGCAGTTGCGCATCAAGCAGCAGGCGATCCGCGCGGGCGTGCCGGCGGACGTGCATCCGCATATGCTGCGGCACTCCTTCGCCACGCATGTGCTGCAATCCTCCGGCGACCTGCGCGCGGTGCAGGAAATGCTGGGCCATGCCAGCGTGGCCACCACGCAGATCTATACCGCGCTGGATTTCCAGCACCTGGCCAAGGTCTACGACAAGGCGCACCCGCGCGCGGGCAGGGCGCATGCCGCGCCTGCGCCGGAACCCGACGCGAACGCCTCGTCGCCCGCGGCCGGGCCGGCTAAGCCCGCCGCGGCGCCCGGGGACGACTGAGCGCGGCTACGGCTTGCCTTCCCACTGCGCCAGGATGGCGCGGAACGCTTCCATTTCCGGCAGCATCCAGGCGCGGAACGCCTTCACCTTCGGGGATTCGAGCATGCCGGGCGAGCAGACGAAGTAGAGCAGCCACGGGCAGGGGATGCTGACATTGAACAGCCTGACCACACGCCCCGACAGCAGGTCGTTGTAGGCCAGCGAGGAGCGGATCAGCGCAATGCCGTGTCCCGCGGCGGCGGCCTGCAGCAGCAGCGAAGAGTCTTCGAGCAGCAGGCCCTTGCGCGGTTCGGGCCAGTCCAGGCCGGCGGCCTCGAACCACGGTTTCCATGGATCGCCTTCGCCGCGCAGCAGCGGCATGCCCTCCATGTCCTGCGGGTGTGCCGGCAGCTTGCCGCCGTTGAAGGCGGGGCAGCAGACCGGGAAGAACACATCGTCGAGCAGTTTTTCCACGTACAGGCCGGGATAGTCGCCGCTGCCCATGCGCAGTGCGATATCGACTTCCTCGCGTGCGAAGTCCACCAGGGTGTTGGACGACAACAGCTCCACGTCCAGTTCGGGATGCCGCTCGATGAAGCTGCCGATGCGCGGCGTGAGCCAGCGCGCGGCAAACGAGGCCATGGTGCTGATGGTAAGGCGCTTGTCGCGGCTGCCGGCCTGCAGCGTGCGCGTGGCATCGGCGATTTCCAGCAGGGCCTCGCGCACGCGCATGGCGTAGGCGCGCCCGCCGGGCGTGAGGCTGACGCGCTTGCCGTTGCGCACGAACAGCGGCTGTCCCAGCTCTTCCTCGAGCGCGCGGATCTGGTGGCTGACCGCGCCATGCGTCACGAACAGCTCGGTGGCGGCGCGCGAAAAGCTCTCGTGGCGGGCCGCGGCCTCGAACGCGCGCAGCGCGGTCAGCGCCGGCAGGCGCGGTAGCTCGCGGTGCCAGCCGCGCGGCAGATCTTTCTCCAATGCCCCTTTCAGCGCCATGACCAGTCCCGTCGCATGTGAGTTTATTTAGCAAGAACCGGGAAAATATATCGTTTTGGAAGGGCTTCGGCAATCACTAGAATGCAATGCATCGGCGCTGCGCCCGCACCGGTTCCGTTTCAGACACCGCCAGGCCCATCAAGGGGAGTGTACGAAGCGGCGGCCCATTCCGGGCAGGCGGGTGCGCACAATTGCCGATGTCAGTGAAGGATGCCCAACATGAAAACATTGCTCACAACGACCCTGTTCACCCTGAGCCCGGGCGAAGTCACCTCGCTTTCCATCCACGTGGCCCAGCGGCTGCACGTGGAAGAAGCCTCCGGCACCGATCTCTGGGTCACCCGTGAAGGCGACTCGGCGGACCACTGGCTGCGCTGCGGCGGCAGCATCCTGCTCGAACGTGGCGACGAGATCGTCCTCAGCGTGGATCCGCGCGCCGCGCAAGGCGTACGCCTGGCGCTGATCGCCGAAGCACGCCGGCCGGTCGTGAGCATGGGGCACCTGGTGGCGGGCATGGCGCGGCGCCTGGTTCGAGGGACGGAATGGACGCCTAACCAGGACCAGATCACGGCCTCCTGAGGCCGGGGCCGGCGCATCCGGGCGCAGCCACCTGCGGCTGGTGCACTCGCGCCGGCCGGGCGAGCCCGCGGACGGCGGCGGGACGTGATGACAGCGTGAAGGCAGAAAGGGGCGGCATCCTGTGCGATCCGCCCCTTTTCCTTATTTTCGTTAAACTGGCGGGATGCAATCGATACAAGTCATCGAGCAGGGCCGCCAGGACTACGAGCCGTGCTTCGACGCGATGCGTGCCTATACCGCCGCCCGCACCGCCGAAACCCCCGACCAGATCTGGCTGGTGGAACATCCCCCGGTCTACACGCTCGGCCAGGCCGGCGACCCCGCGCACCTGCTCGCACCCGACGAGGCCATTCCGGTGGTGCGCATCGATCGTGGCGGGCAGGTCACTTATCACGGCCCGGGCCAGGTCGTGGCCTATCTGCTGCTGGACCTGCGCCGGCGCCACCTGATGGTGCGCGAGCTGGTTAATGCGATCGAGCAGGCCGTGCTGGACACGCTCGCGGCGTATAATCTCGCAGCCGAACGCAAGCCCGGCGCACCTGGCATCTACCTTTCCGAAGGTGAGCACCAGGGCGCCAAGATCGCCGCGCTCGGACTCAAGATCCGCAACGGCTGCAGCTATCACGGCGTCAGCCTCAACGTGCAGATGGACCTCGCGCCCTTCCTGCGCATCAACCCCTGCGGCTATGCCGGACTGGAAACGGTCGACATGGCCACGGCGGGCGCCACCTACGCGGTGGCCGATGCGCCGGGCGCGCCTCGCCTGCCCGTGACCGCGGCCCAACAAGCCGATATCGCACGGCGCCTCGCGGCGGCGCTGGGCGACGTACTGGCAGCGGCGCAAGAGCGCGCCGCGGCTGCCGGCCCGAAACCCGCCGCGGCTCTGGTTAACTAGCTATCCAGCCGAACATGCACGCATCGCGCGTGCGGAGAAAACTATGAGCGACGCCCTGATCGCCTCTTCCAGCGAAGCCCCGCAACCCCAGGCGGAGCAGTACGATCCGACCCGCAAGCAGAAGTCCGCTGACAAGACCGCGCGCATCCCCATCAAGATCGTGCCGGCCGAGAAGCTCAAGAAGCCCGAGTGGATCCGCGTCAAGGCGGCCACCGGCAACTCGCGCTTCTACGAGATCAAGGATGTGCTGCGCGCGAACAACCTGGTCACGGTGTGCGAAGAGGCGAGCTGCCCCAATATCGGCGAATGCTTCGGCAAGGGCACGGCCACCTTCATGATCATGGGCGACAAGTGCACGCGCCGCTGCCCGTTCTGCGACGTGGGCCACGGCCGCCCCGACCCGCTCGACGCCAACGAGCCGGGCAACCTGGCCCGCACCATCGCCCAGCTGCGCCTGAACTACGTGGTGATCACCAGCGTCGACCGCGACGACCTGCGCGACGGCGGCGCCCAGCATTTCGTGGACTGCATCACGCTCACGCGCGAGCTGTCCCCCGCGACCCGCATCGAAGTGCTGGTGCCGGACTTCCGCGGCCGCCTGGACAAGGCGCTGGACATCCTGCAATCGGGCCCGCCCGACGTGATGAACCACAATATGGAAACCGTGCCGCGCCTGTACAAGCAGGCGCGCCCGGGCGCGGACTACGCGCACTCGCTCAAGCTGCTGCAGGAGTTCAAGCGCCGCAATCCCCACGTGGCCACCAAGTCCGGCCTGATGGTGGGCCTGGGCGAGACCGACGAGGAAATCCTCGAAGTCATGCGCGACATGCGCGCCCACGACATCGACATGCTGACCATCGGCCAGTACCTGGCGCCGTCGGGCCACCACCTGCCGGTGATGCGCTACGTACATCCGGACGTCTTCAAGATGTATGAGGAAGAGGCCTACAAGATGGGCTTCACCCATGCTGCCGTTGGCGCCATGGTGCGCAGCTCCTATCACGCCGACGAGCAGGCGCACCAGGCCGGCTTCGCCTGAGCCCGGGGCGTTCGCCCAGCTGCGCAGACCGGCCGGTTTCCACCGGCCGGTTTTTTTTCGTCCGCGCGGAACGCGCGAGGCGTGTGTCCCGGCGTTGCAGGCGCGCCACGATACCGGCAACCGGCGCAAGAAAATCGGATCTGGCCGATCTCCCGGGCGGATGCGGCCGGATCGCCCTTCCTGCACCGCCGTGGCCCGGGCCGGGTCCGCACGGCATGCGGCGGGACCCGGGCGTGCGCCGCCCCGGTGCCGGATGCACCAGGATGGCGTGACGTCCGGCAAACACCACCGGTAGCGTCACCGGCTTCCTAGGGTCTACCCCTAGCCCCATCATCTCCTTGTTTAGTTATCATGAATTTATCGACAAATTGTCGATGAAAATAGATTGTACTCACGGACCGCCTCCTGGCCGGCGCCGCGCCTGACGAGTCCGGTGCGCCCGCCTACACTGCAAGGCAGGTCCCTTCCCGGTGCCGCCCATGTCCCGATGTTCCGTTCACCGCTTGGCCGAACGCGCGCTGCTTTGCAGCGTGCCGCCGCCTGCCTCGCTCGACGTACAGCGCCGCATCTGGGCCATGGCCCAGCGCGCGGCCGAATGGCGCGGCGTGGTGGACGCGGTGCCGGGCATGAACAACCTCACCGTGGTGTTCGACCGCGAGGCCGATCCCGAAGCGCTCGAGCGCAACCTCAGGCTCGCCTGGGCCTCCGGCGAGGCGAGCGCCGCCACCGGCAAGCTGGTCGAGATCCCGGTGCGCTACGGCGGCGAACACGGCCCCGACCTGGCCGAGGTCGCCGCGCACACCGGGCTGAGCGCGCAGGAAGTGGTGCGCCGCCACAGCGAGGCAGAGTACGTGGTGTACTTCCTCGGCTTCCAGCCCGGCTTCGCCTATATGGGCGGGCTGGACCCGGCGCTGGCCACGCCGCGCCGCGGCGAGCCGCGGCTGTCCGTGCCGGCCGGCTCGGTCGGCATCGGCGGCGAGCAGACCGGCATCTACCCGGCCGCGGCGCCGGGCGGCTGGCAGCTGATCGGGCGCACGGCCAGCGAACTGTTCGTGGCCGACCGCGATCCGCCCTCGCTGTTCGCGCCCGGTGACACGGTGCGCTTCGTGGTCGAGGAGCTGGTGGCATGAACCGTACTGCACGTTCCGGCGCATTCGCGCGGAGGACCTTCGCGTGATTGAGATCATCCGTCCAGGCGCGCTCGCCTCGGTCCAGGACCTCGGCCGTCCCGGCTTTCGCCGTTTCGGCGTGGGCACCACGGGCGCGCTCGACAGCGTCGCCCTCACCATCGGCAACCGCCTGCTCGGCAACGCTGCCGGCGATGCCGCCATCGAATTCACGCTCGGCCGCGCGTCCGTGCGCTTCCACGCCGATATGCGGGTGGCCCTCAGCGGCGCCGAATGCAAGGCCAACCTGGATGGCGTGCCGGTGTGGTCATGGCATGCCTTCGACGTGCGGCGCGGCGAAACGCTGACCTTGTCGGCTGCGCAGGGCGGCACGCGCAGCTACCTGTGCGTGGCCGGCGGCATCGACGTGGCTCCGGTGATGGGTTCGCGCAGCACCGATCTCAAGGCCGGCTTTGGCGGGCTCGGCGGCCGCGCGCTGCGCGAGGGCGACCGGCTCGGCGCCGGGCGTCCCGGCGTGGCCGACGGCAGCGACTGGCTCGGCGTGCAGGCGCCGGCCTGGGCGCTGCCGGTGACGAAGCTTGGCAACGCCGTGCCGATCCGCATGCTGCCCGGCGTGGAGTACGACGATTTCGACCCTGCCTCGCGCGATGCGCTGTGGCAGTCCGAGTGGGTGATCACGCCCAACAGCAATCGCATGGGCCTGCGCCTGCAGGGCCCGGCGCTGGCGCGCGACCCCGCGCGCGCGGCGGACCTGCTGTCGCACGGTGTGCTGCCCGGCGTGGTGCAGGTGCCGCCGGCCGGCCAGCCCATCGCGCTGATGGCCGACGCACAGACCACCGGCGGCTATCCGAAGATCGGCGTGGTGATCGGCGCTGACCTGTGGCGCCTGGCGCAGGTGCCGCTGGGCGCGCCGGTACGCTTCGTGCGCGTTTCGCTCGAACAGGCCGCCGCGGCGCAGGCAGAACTGGACCGCTACCTGCAACAGGTTGACCAGGCCCTGCAATGGCAGGGCGATGGCCTGATGATCGCGGCGCGGCGGCGCAYCCGCACGCGCGTCGCGGTGGGCTGAGCCGCCCGCCGCAATCCAGGACAGACCCACACGGCCACGGCCGCATCCCCGGCAAAGACAGAACGAGGAGTAACGCAATGCATATCGACTTGAATGCCGACCTCGGCGAAGGCTGCGGCAACGACCGCGAGTTGCTGGCCCTGATCAGCTCGGCCAACGTGGCCTGCGGCTGGCATGCCGGCGACGCCGCCACCATGCTGCAGACCGTGCGCTGGGCGCTGGAGTCCGGCGTGGCCATCGGCGCGCATCCGAGCTACCCCGACCGCGAGAACTTCGGCCGCACCGAGATGCAACTGGCGCCCGACGCCGTGTACGCCGACGTGCTCTACCAGATCGGCGCGCTGGCGGCGCTGGTGCGCGCGCAGGGCGGGCAGCTTGCCCACGTCAAGCCGCACGGCGCGCTCTACAACCAGGCCGCGAAGGATCCCGTGCTGGCCGACGCCATCGTGCGCGCCGTGCGCGATTTCGATTCCGACCTGGTCTTCTTCGGCCTGGCCGGCAGCGTCATGGTCAAGGTCGCGCGCGAGGCCGGCCTCAAGGTGAAGGAAGAGGTCTTCGCCGACCGCGGCTACAACCCGGACGGCTCGCTGGTCAAGCGCGGCACGCCCGGCGCGCTGCACGAGGACGAAGACGTGGCCCTGGGCCAGACGCTGGACATGGTGCGCGGGCAGCGCGTGCGCGCCATCGACGGCACCTGGGTACCGATTCGCGCCGAAACCGTGTGTCTGCACGGCGACGGCGCACACGCGCTTGCCTTTGCGCGCCGCATCCGCGAGCGGCTCGGCGCCGAAGGCATCGCAATCCGCGCCGGAGCCTGAGGGGCGCGCCGCGCGCGTGCCTCAGGCCCCGGCATTACCGTGCCCCGCGGGACGTCGAGCAACATGACGCGGCGCGGGGCACTCGCCTCCATCACACTCTATTGGTGTCTCCCATGGAACAGGCAGTCAACCTCTGGCCCCTAGTCGGGGTCGGTATCATCATCCTCGGCTTCGTGCTGCGCTTCAATCCCATGATGGTGGTGGCACTTGCCGCCATCGCCACGGGCCTGGCGGCGAGCATGCCGGTCACGCAGATCTTCACCGCGATCGGCACCGCCTTCGTCAAGACGCGCAACCTGCCGCTGATCATCCTGCTGCCGCTGGCGGTGATCGGCCTGCTCGAGCGGCACGGCCTGCGCGAGCACGCGCAGGCGTGGATCTCGCGCATCGCCTCGGCCACGGTCGGGCGCCTGCTGATCGTCTACCTCGGCGTGCGCGAGCTGACCGCCGCGGTTGGCCTGACCAGCCTCGGCGGCCATCCGCAGATGGTGCGCCCGCTGCTCGCGCCGATGGCCGAAGGCGCGGCCGAGACCCGCTTCGGCAAGCTGCCCGAACCGGTGCGCCAGCGTGTGCTGGCCTTCTGCGCCGCCACCGACAACGTCGGCCTGTTCTTCGGCGAGGACATCTTCGTGGCCTTCGGCGCCATCGCGCTGATGCACACCTTCCTGCTGTCGTCCAACATCGACGTAGAGCCGCTGCATATCGCCGTGTGGGGCATTCCCACCGCGGTCTGCGCCTTCCTGATCCACGCGGTGCGCCTCAAGCGCCTGGATGGCTGGCTGGCACGCGAGATGGGCGGCCGCGCCGCCGCCGGTGCCACCGGTGCCGGCACCGCCGCCAACGTGAAGAGCGGGGAGTAAGCCATGATCGTATCCATCAACTATCTCTTCTGGCTGGCCGGCCTGGTGCTGGCCATCACCGCGCTGATGACCTTCGCCGACCGCGAGCATCCGCGCCGCTTCAGCACCGGCCTGTTCTGGGCGCTCTATGCGCTGGTCTTCCTGATCGGCGACAAGCTGCCGCCGGCCGTGGTCGGTGTGGGCGCCGTGGTGATGGCGCTGATCGCCGGCTTCGGCGGCGTGGGCCACGGCAAGCACGGCACGCTGCCGGAGGGCGAGCGCCGTGCCTCGGCCAAGCGCCTGGGCAACAAGCTGTTCATCCCGGCCCTGCTGATCCCGCTGGTGACCGTGATCGGCACTGTGCTGTTCAAGGACGTGAAGATCGCCGGCCTGGCGCTGCTCGATCCGAAGAACGTGACCTTCGTCTCGCTCGGCATCGGCTGCCTGGTGGCGCTGGCCGTGGCGTGCTGGCTCACCCGCGACAGCGTGGTGCAGGGCGTGCGCGAATCGCGCCGGCTGACCGAGTCGCTCGGCTGGGCGCTGGTGCTGCCGCAGATGCTGGCCATGCTGGGCCTGGTGTTCGCCGACGCCGGCGTGGGCAAGGCCGTGGCCCATCTGACCACCGCCTACATCAACATGGACTACAGGCTGGTGGCCGTGGTGGTGTACTGCGTAGGCATGGCGCTGTTCACGGTGATCATGGGCAACGGCTTCGCGGCCTTCCCGGTCATGACCGGCGGCGTGGGCGTGCCCATCCTGGTGAACATTTTCCACGGCAACCCGGCRGTGATGGCGGCMATYGGYATGTTCTCSGGCTACTGCGGYACGCTGATGACGCCGATGGCGGCCAACTTCAACATCGTSCCSGCMGCGCTGCTGGAGCTGGACGACAAGAACGCCGTGATCCGCGCGCAGGTGCCGACCGCGCTGATGATACTGGTCGCCAATATCGCCCTGCTGTATTTCCTGATGTAAGGGAGTGGCCGCCATGCGCACCGTGCTGCTGACCGGGTTCGAGCCGTTCGAGAGCGAACCCGTCAATCCATCCTGGGAGGCGGTGCGCGCGCTCGACGGCGAGCGCTTCGGCAGCGCCCCCGGCGATCCCGACGGCCCCGATGCGGCCATCGTCGTGGCACGCCAGCTGCCCTGCGTGTTCGGCGCCGCCAACGACGCCATGGCCGACCTGCTCGACGCGCTCAGGCCGGTGCTGGTCATCGCGGTGGGGCAGGCGGGCGGGCGCCCGGAAATGTCGGTGGAGCGCGTGGCGATCAATGTGGACGATGCGCGCATCGCCGACAACGCCGGTGYGCAGCCCGTCGATGTCCGCATTGCCGAAGACGGCCCCGCCGCGTACTTCGCCAGCCTGCCGATCAAGGCGATCGTGCGCGACATGCGCGCGGCCGGCGTGCCCGCCTCGGTGTCGCAGACCGCGGGCACCTTCGTCTGCAATCATGTCTTCTATGGCCTGATGCACCTGCTGGCCACGCAGGGCGTACCCGCGGGCGTGCGAGGCGGCTTTATCCATATTCCCTACCTGCCGGAGCAGGCCGCGCGCCATCCGGGCCAGCCCAGCCTGGCACTGGCCACGATGATCGACGGCATCCGCCGCGCGGTGGCGACCGCCCTCGCGACAACGACCGACATCTGCGAGCAGGGCGGCCAGACGCACTGAGCGTGCCGGGCGAACCGGCCGAACAGGGCGAACCCCGGGGCGGCGGCCGCGGGAAAAAGCCGCCGCGCGCCCAGGCCGGCGGCGGTGTCCTTTCCTAGCCGCCAGCCTGGCGCTGCGCCTTGCGCCGCGCGCGCCGCAGGCTGCGGCGGTCCAGCTGGAACTGCTCGAAACGCCAGATCAGGTAGAACAGCGCCAGGAACGGCCACATCCAGCCCAGCCATTGCGACAGGCTGTTGAAGTGGATGAAGCGCCCGAGCCGCCAGCCTTGCTCCGAAATCCAGGAATAAGGGTTGGCCGGCAGCAGGTTGCACAACACCAGCAGCACCATCAGCGTGGCCAGCGCCAGCGCGCCGCGCAGCCAGCGCGGCAGGCGCAGCAGCAGCACCAGCACCAGCGAGCCGGTCAGCAGCGCGAAGCGGCCGGCATCTGACAGCCAGTTGAAGGCGTTGTCATCGGGAAACTGCACTTCCGCCACCACCGCCTTGAGCAGCAGCGTGGCGGCCAGCAGCCCTGCCAGGATACGCAGCATCGGCGCCTGGCGGCGCATGGCGGCGGAGGCAAACAAGCCGGTGCCGACCCAGCCGCACGCCGTCACCAGGGATTCGAGCAACTGCTGCCCCTGGGCGTCCTCGGGCCGCAGCAGGCCGATGCCTTCGATCAGGCCGGGCAGCCCCGGCAGTACGCCCTGCAGCCACTGCACCGGCCATGAGTCGGGATCGGTCAGCCACTCGCGCACGATGCCGCCCATGCCGAACAGGTAGTCCTGCGGGAAGATCTGCGCGAACGGCCACAGCAGTATCAGGATGATGGCGAAGCTGGCATGCGGCTCGAACCACGCCATGCGCAGCTGGCGCAGCGAGCCGCGGTCGATCAGCGCGGCCGAGAACGGTGCCACCACGGCGCCCCCGAGCAGGGCGCCCAGCGCATTGGTGATGAGGTCGATATTGGACGAAATGCGGTTGGGCAGCCAGGTCTGCAGCGCCTCCATGGTGCCCGACAGCACCGCGCCCGCCGCCAGCGCCAGCAGCGTGGCGCGCGCGCCGGAGACGCGCGGATGCAGGGCCAGCACCACCAGCGCGCCGAAGGGGCAGTAGCCCAGCACATTGGTGATGATGTCGAACTCGGTCAKGTAGCGCGGCTTGGGCGCGGTSAGGAAGGCCAGCGGCGAGATGCCGTTGTCGGTCCAGCCGCTGAACGGATAGAGGCTGCCGTAGACGATCAGCAAGGTGAAGCACAGCAGGCCTACCCGCGCCAGCGGAGAGTGGCGCTGCGCCGGCGGCAGCGTAGGTGGCGGGGAAGGCGGCGGGGGAGCCGATGCCATGCGGTATCGCTTATTGCTGCGGCGGCAGCGCCGCCACCCAGTCGAGGATCGCCGCGATCACGGCATCGCTGCCCGCGGCCAGCGCCTTGACCCCGCCGGCGCCGTCCGCGCTGGGCGCGGGCTGCTCCGCCACGAAGGTCTTCTGCCCGATCAGGCCGTTGCGGAACACCGTGGCGCGCACGCGGATCACGCCGCGGCTGGCGCTGGCGGCGTCGAAGACCTGCTCGAATTCCAGCATGTCCACCTTGAGCGAGGGCGCGGTGGTGTCGGCGTACCAGGTCAGCGCGCCACGCGAGGCAACGGCCTCGCGCAGGCGCTCGTCGAACAAGCGTATCGGCGACATCACCCAGCGCTGCGTGGCGTACGGCTGCAGGCGCTCGGCCTGCGCGTAGTGAAGGCGGTAGTAGAGCCCGTTGCCGTCCATCCAGGTGGGACCGTCGGTCTGTGCCACGCGCAGCCTGGGCAGCGGCGTGGCGCCCGGCGCGGCGCCGGCGGGCGGCCCGAGGTCATAGGTGATGGTGGGCGCGGAGGGCGAGAGCGCGCAGCCGCCCAGCAGCAGGGCGGCCAGCGCCATGCCGCTGAAGCAGGGCCCGAAGCGGGGCCGGAACAGGGAGACGGTGCGCATCATGGATTGCCTCGGGGGATTGGCGTGGGTACGCGGCATGGTGGCTTTCCCTGATCCTCAGGGTGCGCTGAAGCCCGGCTCGCCCGGGCCCGGCGCGGCCGCCGGGCCGCCGAACAGCACGCTGCGCGGGCTGTCGTTGAACTGGCTGGCGGCACGGTCGATGCTGCGCATGGTCTGGCGCGCGTCGCGGGTCAGGCCGTTGACCTGCGGCAGCGTGTCCTGCGTGACGCCGCCGGYGGCCGCCTGCACCGAATCGGCGACGCCCTGGAGGTCGCGGCCGACACGGTCGACGGTGCGCAGCACCGTGCCGTCGGGACTGGCCAGCTCCTGGGTGAGGCGCCGGGCGGAGGCCAGTGTGGCGTTGAGGTTATCGGTCACCTGCGGCAGCTGGCGCACCGCCGGCTCGAGCGAGTGCGCCAGGCGCGAGTAGTCGTCGGCGGTGGTGTGCACCGAGCGGATCGCCTCCATCAGGTCGCGCCGGTTGTTGGCCTGGAACATGTCGCCGAGCGAGTCCATGATGGTTTCCAGCTGCGTCAGCAGGGTGTCGCCGCGCTTCTCCAGCTCTTCGAAGAAGCCCGCGCGCATGGCGATGCGCGCCACCGACTTGGCCGAGGTACGCAGGTGCGGGGAGGGCTGGCCGCTGCCGTTCTGCGCGGTGGCGTCGTCGAGCTGCACGTAGCCGATCCCGGTCACGCCCTGGAAGTTCAGCGTGGCATAGGTGGTGGTGGTGATGGGCGCGTCCTGGTTGACGCTGATGCGCACGATGATCTGCCCCGGCACGGCGGGATCGAAGCGGATCGACACCACCTTGCCCACGTCCAGGCCGCGGTACTTGACGTCGGCCTCCGGCCCGAGGCCGTTGACGGTGGATCGGGTGATGAGGTCGTACGGCACGCGCACGGCGTGGTCGCTGCTGAACCAGAAGATCGAGAACAGCACCAGGATCACCAGGCCGATCGTGAACACGCCGGCCAGGAAGGCGTGTGATTTGTTTTCCATCATGCTTCTCCAGAATGCGGGCCCGCCGCGGCCGGCGCCGGGGGCAGGGCCTGCATGGCGCGCCGCCCGCGCTCGCCGAGGAAATACTCGCGGATGAACGGGTGGTCGATATGCACCAGTTCGCGGATCGGCTGCGCCGCCAGCACCTTGTGGTCGGCCAGCACCGCTACGCGGTCCGACAGCGCCACCAGGGTATCGAGATCGTGCGTCACCATCACCACGGTCAGGCCCAGCTCGTGGCGCAGCTCGCGGATCAGCGCCACGTAGTCGTCGGAAGCCATCGGGTCCAGCCCCGCCGTGGGCTCGTCCATGAACACCAGTTCGGGCTCCAGGGCCAGCGCCCGCGCCAGCGCCACGCGCTTGATCATGCCGCCCGACAGGTCGGACGGCATCTTGTCCGCGTCGCGCGCGCCCAGCCCCACCAGTTGCAGCTTGAGCAGCGAAGCCTGGCAGATCAGATCGTCGGGCAGGGTGCGAAGTTCACGCAGCGGCAGTGCGATGTTGTCGATCACCGAGAGCGCGGAAAACAGCGCGCCGCGCTGGAACTGCAGCCCCCAGCGGTTGCGCAGTGCCTGCAGGCGGGCTGTGCCGAGCTTGCGCAGGTCTTCGCCGAACACGCGGATGGTGCCCGAGGTGGGGCGCTCGAGCCCGACGATCTGGCGCAGCAGTACGGTCTTGCCGCTGCCCGATCCGCCCACGATGGAGAGCACTTCGCCGCGGTAGACGTCGAGGTTCAGGCCGTCGTGCACGACCGCCTCGCCGAAGCGCTTGACCAGGTTGCGGACCTCGACCACGGTGGTGCGCTTGTCGTGCCCCACGCTGTCCGCCGCGGCGGGAACGATGGCTGTGCTCATATGCCGATGTCCTTGAAAAGGATGGCGATGATCGCATCGGCCACGATCACCACGGTGATCGAGGTCACCACCGAGGCGGTGGTGCCTTCGCCCAGGCTGCGCGTGTTGGGCTGGATGCGCAGGCCGTAGTGGCAGGCCGTGAGCGCGATCAGCATGCCGAACACCACGCCCTTGCCCAGCCCCAGCCAGAGGTTGGCTACTGGCACTGCGTCCGGCAGCGCGCGCAGGAAGAAAGCTGCGCTGAGACCGAGCTGGAGGCGCGCGGCGAGGATGCCGCCGGCCAGCGCCATCACGTCGGTCCAGGCCACCAGCAGCGGCATGGCCACGGCCAGCGCGATCACGCGCGGCATGATCAGGCGAAAGCCGTGCGAGATGCCCATCACGCGCATCGCGTCGAGCTCCTCGGTGACGCGCATCACGCCGATCTGCGCGGTGATGGCCGAGCCCGAGCGCCCCGCGACCAGGATCGCCGCCAGCACCGGCCCCAGCTCGCGGATCACCGCCATGCCGAGGATGTTGACGATGAAGATGCTGGCGCCGAAGGTGCGCAGCTGGTTGGCCGAGAGGTAGGACAACACGATGCCTATCAGGAATCCGACCAGCGCGGTGATGCCGAGCGCCTTGTAGCCCGCGTTGTGGATATTGGCCGAGATCTCGCGCCAGGGGCCGCGCTGCGGCGCGCGCAGGAAGCGCAGCAGGTCGAAGGCAAGCTGGCCCAGCATGGTCACGCCATTGCCGATCTGCGCGATCATCGACAGGATCGAGGCGCCCAGCAGCGTCACCGGGTTGAAGCGGTCCACCATGTGCTTCTTCCAGTTTTCGCGGCGCAGCCCGGCGATGCGGCCGAACACGCGGCGCTGCGCCTCGTTGGCCTCGAGCCGCGCGGGCAGCTTGCTGCCCCACGCCTGCCACATCAGCTGGGCGCCGATATGGTCGAGCCGGCCCAGGCCCGCCAGGGACCATTGCGCGTCGGCGCCAACCAGGTGCAGCTCATGGCGCAGCGCACGGGCGTGATGGCAGTCCGACAGCGCGAGCGCGGTCCAGTCGCCGCGCAGGTGCGCCGTTGCCGCTCCGTCCGCGCGCGTCACTTCAATCGCAGGCGTGCTTAGGCTTTCCAAGAGGATGGGGGAAGTGATGGGCAAGTCCCGATTCTAAGCCACCCGCAGGGCCAGCGGGCGCCTGGCGGGGCGCAAGCGCCCGCGCCTCTCCGATCCGTCACCCGATCCATCACCCGATCCATCACCCGATCCGTGAGCGATGGGCGCGGCTACAATGCGGGCTGGCCCGCCCCGCAGGGGGGACGCCGTGCGCGGCCCTTGCGCCCATTGTGCTCCGTGCTTCCCGTGTTTCCCCTGCTTTCCGTCTACATTGCTCCGCATGTCCTCTGACCAGCCTTCGCTCCCGCCGTCCTCGCCTTCGCCGCCGGCACCCGCCTGGCGTATCGACACCGGGCGCCTGCGCGCCGCGCTGGACGGCGCCGCGCGCGACTGGGCGCTGGACGTGGTCGACGAGACCGGCTCCACCAATGCCGACCTGACGCTGGCCAGCCGCAGCGCTGCGTGGGGCGAGGCCGGCGCGCTGCGCCTGGCCTATCGCCAGACCGCCGGGCGCGGGCGCCAGGGCCGTCCCTGGCAAGGCCAGGCCGGACTGACCTTCTCGGTCGCGTTGCCGTTGCCGCTGGCGCCGTCGCGGCTCAGCGGGCTGAGCCTGGCCGTCGGCCTGGCGCTGGCCGAGGCGCTGGCCGACTGCGATGCACGGCTTGGCGCCGCCGTCGGCCTGAAATGGCCCAACGACCTGCAGATCGACGGCCGCAAGCTGGCCGGCATCCTGATCGAATCGGTGCCCGCGGGACCGCAGCGGGTGTGGGCGGTGATCGGCATCGGCCTGAACCTGGTGCGCGATGCGCAGATGGAAGTCGCGCTCGGGCGCAGCCTGGCCGGCGTGGGCGAGTACCTGCCGGCGGCCGACCCGACCGCGCTGCTGGCTGCCGTGCTGAACCGGCTCGCGGCGATGCGCGTGCAGTTCATCGCCACCGGCTTCGCGCCGATGGCGCAGCGCTGGTCTGCGCGCGACGCTTATCGCGACCAGCCCGTGCGGCTGCTGCACGATGGCCAGGTGCAGGCCGAAGGGCTGGCGCGCGGCGTGGATGGCGAAGGCCACCTGCTGCTTGAAACGGCTGCCGGGCTGGAGCGTGTTTCCAGCGGCGAGGTCTCGCTGCGGCCGGCGCAGCCCGGCACCGGCGGAGCGCAGGCATGAGCATCGACGTGGCCAGCGCATCCGCGGGCACGGCGGCCGTGCCGCAACTGCTGATCGATATCGGCAACACCCGCCTGAAATGGGCCTGGTGCCAGCAAGCCTGGCCCGGCGCGGTCGCGGAAGGCCCCTTGCCCGCGCCGTGGCAGCACTGGGGCGCGGTGGCCCACGACGAACTTGCCACCCTGCTGGCGCAGTGGGGCGCGCTGCGCGAGACCATGCCCGCCGGCACGCGGCCGCTGGTGTGGGTCAGCAACGTGGCCGGCGCGGCCTTGGCGGCCAGCCTGCAGGCCGCGCTGGATACGGAGTTCGGCGCCGGCACCAAGGCCAACTGGGTGCGCTCGGCGCCGCGCTTCGGTGGCCTGGTCAACGGCTACCGCGATCCCGGCCWGCTCGGCGTGGATCGCTGGATCGGCAGCATCGGCGCGCGTTGCTACCGCCCGCATGGTGCCTTGCTGATCGTCACCGCCGGCACCGCCACCACGCTCGACGTGGTGAGCGCGCAGGACCGCTTCGAGGGCGGCCTGATCCTGCCCGGGCTGGACCTGATGCTGGGCGCGCTGGCGCGCAACACCGCGCAGTTGCCCGCGCTGGGGGCCGGCGATGCCGGCCTTGCCGCGCCCTGGGCCGACAATACGCGCGACGCCATCGCCGCCGGCTGCCTGGCGGCGCAGGCCGGTGCCGTGGAGCGCACCTGGCGCGCCCTGGCCGAACGGGGGCCGGTGCGCTGCCTGCTCTCGGGCGGCGCTCGCCACATACTCGCCAACGCGCTCTCCATGCCGTTCGAGATGCACGATAATCTCGTGCTGCTCGGCCTGCATGTCATGGCCACGCAGAGCGGACTCGATACCTTGCCGGGCTGAGCCCGCGTTGTCCGGATTTTCCCAACTCCTTCACGCCCGACCCGGCGTTCCGCCCCGCATCGCCCCCATGCTCCTGCGAAACCTGTTCATCCTGCTGGCATTGCTCAACGCCCTGTTGCTGGCCGCCGTGCTCGGCGCCTTCGGCCCCCGGCCTTTGTCAGGATGGCTGGAAAGCCCGCGCGAGCCCGAACGCGCCGCCCAGCAGACGCGCGCCGAACGTTTCCGCCAGCTGGCGCGGCAAGAAGGCGCGCATGCGGCCTCCGCGCCCGCGCCGGCGGCTGCGCTGCAGCAGCTCGAACCGGGCCAGGGCGCGCCGGACGCGCCAGGCGCCAGCGCCGTGCAGGCAGCCGCGCCCGCCGCGGCCTGCGTGGAGATTGGGGGCTTCAACGGGGAACTGGTGCGGCGCGTGGCCGACGAGCTGGCCGGCGCGCCGCCGGGGGGCTGGCGGGTCGAGCAGTTCGAGCGGCAGGAACAGGCGCGCTGGTGGATCCACCTGCCGCCGCAGGCTTCGCGTGAAAACCTGGAGCGCAAGCTGGGCGAGCTGCGCCGGCGCAATATCACCGATGTGGCGGTGGTCAGCGGCGGCTCGCCGGAAACCTATACGGTATCGCTTGGCCTGTTCCAGGAGCGCGAGCATGCCGAGCACTTCCTCGACAACCTGCGCGAACACGGCGTGCGCACCGCGCTGCTGAGCGACGCGCCGCATCCGCTCACGCGCCAGTGGCTGCGTGTGCGCAACGTCGATGCCGCGCTGCGCACGCGCCTTGATGAGGTGCGCCGCCGCTATGGCGTCCAGGCCATGCTGACCTGCGCCTGAGGCTGCTTCAAAAAGATCCTGGCGTCGTTGCGCGGCCTTGCCGTACCGGTTGTACTGTCTGCGGCCGCGCCCTTGCAGGGCGCATGCGCGCTGGCAGGCGCGCACCGCTGCGCAGGCGGATCACTGCGTGATCCGAATTCCCTGCTCCGCCCTAGCCAGGACCGCTTCGCTTCATTTTGAAACAGCCTCAGGGGGCTGCTTCAAAAAGATCCTGGCGTCGTTGCGCGGCCTTGCCGTACCGGTTGTACTGTCGTTGCGCGGCTTGGGCCAGGGGCTCAGCCGCCCTGGCGCACCTTGGCCAGCAGCTTGGTGGTGGAGCGGTCGTGCCGGAACGCGATGGCGTGCGCCTGCCCGCCCCAGCTGCGCACCAGCCGCGTTTCTTCGAGCGTATTGATGTCGTAGTCGCCGCCCTTGACGTAGATGTCCGGGCGCACCAGCCGGATCAGCTCCACCGGCGTCTTTTCGCGGAACATCACCACCAGGTCCACCGATGCCAGCGCGGCCAGCAGTGCCATGCGGTCCGTCTCGTGATTGAGCGGGCGGTCGTCGCCCTTGCCGAGCATGCGGACCGAGGCGTCGCTGTTGACGCCCACCACCAGGCTGGCGCCCATCTCCCTCGCCTGCGCGAGGTAGGTGGCATGCCCGCGGTGCAGGATGTCGAAGACGCCGTTGGTGAAGACCATGGGGCGCGGCAGCGCGGCCAGATGCTCCGCCAGCGCTGCGGCGTTGTCGGGCGGGACCAGTTTGGACTCGAAGGAGGCGGGGAGCATGGCGATGGGCGGCGGGTTGGCTTGAAAAAACAAAGCCCCATCATCGGATGGGGCTCGTCACTCCGAAGGCGCTAGGCAACCTCCGGCGCAAAGGGCGGGCTCAGGCCTGCGCGGGCTGCGCGCCACCTGCGGCCTGCAACCGGGCATTCAGTTCCTTCCGGTAGCGGTTCAGGTCCTGCACCGTCTCGAAAGTGCGCTCGAACAGCAGCGACATATTGTGCAGGATCCGCTCGATCACCTTCTTCTCCCAGCCTTCGTCGAAGCGGATCTGTTCGTCGAGCCAGTGCTCGAGCCAGTCCGGATCCGGCAGCCGCGACTGGATGGTGTCGTTCGGGAACAGGTTCTTGTTGACGTGCAGGTTGGTCGGGTGCAGCGGCTTGTCGGTGCGGCGCGCCGAGGCCATCAGCACGCCGATCTTGGCAAACGCCGAGCGCGCGCTGTCGCCGAACTGGTTGAGGTATTTCTTCATGTAGCGCAGGTAGGCGCCGSCRTGGCGGGCTTCGTCCTGCGACAGGGTGCGGTAGATCTGCTTGATGACCGGCTCGGTGTGCCATTCGGCGGCACGGCGATACCAGTGGTTCAGGCGGATTTCCCCGCAGAAATGCAGCATCAGGGTTTCCAGCGGCGGGGCCGGGTCGAACTCGAAGCGCACGGCGTGCAGTTCTTCCTCGGTCGGCACCAGGTCCGGGCGGAAGCGCCGCAGGTATTCCATCAGGACCAGCGAGTGCTTCTGTTCTTCAAAGAACCAGATGCTCATGAAGGCCGAAAAGTCGGAATCGTGGCGGTTGTCGCGCAGGAACATCTCCGTGGCGGGCAGGGCCGACCATTCCGTGATGGCATTCATGCGAATCGTCTTGGCCTGGTCGTCGGTGAGCAGGCTCGGGTCGAAGGAATCCCAGGGGATGTCCTTGTCCATGTGCCAACGGACCGCTTCCAGCGATTTGAACAGTTCGGGGTAGAGCATGGTAAGCCTTTGAAATTACGCGCAGATTCTACCAGATGCGAATTATTCCCAACGCCCTTTTTGTGTCGAAAGCAAGAGCTTGCCTGCGCCTTGGCCCGCGCAAGGCAAACTAGTGGGCGAATATCGCGCCTGGGTGGCCGCTTACCGGTCCCGTCCGTTCGCGTTCCGGGAGGATCGACAAGCACAAAGGGAATAATAAGCCACTCATGGCGCGGGCCATATAGGTTAGGCCGTCACGCCTGTCGGTGGTTCGCGCTGAAATGCAGCCGCGGGCGCGTCGGCAGGCCCGGGCCTGCCGCCGGTGTCCGGCGCGACGGCGTCGTACAGGAAAGCGGCGAGTTCGTGCTGCTGCGCCATCGCGTCCCGCTCGCCGAGGCCGATCAGCGCCTTGGTGAACTCCGGCTCGAACAGCAGGTAGCTGGCGAAGGCGGCGCCGCGTGCCTCGGTGCCGCCCAGCGGCGCCAGCAGCGCGCGCACGGTGCGCGGCAGCCGTTGCACGTGTTCGGCGGCGATGGCTTCGATGGGTTCGCTGGGCGCGACGGTCATCACCTGGATCGGGCGCCAGCCTTCGCGGTCGTTGGCGATTTCCGGCATCCGCGACAGCAGGCTGTTGATGTGCTGCAGCCGTTCCAGGTCCGCGGAAAGACCGTCCAGGAAGATGCTCGCCAGCGCTTGCCCGCCCACCTGCGCCAGCGACGGGTAGCCGCCCGCCGGCACGGTGTCGAACCAGCCCGGGCGCTGGCGCGAGGCCGCGCCGATGGCCAGGATGCGCGAGGCGCCCAGGTGGATGGCCGGCGAGAGCGGCGACATCTGGCGCATGGTGCCGTCGCCGAACCACTCGTGGTGGCCCTCCAGTTCCAGCGGCAGCGCGGGAAACAGGAACGGGATCGAGGATGAGGCGAGCAGGTGGTCCACGCCGATCTTTGCCTCCACCGCCAGCCGCTGGCTGCGTTTCCACGGATGGATGCGGCGGTGCGACTGGTAGAAGGTGACGTGGCGGCCGGTGGTATAGGACAGCGCGGTCACGGCAAAGGCCTGCAGGTCGCCGGCATCCAGGCTGTCCTGCACGCGCTCGGGATCGAACAGCTCGCTCAGCATGCTGCCCAGCGGGGTGTTGTCGAACAGCGCGCGCGGCGCGCGGCGGGTTGCCCACCCGAAGGCCAGCGCGGAGAGCCAGCGCGCGCCCGAGGCGCCCACGCCCATCAGGCCGGTACGGTAGACGTCCTCGGCGTGGATGCCGCTCCAGAGCGCGCCCAGGCTGTCGGCCGCGGCGCGGAAGTTGGCGGCGTTGATGGCCATGCCGGCGCCGTTGATGGCGCCGGCCGAAGTGCCGCAGATGATGTCGAAGGGAATGCGGCCGCGATCGCGCCCGTGCCGGGCGGCGATGCGTGCGATGCCGCGCAGCACGCCGGCCTGGTAGGCCGCGCGCGCGCCGCCGCCCAGCATGATCAGCGAAGTGGTCTTCTGTGACGGCATGGGCTTTGGGGCGGGTTCAGGGGACAGGCCGGGCGCTGCCTCAGCTTTCGTCGCCGGGCGAGCTGTCCGGCTTGGCGGTGGCGGGTGTCTTGCTTGCCGGCCGCTTGGCCGGTGCCTTGGCCGGGGTCTTGCTCGCGGGCTTGGCGGGCGCCTTGCCGGCGGGTTCCGCCGCGGCTTTCGTGCCGGTCTTTGCGCCGGTCTTTGCGCCAGTCTTTGCAGCGGATTTCCCGGCGGGCGCCTTTTTTGCCGGCTTGGCCGTGCCGGCCGCCGCCTCGCCGCGCGGCGCCGTCGCCGGCGTGGCCGGTGCGGGCTCGGGCGTGGCCGCGCCCGGCATGCCGAAGCTGCCGAGGTTGCCGAACGGATTCAGGCTGGAGGTGGCGGCGCTGGCGGCGATCTGGTTGAACTGCTGCTGCAGCATGTCCCACCAGATGCCGGCGTTGGGCGCCGCGGCGCCTTCGTGGCTGCCGGCTTGGGCGGCCCCGGCCTCGGGTGCATCGGCGGCTTCGGGCTGCCCTTCCTCGGGGCCGTTGTCTTCCTCGTCCTCGTTTTCTTCCACCGTGGGCTCGGGGCGCGCGCGGAACGGCGGCGACGGCTCCTCCTTGCGCTGGTGCGGCGGCACGGCGCTGGGCGCGTTGGCGGCACGCGCCACGTTTTCCATCGCGCTTTGCATGGCCTCGGGCGAGAGCGCGCTGCCGAAGGTCTGCAGCGCCACCAGGGTGGCGCGCTGGACTTCCAGGCCCTGGATGGTGGTGCGCAGCAGGTTCACATTGAGCTGCAGCCAGCCTTCCACCGCCTTGAGGTCCTGGATGCGCTTCTCCAGCTCTTCCAGGTCCATCGGTGGGGTCATGGCCTGCAGGCCGGGCATCAGGCCGCCGGGCATGCCGGCAGCACTGCCCCACATCTTGCGCAGGAACTCGAAGCCGTTGGTGAAATCAGGAATCTGGCCAAACATGGTCACTCGCCTCCGAGGGGTCGGCAGCCGGCATGGCCGGCTGCGGGGGTCGAACTACTTTAATCGGATTGCATCAAGCGGACTGCATCAACGGACTGCAACAAGCGGACTGCCTCAATCGAACTGCGGCGGCCGCTTTTCCCGCAGGCTGGCCACGCCTTCCTGCACGTCGGGGCCGGCAAAGCCCATGAATTCAAGCGCCAGCGAGCTGTCGAACGACGGGCCCGCCATGCGCAGCCAGTTATTGAGCGCGTACTTGGTCCAGCGGATCGCGGTCTGGGAGCCGGCGGCCAGCCGGCGCGCCACGTCGAAGGCGCGCTCGACCAGTTCCGACTCGTCCACCACCAGCGACACCAGCCCGATGCGCTCGGCCTCTTCGCCGCTCACCGACTCGCACAGCATCAGATAGTACTTGGCCTTGGCCATCCCGCACAGCAGGGGCCACACGATGGCGGCATGGTCCCCGGCCGCCACGCCCAGCCGGGTATGGCCGTCGACGATGCGCGCGTTCCTGGCGGCGATCGAGATATCGGCCAGCAGCCCTGCCACCAGGCCGGCGCCCACGGCCGGGCCGTGCATGGCGGACACGATGGGCTTGTCGCAGTTGATGACGTTGTAGACCAGGTCGCGCGCCTCGTGCCATACGCGCGTGCGGGTGGCGAAGTCGTTGGCCATGTCCTCGACCAGCGAGAGGTCGCCGCCGGCCGAGAAGCCCTTGCCTTCGCCGCGGATCAGCGCCACGCGGATGTCGGGGTCGGCGGAGACGTCGCGCCAGATCTCGGCCAGCTCGCGGTGCATATTGGCGTCGGCGGTGGCCAGCTTGCGGTTGGCCGACTGGTCCGCGCCCATCACGATCTCGAGGATGGGCCCGTGCTGGCGCAGGGTCAGCGCGCTGTAGCGGGCATAGCGCGGCGAAAGCGGCGGGGTGCCTTCGGGAGCGGGGGGCGGGGCTTGCGGGGGGAGTGCGGACATGGGCTGCGATGGCCTTGGCCATTCCATAGTGGAGCGTGGGCCGGGCCGCGCCAGGCGGCCCGGGGCGCCGCCGGCGGCTGCGGATCCGGTGATCGCGCAACCGGTGGCAATTCGCCAACCGAGCGGTCGGTAAATTATAAGCACGTCGGCCGCGCCGCCGCCAGCGGCCGCCGTGCGTCGTCTCAGCTGCGCGCCGACACCAGCTGGTCGATGGCGCCGAACACCGAGTGGCCCTGCGCGTCGAACATCTCGATCTTGACCGCGTCGCCGAACTTCATGAAGCCGGTGACGGGCTGGCCACCGTCGATGATCTCCAGCATGCGCTTCTCGGCGATGCAGCAGTAGCCCTTGCTGCGGTCCACGTTGGAAATCGTGCCCGAGCCGACGATGCTGCCGGCGCGCACATTGCGCGTCTTGCAGATATGCGCGATCAGCTGGCCGAAATCGAACACCATGTCGGTGCCGCAATCGGGCCAGCCCACTTTCTTGCTGTTCCAGTGCACCGTCATCGGCAGGTGCACGCGGCGCTCGCGCCAGGCTTCGCCCAGCTCGTCCGGAGTCACCGCCACCGGCGAGAACGCCGTGGCCGGCTTGCTCTGGAAGAAGCCGAAGCCCTTGCCCAGCTCGGCCGGGATCAGGTTGCGCAGCGACACGTCGTTGGCCAGCAACAGCAGGCGGATGCCCTCGGCGGCCTGCGCGGGCGTGGYGCCGGCCTTGACGTCGCCGGTGATGACGGCCACCTCGGCCTCGAAGTCGATGCCGTGGGCCTCGCTGGCGCACACGATATCGTCGTGCGGGCCGAGCAGGTCGTCGGAGCCGCCCTGGTACATCAGCGGATCGGTCCAGAACTCGGGCGGCATCTCGGCGCCGCGCGCGCGGCGCACCAGTTCGACGTGGTTCACGTAGGCGGAGCCGTCGGCCCACTGGTAGGCGCGCGGCAGCGGCGCCATGCAGGCACGGGGATCGAAGGCGAAGGGATGGCGTCCGCGGCCGGCGTTGAGGGCGTCGTAGACGTCCTGCAGCTGCGGCGCATAGAAGTTCCAGTCGTCCAGCACGGCCTGCAGCGTGCCGGCGATATCGTTGACGTAGTGCGCGGTCTTGAGGTCGCGCGAGACGACCACGAGCTGGCCGTCGCGCGAGCCGTCCTTGAGGGTGGCGAGTTTCATGTATTCGGGAACATTGGGACAAAGCGGGTGCCGCGCCGGCGCCATGCGGGGCCGGCGCGGCGGCCCGCTAGTCTACCGTGATGCCCTTGGCCTTGATCAGTTTGCCCCAGCGCTCGGACTCGGCGCGCGCATATTGCGCGAATTCCTCCGGCGTGCCCGACACCGGTTCCACGCCGATGCCCTCGAAGCGCTTCTGCACGTCCGGGCTCTTGAGCGCCTTCACCAGCTCGGCATTCAGGCGCGTCACCACCGGGCGCGGCGTGCCCGCCGGCGCCACCACGCCCTGCCAGGCGTAGGCCTCGAAACCGGGCACGCCGGCCTCGGCCACGGTCGGCACCGTGGGCAGCGCCGGCAGGCGCCGGGGCGTGGCCGCGCCAAGCGCGCGCACCTTGCCTGCCACGATGTTCTGCTGGCCTGCCGCGAGGTCCAGGAACATCAGGTCGACCTGGCCCGCCAGCAGGTCCTGCACTGCCGGTGCCGCGCCCTTGTATGGCACGTGCGTCATCTTCGTGTGGGTCTGGTCCATGAACAGCTCCATGGCCAGGTGATGCGGGCTGCCGGCGCCCGGCGAGGCGAAATTGACCTTGCCCGGGTTCTTCTGCGCATACTCCACCGCCTCCTTGAGCGTGCGCGCCGGGAAGTTCGGCGTGGCGACCAGGATCAGCGGAAAGCGCGCCACCATGCCCACATGCACGAAGTCCTTGTCGGCGTTGTAGGGCAGCTTCTTGTAGAGTGACGGGTTGGCCGCCAGCGTGGCGGTGTCGGCGGTCAGCAGGGTGTAGCCGTCGGGCCGGGCGTGCGCCACCGCGTCGGCGCCGACGATGGTGGCGGCACCGGGGCGGTTGTCGATCACCACCTGCTGGCCCAGCGCCGGCGTGATGGCCTGGCCGAGCGTGCGCGCCACCACGTCGGTGCCGCCGCCGGCGGGGTAGGGCACCACCCAGCGCACCGGCTGGCCCGRCCAGTTGTCCGCGGCGCGCGCCGGCTGGCCGGTCGCGATGCCCAGCGCCAGCATGGCGAGCATGGGCAGTGAACGGGCCAGCGGGGAGCGGCGTTGGCGGCAGTCGGAACGTGGGGCGGAAAGGCTGGCGGCAGCATCGCCGCGGGGCGCAAGGCGGGTCATGGTTGTCTCCGGTTGGAAGGCGGCCGCGCCGCGCCATGTACTTTGCATGGCGCATGCCTGCGACGGCTCGTCGTGCGCACAAAGTCTACCCACGGATTAAAAATTGGTAAATCGATTTCGCTATAGTAAATTTATGGCTAAGGTGGCACCGCGCTTCCCGGAGTTGCTCCCGGCAGTGTGATGCGCCGTGCCTTTATCCGCTTTGCCACTTGGTAGCCCTTTGTTGAGTAGCCCTTTGTTGCCGCATGACCGAACCTGAAGAAGACGATTCCAAGCTGCGCTCCGGCATCCAGTCGATCGAGGTCGGCTTCAAGCTGCTGCAGGCGCTGGCCGTATCGCCGCGCGCCATGATGCTGCGCGACCTGGCCGCCGCCGCCGACATGAACCCCGCCAAGGCCCACCGCTACCTGGTCAGTTTCCAGCGGCTGGGCATGGTGGTGCAGGATCCGGTCGGCGGGCGCTACGACCTCGGGCCCTTCGCGCTGCAGCTTGGTCTGGCCGGGCTGAACCGGCTCGATCCGGTCAAGAAGGCGCGCCCGATCCTGTCGCAACTGCGCGACGAGATCGACCAGACCATCGGCATCGCCGTGTGGGGGAACCACGGCCCGACCATCGTGCACTGGGAAGAGTCCAGCCACCCCGTGACGGTGAGCCTGCGGCTGGGCGATGTGATGCCCATGCTCAACTCCGCCACCGGCCGTCTCTACGGCGCCTACCTGCCGAAACAACAAACGCGGCCGCTGGTCGAACGGGAACTGGCGGAGCGCGGCCATGACGAGCTGCCGGAGTTGCCGCGCTCGCAGGCCGACTACGACGCGGTCTGCGCCGAAGTGCGGGCCAATGGCGCGGCGCGGATCAAGGGTGGCGTGCTGCCGGGCATCAACGCTTTCTCGATGCCGGTGTTCGATGCCAACGGGCATGTCGCCATGGCCCTGATCGTGCTCGGCGCGCAAAGCGTATTCGATGCAGAATGGGGCGGGGCGGTGGACCGCCGCGTGCGCGATATCGCGCGGCAGATTTCTTCGGAGCTTGGTTATCTTGGTGGCAGCCCGACGCACGGGCCAGACGGCCTCTCGCGATAGACCTGTCTCGCGCCGCCTGCGCTGGGCGGCGGCGCTTGCATTGGTGCTGGCCGTGCATCTTGGCGTGGTGGCCGGCCTGATGGGCATCCGCGGGCCGCATATCGACCCGTCCGGCATGCCGCCCATCGAGGCGGTCCTGCTGGCGCCGCCCGCGCCGCCCCTGGAAAAGGCGCGGCCGCCTGCGCCTGCCGCGCAGAAACACCGTCCTGTGCGGGCGCCGGCCGAGGCCACCCCGCCACCCGAGGCGCCGCCCGAAGCTGCCGAGGCCCCCGCGCTGCTGACCGGTCCGGCCGGCCCCGCCATGGCAAGCGCCGGCGGCACGGCGGGCAGCGCCGCCTCGGCGCCTGCCTCCGCCGCGGCGTCTGCGCCCGCCGCCGAGGCTGCCGACAACGTTCGCTATGCGGCGCCGCCGTCGATGCTGTTGCACTACGCCAGTTTCGTCAACGGCATCCAGAATCCGGACGGGCTGATCCGCTGGCAGCATGACGGCAGCCATTACCAGCTGGCGGTAGAGACACGCGTGCTGTGGTTCCGCTTCGCCTTCCACAGCAACGGCGCACTTGGCGAGCATGGCCTTGCGCCCGAACGCTACGAGGAAAGCCGGCGCAATCGCGTGGAGGCGGCCCGCTTTGACCGCGCGGGGGCGACGCTGGTATTCGAAGGCCGCAACAAGCAGGTGCCGCTGCCGCCTGACGCGCAGGACCGCTTCAGCGTGTTCCTGCAACTGGTGGGCATGGTACGCGGCACGCCGCAGCGCTATGCATCGYCGGGCGTGACCGAGACGTTCGACGTGGGCGATACGCGTGACCTGGAGCCCATGCAGGTGCAGTATGTGGGGGAAGAGGACGTCGAAGCCGCGCAGGGTTCGGTGCGCGCCAAGCATTTCGTGCGCCTGCCGCGGCATGCGGGCGACCGGCGCCGCGTGGAAGTGTGGCTGGCGCAATCATTGCAATGGATGCCGGTGAAACTGCGGCAGACCGAGCCCGACGGCACGCAGATCGAACTGGTCTACCGCGACAGCGAAGCGCTGCGCTGATTCATCGTGCCGCGGCCCGCGGGCCGAGGTGGTTCACCGTGTCGTACCCACTTCCGGAGATCCGTCATGCATGCCCTCCAGCCACCATCCGAAACCCGCCGCGTGCGCGTGGGCGATGTCAGCCTGCACGTGCGCATCGACGGAGGCGACGGCCCCTGGGTGATTCTGGCGCATGCGCTGGGCGCCAACCATACCTTGTGGGACGCCACCGCGCGGCACCTTGCGCCGCGCTACCGCGTGCTGCGCTACGACCTGCGCGGCCACGGCCAGAGCGACGCGCCGATCGGTGCTTACTCGATGATCCGGATGGCCGACGACGTGGCTGGCCTGATGGACGCGCTGGCGGTGCCGGAGGCGCATTTCGCGGGGGTGTCGGTGGGCGGCATGATCGGCCAGACCCTGGCGCTGCGGTATCCGGAACGGATGCTGTCGCTGACGCTGGTCGATACCGTCAACCGCACGCCGCTCGAAGCGCACCAGATGTGGCACGACCGCATCGGGCATGTGGAGGCGCACGGCATGGCGGGCGTGGCCGACAGCACGCTGGAGCGCTGGCTGACCGCGCCGTTCCGCGCCGCGCATGCGCACGAGGCGCAACGCGTGCGCGAGATGCTGCTGGCAACGCCAGTGCACGGCTACGTGGGCACGGGGCTGGCGATCATGGCCTTCGACCTGGCCGGTGCGATCGCGCGCATCCATTGCCCCACGCTGGTGGTGACCGGAGAAGAGGATCAGAGCGCGCCGCCGGCGATGGCGCGGGAGATCGCCGGCGCCATTCCCGCCGCGCGCCTCGAGATCCTGCCGCAGGCCGCGCATCTGTCGCATATCGAACAGGCCGGGCGCTTCCACGCCGTGCTCGATGCCTTTCTGGGCAACGCCGCGTGCGGTGCGCAGTGTGCCGCACCCTGAGGAAATATCTTTTCCGCTCTAACTTAAGAACTTGCGCAGACGGCCGTTGCCCAACATAGTGAGGGAACGCTTGTGAGAAGTTAGAGCGGTCATTCAAGCGGTTCGCCGACGCAGAATCTTGAAAACCAGGCGAACACCCTCAGCTTGGAGGTGAAATCGCGGAGGGCAGCCGGGCACCATGCCGGCAGACTGAACAATGGTTGGCCCCCCGCTTACCCATGACAGCCCGGAGGTGTGCCATGCAAATGATCTACAACAGCGACAATTATTGCATCGTCGAGTTTGGTGCGGATGTCGAGCATGCGCCTCTTGCCTCGGGCGGCTATGAAATCGTCGACAAGAACCTGAAACGCGAGATTTTTCTCGGCGGCCAGATGGCCGAGAGCTTTCGCGCGGACGTGAAGCGTCTGATTGAAAGCGAGCCGTCGGTGGAAGAGGTGGATGATTTCCTCGGAAAGTTCGATACGGTGATGACCCATCCGCTGGTAATGCACTAAACGCATCATGCGCCCGGCCGTGGCCGCTGCCTCTGCATTGCGCAAGGTGGTGCCGGAGCCGGTCCGAGCCAGGCAGGAAAGCCCGTGCACAGCGCGGGCTTTTTGATTTTCGGCCACCCGCGAGTGGCGGTGGCGTCCTAGTACTGCTCCCAGGCCAGCCCGGCGTGGCGCCAGCCGTTGAGCGTATTGCGGTGTCGCTCGGCGTCCAGGTCGCCTTCGAAGCCGTGCAGCACATTGAAGACGGTAGTGAAGCCGGCGCCCTCCAGCGCGCGCGCCGCCGCCGAAGAGCGGTTGCCGCTGCGGCAGATCAGCAGCACCGGCCGCGCCGACGCCTGGCCGGCCAGCTTCTTCACCGCCTGCACGAAATGCGGGTTCACTTCCCAGTCCGGGCCGTCGTTCCACGGCACGTTGTGCGCGCCCTTGGGGTGGCCGACGAACAGGTATTCCATCTCGCTGCGGCAATCGATGAAGAGTGCGTCGGGCGAATCGGCAAGCAGGGCTTGCGCGTCGCCGGGGCTGAGGTGTTGCATGGGCAGGGTTTGCGTTGGCATCGCGTTGGTGGACGGGTTTGCCCAGTGTAGGGCCGTGCCCTGCCGGGCCGCAACAGCCAGGCGACGCAGGAGGCCTTTGGCGCCGGCCCCATCCAATCCGCAAACCATTGATGTAACTGATAAAATCGACCTCTTTTCCCTGCCGCAGAAGCCCCTCATGAGCGCCGCCCCAAGTTCCGCCTCGCAGCCCGCCGCGCGCCCCCCGGCGCGCCCCTACACCCGTGCGGCCAGTCTGCCCGCCCTGCTGCGCGAGCGCATCCTGATCCTGGATGGCGCTATGGGCACCATGATCCAGCGCTACAAGCTGTCCGAGGCCGACTACCGCGGCGAACGCTTTGCAGGCCACCACGTGGACGTCAAGGGCAACAACGAACTGCTGCTGCTGACCCGCCCGCAGGTCATCAGCGAGATCCACGAGCAGTACCTGGCCGCCGGCGCCGACCTGATCGAGACCAACACCTTCGGCGCCACCGCGGTCGCGCAGGAAGACTACAAGATGGCGGACCTGGCCTACGAGATGAACGTCGAGGCCGCCAGGCTGGCGCGCGCCGCCTGCGACAAGTACAGCACGCCCGACAAGCCGCGCTTCGTGGCCGGCGCCTTCGGCCCCACGCCCAAGACCGCCAGCATCTCGCCTGATGTCAACGACCCCGGCGCGCGCAACGTCACCTTCGAGGAACTGCGCAAGTCCTACTACGAACAGGGCAAGGCCCTGCTCGAAGGCGGTGCCGACGTGTTCCTGGTCGAAACCATCTTCGACACGCTCAACGCCAAGGCCGCGCTGTTCGCCATCGACCAGCTGTTCGAGGACACCGGCGAGCGCCTGCCCGTGATGATCTCGGGCACCGTGACCGATGCCTCCGGCCGCATTCTCTCGGGCCAGACCGTGGAAGCATTCTGGTACAGCCTGCGCCACGCGCGCCCGATCACCTTCGGGCTGAACTGCGCGCTCGGCGCCACGCTGATGCGCCCGTACGTCGCCGAGCTGGCCAAGGTGTGCGACGCAGCCATTTCGTGCTACCCGAACGCCGGCCTGCCCAACCCGATGAGCGAGACCGGCTTCGATGAAACGCCGGAGGTCACCTCGTCGCTGGTGGAAGAGTTCGCGGCCTCCGGCCTGGTCAACCTGGTCGGCGGCTGCTGCGGCACCACGCCGGACCATATCGCCGCCATCGCGCAACGGGTGGCCAGCAAGAAGCCGCGCGCCTGGCCCGGCCAGTACCGTGACGCCGACATCGCGGCGTGAACATGCATCGCGAGCCTACAGAACAAGATCAAGCCATGACCAACGATACCCTGCCGCCGCGCCCGATGCGCCTGTCCGGCCTCGAGCCCTTCACCATCGACGAGGACACGCTCTTCGTCAACGTCGGCGAGCGCACCAACGTCACCGGCTCCAAGGCCTTCGCCCGCATGATCCTCAACGGCCAGTTCGACGAGGCCCTGGTGGTGGCGCGCCAGCAGGTCGAGAACGGCGCGCAGATCATCGACATCAACATGGACGAGGCCATGCTGGACTCCAAGGCCGCCATGGTGAGGTTCCTCAACCTGATCGCCTCCGAGCCCGATATCGCGCGCGTGCCCATCATGCTGGACTCGTCCAAGTGGGAAGTGATCGAGGCCGGCCTGAAGTGCGTGCAGGGCAAGCCCGTGGTCAACTCGATCTCGCTCAAGGAAGGCGAGGAACAGTTCCGCCATCACGCCGGGCTGATCCGCCGCTACGGCGCGGCTTCCGTGGTGATGGCCTTCGACGAGAAGGGCCAGGCCGATACCTTCGCGCGCAAGACCGAGATCTGCAAGCGCAGCTACGACATCCTGGTCAATGAAGTCGGCTTCCCGCCCGAAGACATCATCTTCGACCCGAACATCTTCGCGGTGGCGACCGGCATCGAGGAGCACAACAACTACGCGGTGGACTTTATCGAGGCCACCGCCTGGATCAAGCAGAACCTGCCGTACGCCAAGGTCAGCGGCGGCGTGTCCAACGTATCGTTCTCGTTCCGCGGCAACGACGCGGTGCGCGAGGCCATCCACACCGTGTTCCTGTACCACGCCATCAAGGCCGGTATGGACATGGGCATCGTCAACGCCGGCCAGCTCGGCGTGTACGACCAGCTTGACCCGGAGTTGCGCGAGCGCGTGGAAGACGTGGTGCTCAATCGCCGCGAGGACAGCACCGACCGCTTGCTGGAAATCGCCGACCGCTTCAAGGGCGGCGGCGCCAAGAAGGAAGAGAACCTGCTGTGGCGCGGCACGCCCGAGAACCCGGTGCCGGTGGGCGACCGCCTTTCCCACGCGCTGGTGCACGGGATCACCACCTTCATCGTGGAAGACACGGAAGAAGTGCGGCAGATCGTGGAGGCGCGCGGCGGCCGTCCGATCGAGGTGATCGAAGGCCCGCTGATGGACGGCATGAACATCGTGGGCGACCTGTTCGGCGCCGGCAAGATGTTCCTGCCGCAGGTGGTCAAGAGCGCGCGCGTGATGAAGCAGGCGGTGGCGCACCTGCTGCCCTACATCGAGGAAGAAAAGCGCCTGCTGGCCGAGGCCGGCGGCGACGTGCGCGCGCGCGGCAAGATCGTCATCGCGACGGTCAAGGGCGACGTGCACGATATCGGCAAGAACATCGTGTCGGTGGTGCTCCAGTGCAATAACTTCGAAGTGGTCAACATGGGCGTGATGGTCCCGTGCAACGAGATCCTGGCGCGCGCCAAGGTCGAGGGCGCGGACATCGTCGGCCTGTCCGGGCTGATCACGCCCTCGCTCGAGGAGATGGCCTACGTCGCCTCCGAGATGCAGCGCGACGACTACTTCCGCATCAAGAAGATCCCGCTGCTGATCGGCGGCGCCACCACCTCGCGCGTGCACACCGCGGTCAAGATCGCGCCGCACTACGAAGGCCCGGTGGTCTACGTGCCGGACGCCTCGCGCTCGGTGAGCGTGGCGTCGAGCCTGCTGTCCGATGAAGGCGCGGCGCGCTACCTCGACGAGCTGAAGTCCGACTACGAGCGCATCCGCCACCAGCACGCCAACAAGAAGGCCACGCCGATGGTGACGCTGGCGCAGGCGCGCGCCAACAAGACGAAGGTGGACTGGAGCGCCTACGTGCCGCCCAGGCCCAAGTTCGTCGGCCGCCGCATCTTCCGCAACTACGACCTGGCGGAGCTGGCCAACTACATCGACTGGGGCCCGTTCTTCCAGACCTGGGACCTGGCCGGCAAATTCCCCGACATCCTCAACGACGAGATCGTCGGCGAGTCCGCGCGCCGCGTGTTCTCGGACGGCAAGGCCATGCTGGCGCGCCTGATCCAGGGCCGCTGGCTGACCGCCAACGGCGTGCTGGCCCTGCTGCCGGCCAATACCGTCAACGACGACGATATCGAGATCTATACCGACGAGAGCCGCAGCCAGGTCGCGCTGACCTGGCACAACCTGCGCCAGCAGAGCGAGCGCCCGGTGATCGACGGCGTGATGCGGCCCAACCGCTGCCTGGCCGATTTCGTCGCGCCGAAGGACAGCGGCATCGCCGACTACATCGGCGTGTTCGCGGTCACCGCAGGTATCGGCGTGGACAAGAAGGAAGCGCAGTTCGAAGCCGACCACGACGACTACAGCGCGATCATGCTGAAGTCGCTCGCCGACCGCCTGGCCGAAGCCTTCGCCGAATGCCTGCACGAACGCGTGCGCAAGGATTTGTGGGGCTACGACGCCGGCGAGGTGCTCACCAACGACCAGCTGATCGAAGAGCGCTATCGCGGCGTGCGCCCGGCGCCGGGCTACCCGGCCTGTCCGGAGCACACGGTCAAGGCGCCGATGTTCGAGTACCTCAATGCCGCCGAGATCGGCATGGGCATCACCGATTCGCTGGCCATGACGCCGGCCGCCTCGGTGAGCGGCTTCTATCTTGCGCATCCCGAGTCGACGTATTTCTCGGTGGGCAAGATCGGCCAGGACCAGCTCGACGACATGGTCGAGCGCCGCGGCGAGGAACGCAGCGTGCTCGAGCGCGCGCTCGCGCCAAACCTGTAACCGCATCTGGCCGGCGGCGGCGGCAATTTGCCTTGCCGCGCCGCCGCAAGCCGTTGGGTACGCAGGGCAAACGGCCTGCCGGGCAGCACCGCGCGGCTTTGTAAGTTCTTCACTACTCCTTACAAGGCATTACATCTCCTAACAGACCGCGCGGCGCCGCGTCCATAGACTGGGGGCTCACATCAAGTGAACGCCGCAGCGAATGTTTCGCCGCGGAGCTAACTGCAAGGAGCCTCTCCATGAACAAACTGCTGATCTCCCTTTCCGCTCTCTCGATCGCTGCCGCTTCCTCGCTGGCCATGGCGCAAGGCACCGGAGTCGATGCGAAGGCAGGCGCCACCGGCGCCATGGCGGCGCCCGCGATGAGCGCGCCCGCAGACAAGGGTGCAGCGGCCGGCGCAGGTGTGAACGCGGGCGTGGGCGCTGACACGGGTGCGGATGCCAAGATTGGCGCCGACGCGCAGGCCAAGGCCACCGCCAAGACCAAGAAGCACGCCAGCCATGCCAAGGCGAAGAAGGGCGGGGCTGCCGCTGACACCAGCGCTGCAGCGGACACCGGCGCGGCGGCCAAGGTCCAGTAAGGACCGGCAAGCATGGCGCGACCGGCCAGCCCGCGCGGCTGGCCAGTCTGCGGCGGCCACGCCGGCGCGCGGACCTGCCCACGGGGCGACGCGACGAAGGGACGGGTTTCACCCCGTCCCTTTTTTCTTTTGCCCCAGAGCCGCGCCATGTCAGTCTTACACCGACAGTCTCGCGGCTTTGTAACCACTACAATGTTTTTGTCCACTGGCCCAGTGGGCCAGCCCGCCCTCCCGGAGAGCGGCGCATCCAAGCCCAGGGAGATACCATGATTCGCGTTCTGATCGCCGACGATCACCAGATCGTGCGCGCCGGTCTGCGCCAGTTCATTTCCGATGAACCCGATATCCGGGTGGAAGGGGAGGCTGCCAGCGGCGATGAAGTGATGACCCGGCTGCGCGAGCGCGAATTCGACGTGATCGTGCTCGATATCTCGATGCCCGACCGCAACGGCATCGACGTGCTCAAGATGCTGCGCCAGCGCCATCCCGCCCTGCCGGTGCTGATCCTGTCCACGTACCCCGAAGAGCAGTACRCCATCAACCTGATCCGCGCGGGCGCCTCCGGCTACCTGACCAAGGAGAGCGCGCCCGACGACCTGGTCAAGGCGATTCGCACCGTGGCCCAGGGCCGCCGCTATGTCAGCGCGACGGTCGCGGACCTGCTGATCGGCGGGCTGGAGAAGCCCACCGACCAGCCCTTGCACCAGACCTTGTCCAAGCGGGAATTCCAGATCTTCTGCAAGCTCTCGCGCGGGCAGTCGGTGTCGGTGATCGCCGATGAACTGTTCCTCAGCGTCAAGACGGTCAGCACGTACCGTTCGCGCATCCTGGAAAAAATGGGCATGAAGACCAACGCGGACCTGACCTACTACGCGATCAAGAACGGGTTGGTGGAGTAACTTGGTCAAGGCGCCGGGGAGGCCAGCGCGGCGAGAAAACGCCGATTGCCCGACACGCCTGTAGGACGGACCCCGATAGTCTGTTTCTATATTCGGTTGCTACCATTGAATCATGTTGGATCAAGCTGCGGCCCCCTCGTATCGTGCGCTGCGGGTCCTGCTCATAGAGGACTCGGCGGTCCTGCGGGGTATGTTGCTCGAGTACCTGAACGCGTTTCCGTTTGTCGAGGTCGTGGATTGGGCGGACACCGAAAGCTCGGCACTGCGCCTCTATGAGGCGGGCAGGTACGAGGTCGTCATCGTCGACCTGCAACTCAGGCAAGGCAATGGCATCAATGTGCTGCGCGGCATGCGGAAGTCCGAGCCCTCGGGCATCCGCATCGTGTACACCAACCATGCGCAGGTGCCGACCTACCGGCGCCAGTGCGCCGAGGCCGGGGCGGACTATTTTTTCGACAAGTCACTCGAGCTGGAGCAGGTGTTTCGCGTGATCGAGGAGTACGCGCAAGCGGGCGCTTGAGCTTGTCATGGCTTCCGGTCATCGCTTGCGGGGCCGGCCGCCCCGGGCGGCCGTACCGTTTTACCAGCAGTTCCTCCCGCGGCGAGTCCGCGTCAACCTAGAGCAAGGAGAGAAACATGAGAAAGCTAATGGCGCTGTTTTGCCTGGCGGGTGTCGTCCTGGTGACAGGCTGCAACACAGTATCGGGCGCAGGCAAGGATATCGAACGCGGCGGCGAAAAAATGCAGGGTGCCGCCCAGGATACAAAGCAGAAGATGTAAGCCATGCCGGTGCCGTCGCGGCGGGCGCCAGGGCGTCTCCCGCGCGGCTTCCGTGGCCTTTTCACCGCAGCATTTTTGCCGCGGACGAGTAAACGGAAACGGCGGACGCAAGCACGTCCGCCGTTTCCGTTCGTGCCTGCGCTGTCGCCTGGCCCGGTCGCGCGGGCCTAGCCTTGCCCGCTCGGCGTCCCGGCGGGCGGCGGCGCGACCTCGCCCGCGGGGGGCGGCACTTGCGCGGGGGCGTCGCCGGATGCCTCATCGTCATGGCGCTCGGGCGCCACGATGGCGTCGGTCAGCGGCACCTCCACGCGGATGGTCACGCCGGCGCCGGGTTCGGATGCAATGTCGATCGTGCCGCCGAGCGCAATCACGCGCTGCTCCATGCCCAGCAGGCCATGATGTCCCACCGCGCGGCGTGTTTCGAAATCGGGCGGCAGGCCGCGGCCGTCATCGCTCACCTGCAGCGTCAGCACGCCGTCCATATTGTCCAGCGTGATGGTCACGAGCCGGGCTTCGGCGTACTTGCTGGCATTGGTCAGCGATTCCTGCACGATGCGGTAGAGCGCGATGGCGGCGTCGTCGCGCAGCGGCGGTACCGTCTCGCCGAGTCGTACGTCGGCCTCCCACTGGTTGCGCGCCGCCACCTCCTCGGCGAGCTGGCCGATGGCTTCCTTCAGGCCCAGGTTGAGCAGCACCGTGGGCCGCAGGTCCTCGATCAGGCGCCGCTTGATCTGGATGCCCTGGTCCACATGCAGCATGATGCGCGTGAGCTTTTCCTTCACGTCGGGATGCGAGTCTTCCACGCGGCGGCGCACCCAGTGCATGTCGAGCTTGGTGGCCGTCAGGATGGCGCCGAGTTCGTCGTGCAGCTCGCGCGCCAGGCGCGTCTTCTCATCCTCGGTGACGCGCTGCAGGTGGGAGGCGAGTGCGGACAGCTGGCGCGTGCGTGCGCGCACCATGCGGTCCAGCCGGGCGCTTTCTTCTTCGAGCTCGCTGCGCGCGGCTTCCGACACCGCCATGCGGCGCGAATGCTGCAGCCCGACCACGATCAGCAGCACGATATTGATCGCGGTCAGCAGGCCGATGCCGTAGCGCGACAGCGCCAGGTCGCGGTCGGCATACTCCAGGCTGCGCGACACGGAGCCGGATTCGCGTGCGAGCAGGGATTCGAGCCCGCGCCGGGCGTTGTCCATGGTCTGCTTGCCGAAGTCCGTGCGCACCAGGTCGAGCGCCACTTCCACGTCGCGCTTGCCATAGATCAGCGTCAGGTCCATTTCCGTGAGCTTGCGGTTGACCGCGATGGATGCCGCGGTGAACAGCTTGAGCGCTTCCGGGTCGTCGGCATAGCGGCTGCGCAGCGCGGCCATCAGCGCATTGATATGCGGCAAGGCCTGGTAGTACGGCTGCAGGTAGCTTTCCTTGCCGGTCAGCAGGAAGCCGCGCTGGCCGGCCTCGGCATTGACCAGCTCGCCGATCAGCGAAGTGATCTGGCCCTGTACCTGCTGCGACTGGATCACTTGCGTATAACCCTGGCGCAGGCGGATGTTGCCTGCCTCGGATGCCATCAGCACCACCACCGTCAGCAAGATGCCGCCCGCCAGCAGCAGCGTGGAGCGCAACATGGATTGCTTGAGCATTGTCAGTTCCCGATGTGGGGCGCGGTCCGACACCGCTCGCCGGCCACGTCGCGGCGCCATGCGATGGGGCCGGTTGTCGCGCACCCTGTCTGCGACGATGGAAGCACATCGGCGGCCCCCGGTCAACCTGCGGCACGGCCGGCGGCGCCCGCCAGCCCGGGCCCGCGCGGGTGCTGTAGGAATCCACTGACATCTGAATCGGTGGGCCAGCGGTGCCTGCCCCGTGACCCGGTTTCTACCATTGAGCCATCAGCTAGTCACGAGCTTGCGCCCCCTGCGCAAGTCAGCCAGCGAAACGAGAGGAGAACGTCGATGCTCAAATGGGCGCTGATTTTTGCCGTGGTTTCCCTGATTGCCGGCCTGCTCGGCTTTACCGGTATTGCCGCTGGCGCGGCCGGCATCGCCAAGGTCCTGTTCTTTATTTTCCTGGTGCTGTTCGTGCTGTTCCTTGTCCTGGGCGCGACCGTGTTCAAGGCGGTGAAATAGCCGGTCGCCATCGCCGGGGTCCTGCTGCTGCCGGCGCGCTGCGCCCGCTGGCGCGACAGGCAAGCCAATCTAGGGAGTTGCCATCATGTTGCACTACGCACTCGTATTTTTCGTCATCGCCCTGATCGCCGCGCTGTTCGGCTTCGGCGGCATTGCCGCGGGGGCGGTGGAGATCGCCAAGATCCTGTTCTTCATCTTCCTGGTGGTCGCCCTCGTGACCTTCGTGATCAGCCTGGTCAGGCGATAGCCGAGAACCGGGCGGTGCCGCGGCCGGCTGGCCGCGGGCCGGACCGGACCGGAGATGAAACCGTGAATGAAGACAGACATGGAGATAAACCTATGCTGACCCACAACCCGAAGGTGAAGAAAGAATTCACGCACCTGGCCGACAGCGCCGGGAACACGGTGCGCCAGATGCGGCTCGCCGCGCGCGACACCCGCAGCGCCGCCCGCGATGCTGCCAGTCCCGTGGCCGAGGAGGTGCGGTCCCTGATCGCGCAGCTCGAGCACACCATGGAGGTGCTTGGCCGCGAAGGGTCTTCCGAAGCCGTGCAGGCGGGACGACGGCTGCAGGATCGTACCCGCGCGCTGGCCGAGCATCTGCGCCAGGCCACCCTCGACGGTGCCAGCCGCGCCCGCGAGCGGGTCGACTTCGCCGTGGAAGGCGTGCAGCAGCGCGTAGTGGAGTCGCCGCTCAAGGCGGTCGGCATCGCGGCGGCGGTCGGTGCCTTCGTCGGCTTGCTGCTGGCGGTCAACGGCCGCGCCAGGAACGACTGAGGCTACCCGCGCGGCCGCCTGCGCCTGGCGGGGCGGCCGTTGTTTCCTCGGGCCCGCGGGCGCGCCGGCAAGTTGCCGCCAGGCAGAGGCCCGCCGCAAATAGCCCTTCGACCCCTTCGCGCTTTCCCACAGCCGCATTCCCACAGGAGCATCACAGTCATGGACACCCCTGTCACCGAGAGACCCGCCGGCAAGGGCGCGGCACCGGCCCGCAACGAGCAAGGCGCCAGCGGCGGCTTCCTGACGGATGTGAAGACGTTGCGCGACCGCGCGCGCAAGCACATCGAGGATGGCGCCGTGACGCAGAACTACGACGCCGACCGCGCCACCGTGCTCAAGCTGCTCAACGAAGCGCTGGCCACCGAGCTGGTCTGCGTGCTGCGCTACCGCCGCCACTACTTCATGGCCAAGGGCATCCACGCCGAGCCGGTCGCCGCGGAATTCAAGGTGCATTCCGATGAAGAGCAGGCCCACGCGGATCGCATCGCCGCGCGCATCGTGCAGCTTGGCGGCGCGCCCGATTTCGCGCCGGACACGCTGTCGGCGCGCAGCCATTCCGAGTACGTCGAAGGCAAGTCGCTGACAGACATGATCAAGGAGAACCTCGTCGCCGAGCGGATCGCGATCGAGAGCTACCTGGAAATGGTGCAGTACATCGGCGAGCGCGACCCGACCACGCGCCGGATGCTGGAAGACATCCTCGCCGTCGAGGAAGAGCATGCCGACGAACTGTCGGACATGCTGGAAAAGGGCTGAACCCGGCGCCGGGATGAAAGTGCCGCATGCAGCACGTCGTGTGGCGGCGGCGCCTTCCTTGTCCGCACCGAAGCTGATTTCTCCCCCTTGCGGATCCCCTCCCTGATCCGGCAGGCCCGGCATCCTCGCCGGGCTCTTTTTTTGGCCCGCCGACGTGCGGGGCATCCCCGCGGGGCTCCGGCGTCCCGGCCTGGGCCGCGGCAGGCCGCGTCGGCTGCGGCCAGATGCGACAAAGCCCGCGTCAGCGGGCTTTGCGCGGCGGGCGGGGCGCGCTAGACGCCCCAGAGTACATCGGTGTTCTCGCGCTGGGAGGCGCGCAGCATATCGAGGAAAGGATAGGCGCGCTGGCCCAGGTGCAGCGGCTCGTCCTCCTCTTCGTCCTGCTTGCCCGGCGTTACCGACGATTCGGCCGGGTGCACCCGCTTGGCGTCCGTCACGGCGGCTTCGAGCTTGTGGATGGCGCGCGGCATTTCTTCGGCGGTGATCACCCCGCGCTCTCCCAGGTGCTTGCCGATAATCCCGAGGAGCGTGACAGCCAGATCCCTCATCATGATCAGGTCTTGCGCCGCATGGGATTTGAAGGTGATCAGCATGATATTTCCTTTCCTTGACTACAGCGAAGTGACAAGATCGCGCGGCATGTCCGGGATTCGGGCGGGGGCGCGCAACGGCCGGTTTCGGGCTCGCTGCATGATGTCAGCATAGCACCTGATAAAATTCCGCGTTCTGCAATTCATTGCCTGCCACGCGACGCCGCATCCACATGCCGCGCCGGCGCCGGACAACCGCCCCAGGGCCACGACATTCATGCTGCCTGTTCAGACCTCCAATCTCGCCGCTGCGTTCCTTGACGCCGTGCGCGCCCTCGCTCCGGCCGACGCCACGCTGCCCGCCGTGACCTTCGAGCGCCCCAAGTCCGCCGCCCACGGCGACCTTGCCTGCAACCTGGCCATGCAGGTTGCCCGCGCGCTCAAGCGCAACCCGCGCGAGCTGGCCCAGCAGATCGTCGATGCCGTCAAGGCCGATGCGCGCACCGCGGACCTGGTGGCCGGCATGGAGATCGCCGGCCCCGGCTTCATCAACCTGCGCCTGACACCGGCGGCCAAGGCCGACGTGCTGCGCGCCGTGCTGGAGCAGGGCAACCGCTACGGCGCCCAGGAGCAGGGCGTGCACGGCAAGGTGCTGGTGGAGTTCGTCTCGGCCAACCCGACCGGCCCGCTGCACGTGGGCCACGGCCGGCAGGCGGCGCTGGGCGACGCCCTGGCCAACCTGCTGGACTGGCAGGGCTTCGACGTGCACCGCGAGTTCTACTACAACGACGCCGGCGTGCAGATCCAGACCCTGGCGGTCTCGGTGCAGGCGCGCGCGCGCGGCGTCAAGCCGGGCGACGCCGGCTGGCCCGAAGCGGCCTACAACGGCGACTACATCGCCGACATCGCCGCCGACTTCCTGGCCGGCAAGCGCGTGCGCGCGTCCGATGGCGACGAGGTGACGGCATCGGGCAACGCCGAGGATATCGACTCGATCCGCAAGTTCGCCGTGGCCTACCTGCGCAACGAGCAGGACATCGACCTGCGCGCCTTCGGCGTCAAGTTCGACCGCTACTACCTGGAATCGTCGCTGTACACCGACGGCAAGGTCGAAGCCGCCGTGCAGTCGCTGATCGCCAAGGGCAAGACCTACGAGAACGAAGGCGCGCTGTGGCTGCGCACCACCGACGACGGCGACGACAAGGACCGCGTCATGCGCAAGGGCGACGGCACCTACACCTACTTCGTGCCGGACGTGGCGTACCACACCACCAAGTGGGATCGCGGCTTCGCCAAGGTCATCAACGTGCAGGGCAGCGACCACCACGGCACCATCGCGCGCGTGCGCGCCGGCCTGCAGGGGCTGGAGATCGGCATTCCGGCGGGCTACCCCGACTATGTGCTGCACAAGATGGTCACCGTGATGAAGAACGGCGAGGAGGTCAAGATCTCCAAGCGCGCCGGCTCCTACGTGACCGTGCGCGACCTGATCGAGTGGAGCAACGGCGCCGAGGGCGGCGAGACCATCCGCGGCTGCCTGGACGCGGGCGTGGCCGACTGGCCGTCGCACTTCACGCGCGGGCGCGACGCGGTGCGCTTTTTCCTGCTGTCGCGCAAGGCGGATACGGAGTTCGTGTTCGATGTCGACCTCGCGCTCAAGCAAAACGACGAGAACCCGGTGTACTACGTGCAGTACGCGCACGCCCGCATCTGCTCGATCTTCGAATCGTGGGGCGGCGCGGACTGGGAAGCGAAGCTCGCCACGCTGGCCGGCACCGACCTGGCGCCGGTGACGGGCGCCGGCGCAAGCCCGCAGGCGCTCGCCCTGGGGCAGCGCCTGGCCGACTTCCCTGACATGCTGGCCGCGGCGGCAACCGAGCTGGCGCCGCATGCGGTCGCCTTCTACCTGCGCGACCTGGCCGGGGATTTCCATGCCTTCTATAACGCTGACCGCGTGCTGGTGGATGACGAACCGGTCAAGCTGGCGCGCCTGGCGCTGCTGGCCGCCACGCGCCAGGTGCTGCGCAACGGTCTGGCGGTGATCGGCGTCTCCGCGCCGCAGCGCATGTAAGCGCACGCGGACCGCGGCCGCGCCGGGCACCGCCCGGCGTGGCCACGCGTGTCGCCCTGACCACAGACAGTGATGCGCGGACCGGCGCAGGCTCTATAATCGCGCCATCACGCTAGAGGAATTCATGCAACAGCAACGCAAGCGCGCCCCGCGCAATGCCAGCCGCGCGCCGCAGCGCGGAGGTACGTTCCTGGGACTGGTGCTGGGCCTGATCATCGGCCTGGCGATCGCGGTGGTGGTCGCCTTGTACATCACCCGCTCCCCCGCGCCATTCCAGCAGAAGAACGGACAGAAGCCGGCCGACCCCGGCAATGTCGTCAGCAGCCTGCCCACGCCGGCGCAGGACGCGCCGAGCGATCCCAACAAGCCGCTGTGGAGCAAGACGCCGGCCAAGCCGGTCGGCCCCGCCGCCGAACCCGAGCAGCCCGCCGGGCCGGCGCCCACGGCCAGGCCGGCCGAGCGCCCGCAGCCGCCCGTGGTCGCGACCCGTCCGGCCGACAAGCCCGCCGAGCGGCCCGCCGACAAGCCGGCTGAAAGGCCCGCCGAGAAGCCGGCCGACAAGGTTGCGCAGAAGCCCGTCGACAAACCGGCGGAAAAACCCGCCGAGAAGCCGGTCGCCGATCCCATCGCCGAGATCGCGCAGGCCGATGCCAACAAGGTGGGCTACCTGCTGCAGGTGGGTGCCTTCCGCTCGCAGGACGACGCCGACCGCCAGAAGGCCAACCTGGCCATGCAGGGCTTCGAAGCCAAGGTCACCGAGCGCGATGTCAACGGCGTGAAGCTGTATCGCGTGCGCCTGGGGCCGTTCAACAAGATCGAAGACATGAACCGTTCGCGCGACCGCCTGCAATCGTCGGGTTTCGAAGCGTCGGTCATCCGCTTTACCAAGCAGTAATACAACCCGGGGCGTCCGCTGAACCGGAACGCCCCGCCGCTGTCATACGCTCATCGCCCATCCTCGAAAGTCGCGTCATATGAAGAAACTCGCCACCTTGTTCGCCACGCTGGTCGCCGTGACCGGTTTCCTGATGAACGCGCCCGCGCAGGCGGCCGCACCCACCGCGGGCAAGGAATACCAGGTCCTGAAGGCACCGCAGCCCGTCACTCAGGGCAAGATCGAAGTCACCGAATTCTTCTGGTACGGCTGCCCGCACTGCTTCGACTTCGAACCCGAGCTCGAGGCATGGGTGAGCAAGCAGGGCAAGGACGTGGTGTTCAAGCGCGTGCCGGTCGCCTTCCGCGACGACCTGCTGCCGCACACCAAGATCTTCTACGCGCTGGAAGCCATGGGCAAGCTCGACGCCATGCACGGCAAGGTCTTCAGCGCCATCCACGTGGACCGCAAGCGCATGCTCGACCCGAACGAGATCGCTGACTTCATGGCCAAGAACGGCATCGACCGCAAGGCCTTCCTCGATGCCTACAACTCGTTCTCGGTGACCACCAACACGCAGCGCGCCAACAAGATCGCCGACGCCTACAAGATCGACGGCGTGCCGACCGTGGTCGTGCAGGGCAAGTACGTGACCTCGCCGTCCGTCGCCGGCACCAAGGCCGCCGCCATCCAGACCATGGACTTCCTGGTCGGCCAGGTGCGCGACAAGAAACTGTAATACCCGTTGCGGCGCGCGCGGGCCAGGCGGCCGGCGCGCCGCGCGTTCGACCGGCAGCGCCGGCGCCGGCTTGGCGCAACGGCGTCCGGACTGCGTCGGGGCGGGTCTGCCGGCATGACGATGTTGCGGTTTTCCCTGGACCCCTCCCCATCCCGATGCGAGCATTGAAAGTCTTCCTCACCGGCGCGTCGAGCGGACTCGGCCAGGCCCTGGCGCGCGAGTACGCCGCGCAAGGCGCCATCCTCGGGCTGGTTGGCCGGCGCGAAGACGCGCTGCGCGAGCTGGCCGCCAGCCTGCCCAATCCCAATGCGGTGCGCGTCTATGCCGCGGATGTGCGCGACGCCGCCTCCATGCGGGCGGCCGCGCAGGATTTCCTCGATCATTTCGGCTGCCCTGACGTGGTGATCGCCAACGCCGGCGTATCGGTGGGTACCGTTGCCAGCGAGCGCGAGGATCTCGAAGCCTTCCGCATGGTGATGGACACCAACTGGTTCGGCGTGCTCACCACCTTCCAGCCCTTCATGCAGCCCATGCGCGCGCGCGAGCCCGGCGCCGGCGGCTGGCGCGGCACGCTGGTCGGCATCGCCAGCGTGGCTGGCGTGCGCGGCCTGCCCGGGGGCGGCGCCTACAGCGCGTCCAAGTCCGCCGTCATCAAGCTGCTGGAGAGCCTGCGCCTGGAACAGCGCCGCGAGCGTATCCGCGTGGTCACCATTGCGCCCGGCTACATCCGCACGCCGATGACCGAGCACAATCCCTATCGCATGCCTTTCCTGATGGATGCCGACGATTTCGCCCGCAAGGCCGTGCGCGCCATCGCCGCGGGCCGGCGCTTCGCCGTGGTGCCGTGGCAGATGGGCGTGGTCGCCTCCATCCTGCACCTGATGCCGCGCTGGCTGTACGACGCGCTGTTCGCCCGCGCGCCGCGCAAGCCGCGCGGGCAGGGCCGCCAGCCGTGACCCCAGCCATCGCCTGGCAGGACGCCGCCGGCGCATGGCACGGCGCGGCCGGCGGCGAGGCCCGCATCGCCTCGCTGGTGCCGTCGGTGACCGAACTGCTGTTCGCGCTCGGGCTCGGGCCGCAGATGGTGGCGCGCACCGGCTTCTGCATCCACCCGGAGCCGGCCGTGCGCGCCGTCGCCAAGGTGGGCGGCACCAAGGACGTCAGGCTCGAGCGCCTGCGTGCGCTGGCGCCCACCCACGTCATCGTCAATATCGACGAGAACCGCCGCGAGACGGTCGACGAGATCCGCGCCTTCGTGCCCGGCGTGATCGTCACCCACCCGTGCGCGCCCGAGGACAACCTCGCGCTGTACCGGCTGCTGGGCGGCATCTTCGGCCGCGCCGCCGAAGCCGAAGCACTGTGCGGCGCGCTGCGGTCGGTGCTGGCGCAGGTGCAGGCCAGGCAATGGCCCGCGCGCCGGGTGCTCTACGCGATCTGGCAGGACCCCTGGATGACGGTGTCGCGCGATACCTATATCAGCAGGATGCTGGCGCTGGTCAACTGGCAGACCTGGCCTGCGGCCGACACGCTGCCGGAAGCCTGCGTGGATGGCGACTGCAGCCGGCCCAATGCGCCCGGGACGCGCTATCCGAGCTTCCGCTGGAGCGACGCGCTGGTGCGCGAGACCGACCTGGTGCTGTTGTCCACCGAGCCCTATCGCTTCACCGAGGCGCATGTCGATGCGCTGGAGCGCCAGCTCGGCAAGGAGGTCCTGCTGGTGGATGGCGAGATGGTGTCCTGGTACGGCAGCCGGGCCGTGGACGGCGTGCGCTATCTGACGGAGCTGGCCGGGCAGCGCTAGCGCGCCCGCCCGGCCGGGCCCGGCGGCATGGCGTCAGGCCCTGAAGCGCACCACGCCGTCGTCGCCGGTTTCCCTGCGCACCTCCCCGGCATGCCACAGCAGGTGCAGGTGCGCCAGCGCCTCGCCCATGGCGAAGGTCATCTGGTGGATATCGAACTGCCGGTTGAAGATCACGCCGACGATGTCATGCGCGTTGCATGCCTTCTGCGCGCACGCCGCGCGCGTTTCGGCCAGGCGGTCCACGTGGTGCTCGCGCAGTTGCCGGATACGGGTGTGCAGGTTGCGGAACGGCTTGCCGTGCGAAGGCAGGATCAGCACGTCTTCGGGCAGCGGCTCGTACTTGCCGAGCGAATCCAGATACAGCTTGAGCGGGTTGGCTTCCGGTTCCATGTCGAACACGCTGACATTGGTGGAAATGCGCGGCAGCACGATGTCGCCGGAAATCAGCACGTTGCTGGCGGCGTTGTAGAGCGCCACGTGTTCGGGCGCGTGCCCGAAGCCGGTGATCACGCGCCAGCCGGAGCGCGCCGCGTCGGTGCCGATATGCACGGTGTCGCCTTCCATCAGGCGGCGGTACTGGGTGGGCAGGTCCGGCACCAGCGACGGGTAGTAGCTCTTGCGCGCGCGCAGCTTCTCCAGGCTGTCGGGGTCGGTCAGGCCGTGGCGGGCGAAATGGCTGGCGGCGAAGTCGCCGCCGGCGTTGGAGCCGGCGCCGGTGCCGCTGCCCATCACGCGCGCGTTCATGTAGTCGCCCAGGCTCATCCACAGCCGCACGTCCCAGCGCTTGCACAGCCAGTGGGCCAGGCCGATGTGGTCCGGGTGGCAGTGCGTCGCCAGCACGCGCAGCACGGGCAGGCCCTCGAGTTCGTTGGCGAATATGGTTTCCCAGTGCGCCTTGATGGTGTCGTTGGTGATGCCGCAGTCGATCACCGTCCAGCCCTCGCGGCCGTCGAGCCGGTCGCGCAGCAGCCACAGGTTGATATGGTCCAGGGCAAAAGGCAGCGGCATGCGCAGCCAGAACACGCCGGGCGCGACTTCCATGCGGGAGCCGGCAGTGGGCATGGCTTCGCCAAACGGGTATTGGAGCTGGTGTTCGAGTGCGTTCATGGGAGTCTCTCTGGTCCGAAGCCCTGTGCGCGCGGCGCGGCGCGCAGGCGGGCTTTCTTGTCGTCGTGCCGGCAGCCGCGGAGGTCGGCCGCACGGCATGGTTGCCAGCCGATTTGATTGACGCTAACGTTAACGTCAACCAAAACGGGCTTCTGCCATCTTAAGCGAAAACTTCATTCTGCACCGAACGATCGTTCACTTTTTACCGGGCCCCCATGCCAGCTTCGCCAGCCACGCCGACCTACACCATCACCGATCTTGCCCGCGAGTTCGATGTGACGCCCCGCGCCATCCGCTTCTACGAGGACCAGGGGCTGCTCTCGCCCGAGCGCGAAGGGCCGGGCGGGCGCAAGCGTGTCTACAACGGCCGCGAGCGCACCCGCCTCAAGCTCACGCTGCGCGGCAAGCGCCTCGGCCTGACGCTCAACGAGATCCGGGAGATCCTCGATCTGTACGAATCGCCGCGCGACACCGCGCCGCAGCTCGAGCGCTTCCTGCATTCCCTGGCCCTGCACCGCGGCACGCTGGAGCGCCAGCTCGAAGACCTGCAGGCCCAGCTGGCCGAGATCGACCAGCACGAGCAGCAATGCCGCGCCTTGCTCGCCGCCCAGTCCGGTGCGGACGACGCAGCAATCGGTGTGAAAAGTGCCTGATGCGCTGTTTTCGCGGCGCTGCCGCCGGATTTAGTTGACGTTTACGTAAACGTAAATAAAATAGCTTCGCAACCCGCCCGGCACCGGCAATGCCCCGGCAAAACAGAGGAGAATCCATGCCCGCAGCCTCCGACCCCACCATCGATCACGCTTCGGAAACAACGCTCGGCGCCGCCCGCATGGACGCCATCGCCACCAGCTTCTCGCGCCAGGGCCTGATGACCGCGTTCGGCGCGGCGCTGACGCGGGTCGAGCGCGGCGAGGTGGAGATCGCCATGCCGTGGTCCGAGGGCGTGACCCAGCAGCATGGCTTTTTCCATGGCGGTGCGGTGGGCGCGCTGGCCGACAGTGCCTGCGGCTACGCGGCCTTGTCGATGGTGGCCGACGGCGAGGCCGGCCTCACCGCCGAGTACAAGATCAACCTGCTGTCGCCCGCGCAGGGCGAGCGCCTGATCGCCGTGGGCCGCGTGCTCAAGCCGGGCCGCACCCTGATCGTGGCGCAGGGCGAAGTCTTCTGCGAGAAGGGCGGCGTGCGCAAGCAGGTGGCCACCATGCTGATGACGCTGTGCGTCGTTCGCACGCTCGGCCACGTATGAGATCAAGACACAACGGATCGCACGGATAACGACAAGGAGACCGCCATGACTGAGTTGCCCGGCCTGAATTTCCGCCTCGGCGAAGACATCGACATGCTGCGCGCGAGCGTGCGCAACTGGGCGCAGGCCGAACTGGCCCCGCGCGCCGCCGAGATCGACCGCACCGACCAGTTCCCGATGGACGCCTGGAAGAAGATGGGCGACCTGGGCGTGCTGGGCATCACGGTGGCCGAGGAATACGGCGGCGCCAACA
>NZ_JBFTNF010000053.1:0-49967 GCF_056397345.1 Cupriavidus sp. 05N38
ACGTCGAGCAGCAGGAAACGGATGCCGGCACAGAAGTGGTGGAGGTAACCCCAGATCAGGGCCAGCAGAACCAGCTTGACGAAGCCGCCGGACAGGAGCGCCGAGAACTTTGCGAAACTCAGTTCGGAGGTGACGCTTTGCTCGAACAGGTACAGGACGAAAGGAAGAAGGAGGAACATCATGGCACCGCTTGCGCGATGCAGGATGGACACCTTGCCGGCCCAGGGCAACCGGTAGCTCGCGATCTGCGAGATACCGATATTCCGGTATTCGGGCCTGGTTGGCTGCGATTTTTCCATGGGGGCTGATTCTCTTCGTTGGATTGATTCGTCGCCTTGGCCTCAAGTAGCATCTCCGCGGTCGTAGACAGCGGGATGTCGGCGAGGCACGATACGCGGCATTCTGGCCCTTCACTGATATACTGTCCAATATCTATCGCATCTTTCTGATATATATAAAACCAGATATCGTATGGAACTGCGGCATATTCGCTACTTCCTCGCCGTCGCTGATGAGCGCAACGTCACGCGGGCAGCAGAAAGGCTCGGCATTGGCCAACCGCCTCTCAGCCAGCAGATTCACGTGTTGGAGGACGAGCTAGGGGTAAAGCTGTTTCGCCGAACCGGGCATGGAGTGGTCCTGACTGAAGCGGGCGAGGCCTTTGCAACGGATGCTAGGCGAATACTCCATGACACTCGCGCGGCCGTAGAGAAAGCACAAAGCGCCGGACGGGGCGAAATCGGGCGCCTCAACATCGGGTTTACCGGCTCCGCCGCGTTCAACCCCGTGGTCTCCAGGCTGATCCGGGCATATCGGCAGGATTACCCCAATGTTGTCCTCACCCTGGCAGAAGGTAATACTTCACAACTCCTCGCCTATCTCAACGATGGCCGGGTCGATGTCGCCTTTGTCCGTTTGAGCGGGCAGTCACCGGCCGGGGTTCAACTGCAGCACATTGCCGTGGAGCCAATGAAGGTCGTGCTCCCCGCAACCCATCCTCTTGCGAAGCGACGCCGGATATCCCTCGACGCATTGGCGGAGGACCATTTTGTTCTGCTGCCTCGCGAAGCGAGTCCTACCTTGCATGACGTCATTATCGGCGCTTGCAAGCTGGCCGGTTTTGATCTCATCGCCGGGCAGGAAGCGCCGCAGCTCTCTTCCGTAGTGAATCTTGTTGCAGCGGAGTTTGGCGTGTCAATTGTTCCTGCCTCTGTTTGCCAGATTCAGGTCGAGGGCGTTGTGTATAAAGACATAATTGGCAGTCCAATCTCTATCCGCCTGGCGCTGGCGTCGAGGATTGAGCCAACACCTGCGAAGACGGCCAATTTTCTGGCGAAGGTTTCGGAGGCTGTGGCTGACGATCATTGAATTCTCCGTTTGACAGCTGGATTCGCGTCCGATGGTGAGCTGCCGCAATGATGGTACTCGCCGGACCGTTACCAGCGACATACGGTCGGGGAATGGCGCCCGCCTGCTGCAAATCCTCACACGGCGCCCGGCGCCCCACTAGCGCCGTCAGCGGCGCCATGCCTGGGCTGGCCGCCGCCAGCGCGCGCTGCTCGTCGAGGATGTCCTGCAGGATGGCATCCGTCGTATCCGGGTCGGCCAGCACCACTCGGAAAACGGCAATCGGGCGGCCACCCCGCTGTGTCGACATCAACAGAGTGCGCGATACAAACGAGTGGCCGGCATCGAGCTGCATTCCTGAAGGCTGATGGTCGGCGCATCCAGCGCGTCTAGGATCTTCTCGCGCCTGTCGGCAGAAGCCGTTGCCAGCGCGGCACGCACGGTCTCGGGCGCATGGCGATAGGTCAGGATGCAATACTGCGGTTGGCTATCGAGTTCGTAGGATGACAAGGACACACACAGCGTCCGGAAATTCTTGACAACAAGATGACCGGTCATATTATACTTGGGCCGGTGCCATAGGTGCACAAACCGAAGCGTTTCGAGCGAATGAGCATCGACGGCAGCTTGCCCGCATGGAACTGGGCGCAGTCGGACAGGCCATTTACATCGCGCCTTATGAACGTTAATGAGCTATCGATATGACCAAGACCCTACTAACCAGCCTGCTTGTTGCGGCCACGGCCACCGTCGCCGTGCCGGAAGTATTTGCGCAACAGCGAAAGGCTGTGGACCCCTATACCCAGGGCGCTAAAACCGAGAAGCCGGATCCGTACACCGACGGCGCAAAGACGGGAAAGTTTGATCCGTACACTGACGGCGCAAACTCGGGAAAGTTCGATTCGTACACCGACGGTGCAAGGTCGTCAACGGCCTCCCGGTTGGTCGATGACAAAGTCGAAACCAAGGTCCGCGCACGCGATCCATATACGGATGGCGCCAGGAGTGGTAAGCCGGATCCATATACGGAAGGCGCGCGCAAAAAACAATGATTGTGGAGACGTCTCATTCGGCACCGCACGGTGCCGAATGAGACTGGGCCATATTCAGCGTGCGTCGTGGCGCTGCCGCGAACGCTGTAATCCCTGGCCCTTGTTCAATTGGCGGCTATCGCCGCCCATAGCTAAGACAGGCCTCAGAGGCAGTCATTCAAGTCATTCAAGCGCGTGCAAGTCGCAGCATCTGTAGTGGACGTTCTATGTCAACAATGAAGAAGAAGTTGTTCGCCGCCATCGCCGGCGCAGTGCTTGCGCCAGCCGCTTGGGCGCAATCGTCCGTGACGCTCTATGGCGTCCTCACCACGAGCATCCAGTACGTCAACCACGCGCAGAACACCAGCAACGGCGTGCTGGCGCCGGGCAGCGGATCGGCCGTGTTCATGAACTCGTCGGGCATTGCACAGTCGCGTTTCGGCCTGCGCGGTGTGGAAGATCTGGGCGGCGGCCTGAAGAGCCTGTTCGTGCTGGAAAACCAGTTCAACGCCGACGACGGCAAGATGGGCAACGGCGGCCTGCTGTTCGGCCGCCAGGCATTTGTGGGCGTGCAGAACCCGTGGGGCAAGATCACATTTGGCCGCCAGTACACGTCCGCGTTCCTGACCATGGGCAGCTTCACGCCGGTGGCGTACGCCGGGGAGTTCGAGCCGTTGGTGGGTATTGCAGGACCGAACTTCCGCGAGAACAACATGGTGCAGTACCAGGGCACGTTCGGCCCGGTCACGGCCATGGCGCATTGGTCGTTTGGCGAGCGATCGGGGACCTTTGCCGTGGGTTCCGCTTATGGCGGGGGCCTGCAGTACAACAGCGGTCCGCTCGGACTGGCCGCCGCCTACGACGAAGTGAAGTCGCTCAATACCGCGCAGGCCGCCGGCACATCGGGCTCGAACGACTATGGCCGCGACATGCGCGCCATGCTGGGCGCCAGCTACCGGCTAGGCCAGGTCAAGATGGTGGCCGGCTATCGCTGGGGCAATTCGGTGGGGCCGGCAACCGGCACGCCGACACTGCTGCCGCATCGCGACGATATGTACTGGGTGGGCATGAACTGGGACGCCACCGCCGCGCTACGCCTGACGCTGGCCTATTACTACGACGACATCAAGGCGGCGCGCATCAACGGCGTATCGACCAACCCCAAGAACCCCCAGCAATATCTGGCGCTGGCCGACTACAGCCTGTCCAAGCGAACCGACGTGTTCTTCGCGGTGAACTACGCGCACAATGCGTCGCTGAACTGGGACAACATCGCCTACTTGCCGAACGGCCAGTCCGTGGGCTATTTGCCGTCGACCTCACAGGTCTACTACAAGACGCCCGATGCCAGCGGCCAGCTTGGCATTTCGTTGGGCATGCGGCACATCTTCTGATCGTCCTAGCTCATATCCTTATTAAAGTAGCAGGTAGCTCGAAAGGCTAAGATTTCCGCGATGACGTACACCTCACTATTTTTTTCGCCTTGCAATTCCGTCCGGAGAAGTTCATGAAGCGTGCCCTCGCATTGATCATCGCAGCAATTTCATCCGGGACTGCTCTTGCCGCAGGACCGTCGGATTCAGCAGATCGCTATGATTACAACATGCGCGCTACGAATAGGGATGGGTATGTTCCTGATGCTGCAAGATCTATGGACAAATTCGATCCATACACCGAAGGCGCCGACAAAAGTACTCGGGCGAATCTGGCCCCGACGAAAGTGAGGAGCCGTCACCCAAAGAGCACCAAGCCACATCGTACTGCCGTCACGGCGGAAAGATGAACAGTCTCGAAGGCCTGTGTTAGTCCGCCGCATCATTGAAATGACACTGGGCGAATTCGCCGCGACGGAACGTCCTACTTCCGCTTGATGGGCTTGGGATTCTTGTTGTGCTGACGGATATAGCGCATCAACTTGCGGTCCCGATCCTTCACCAGATGTGCGGGAAGCCCCGGAGTTTAGTCCGGGGTCGAGAGCACGGACGCCGCAGGCGTCCTAGTGGGACGCTTGCTGTTCCTCAATGTATTGCCGGAGGATATCTATCGGCGCACCGCCGCACGATGACGCGAAATAGGAAGGCGACCACAACACGCCCCGCCGCTTCAGCCACAGATGAGAGTCTCCAAACTGCTGTCGGAGCATACGTGATGACACGCCCTTCAGCGACGCGACGAGATTCGACAACGCCACCTTCGGCGGGTGGTTGACCAACAGGTGTACGTGGTCGTGCTCGCCGTTGAATTCCACGAACTCGGCCCGACAACGAGACCCAGTTCCGCAGCCTCAAGCGGTACTGCAGTCGCCCGAAGGTCTGGTTATCCGGCTTCGACCTGCAAAAACTGAACAATGGCTTCAGCAAGTGCGAAGGCGTCTCCATCGGGTCAGCCACGCAGCAGCAGGGGTGCGAAGAGTTCGCGACACGGCTCAAGCAGTTCAAACGGAAGCGTCTCAACTGGCGCGTGAGYGACCGCAAGTCCCCCAAATACTCGCTGGAATGGGTTCCATTCAAGGCCCGCGCGCTGACGTACAAGAACGGCCAGGTCCGCTTCAACGGCATTAATATTGGGCTGTGGGACTCATATGGCCTGTCGAAATACGAATTGAAGGCGGGCAGTTTCAACGAGGACTCGCGCGGGCGTTGGTATCTCAACGTGGCCGTCAAGGTACAGATCGAAGAAAAGCGCGTGCCGGATGGTGCGTCGGTGCTCGGCATCGACCTTGGCCTGAAGTCGCTTGCGCTATTGCAGTGGCGAAAAATTCGAGCCGAACCAGTGGTATCGCGAGTCGGAAGCGGCGCTGGGTATTGCGCAACGCGCTCGCAAGAAGAAGCGCGTGAAGGCTATCCACGCCAAAATCGCGAATCAGTGCAAGGACGCCATCCACAAGGAAACGTCGGCGCTTGTCAAAAAACATGCAGCAATCTTCATCGGCAACGTGAACGCGAAGGCGCTGGCACAAACGAACATGGCGAAGTCCGCGCTCGATGCCTCGTGGAGGACGTTCCGGACACAACTCAAGGACAAGGCCATCAGGCAGTGCGTGGTGTTCGCAGAGGTCAACGAAGCGTTTTCAACCCAAACGTGCTCGTGCTGTGGCGTTATCCCGCCCGGCAGTCCGAAAGGTAGGGCCGGACTTGGAATAAGGCAATGGACGTGCAGCGATTGCGGAGCGGTACACGACCGCGACACAAACGCCGCCCGGAATATTGCTCGCCTGGGACTTCAGGCGCTTACAGAAGGAATCTCCGGGGTTTAGCCCGGAGAGGAAGTCAATGAAGTGGTAGTTCAACTGTTCGCTGAGCAGTCGCCCCGCTTCTCACAGCTTTGTTTCGCTATCGGAAAGTTGACAACGCTATGGAATCAGTGACTGAAACGTTCGGCCGACATCGTCTTGACGAGCAGTGCTGCAGCAAACATCTGAATAACGGCCGCGGCGATGAAGCTTCCCGAATAGTCGCCCGTTGCGGTTTTCGCTAACCCAATCAACCAAGGAGAGGCGAAGCCGCCGAGGTTTGCGAAAGTGCTAATGAAGCCAATCGCAACGGCTACAGTTGTTGGCGTCAGCAGCCTTGGGGGAAACTGCCAGAACAGTGAAATGGCTGCCCCCATCGCACCAAGTGCTAGCGCGAGGAGAACAGTGGTGAGATACGGATGGCCATGCCACGCGAAGGTCACCGCCACAAATGAGACGGCAATGCAAAGCGAAGAAAAAACAAAATGGCTTTGGACTGATCTCTTTCGCGATGCGCTAGTGGAAATGGCAATGGTGATCAGGGCACCGAGGATGCATACCACTGCTGAAGCGGTACCGATGCTTCCGTAGTTGGTGAACCCTGACAGCTTGAGAATCGTCGGCATGAAGAAGACCAGTGCAGCATTTGCGTAAAGCGTACAGAAATAGACTGCGATCAGCAGCCACACGGCCCTATTTCTAATAACCTCAAGCATGCCTTCATTCTGCGCTGGCGCCTTTGCCTCACTGCGCAAGTCCGAGAGCATCAACGCCTTTTGCTTGTGGGATAGCCATCGCGCGGACGACGGATCGTTGGACAGCACAAAGGCGGCGACCATTCCAAGGATGACGGTCGGCACCGCCTGCACAAGGAACATCCACCGCCATCCAGCGAGGCCCATGTTTCCGCCGAGATGGTCGAACGCCACTGCCCCGGAAAGTCCGACAATAACCGGTGCCAGTGCGGCGAAAGACTGAAAGACCCCAAAATTCCTAGTGCGGATCCTCTCGGGAAACCAATATGTGAGGTACAGGATTACCCCAGGGTAAAACGCAGCCTCAAAGATACCGAGCAGCAGCCGCAAGGCGTAGAACTCTGCCGGCGTGTGAACAAACATCATTGCAAAGCTGGCCGTTCCGCAGCCAATCACGATCGCAGAGATCATTCGCTTCGCACCAACTTTCTTCAAAAGGAGCGTTCCCGGCATGGCGAATGCAACGTAGCCGATGAAGAAGATGCCGGCACCGAAGCCGTAGACCGCCTCACTAAAGCCGAGATCGGAGAGCATCTGCAACTTCGCGAACGCGATGTTCGCGCGATCCACCCAGGCCATCAACCAGATCATGGACAACAGTGGGATGATCCTCCAGGTGGCAGTAGAGTACGCGACCGTGAGTTCGGACGTGTCGGTCTCGCGGGAAGTGGCTGATAGGCTGTCAACATGTGCGTTCACAGTTTGTCTCCTGGTATTGCATTTTTTACGCGAAATGATTTGGCCGAAGCGTCGGACATCATGCCCGACGTTTCAGAGGGAATCAGACAAGAAATCCGACTAACTCGGCCGCAAACTGCTATGAAAATTGAAACTGCGAGCCGTGACCGGAATCTGGATATCGTGGTGAGTTTGCGATCTCGACGACCGAGATCGCGCCAGGTACGTTCGTCCTGCTTATCTCGGGGTATTTTTCGCGGCATGGGCTGCCGCCCACAACGAGCCGGGATTGATCCGATCGGGGTAGAGTTCCAGCATGTTGTCGTAAAGCTCGCGCGCAGTCGTAGTTTGGCTATTCACGCGCTCGAAATCCATGATGTATTGCCGCGTCGCTCGGATATGGCGAGGGCTGCTGTCGGGGTCGAGGGGGCCATGGCCAGCAATGACGTATTTCGGGTTCAGTGCCTCGATCTTGTCGATCGCTGCGAGCCAGGCTCGACGACCGTCTTCGTCCGACTCCCCAAGGTAGGGGTGCGTGCTGTTGTAGATAGCGTCTCCGGAAATTAGGAGTCCGATGGACGGTACGTGAAGTGCGGTTGTGTTGTCAGTATCCGTGTGGCCGATGTCCACCACGCGCAACTCGTGCCCTTCCAGGTCGAACGTATTTCCGGTAAGCACCTCCGCTGGAATTAGCTTGGGAGGAACTTGCCCTGGGAAGCGTTTGCTCCAAACCTTATCCGTCTCTTCGTCTCGGATTAACTGATGCATTGCTTCAACGACCTGCAGCGGTGCGATTGCCCGGGCATCTGGGAAGTGCTCGCGCATCTTGGCCAACCCGAAGAAGTGATCAGGATGCCCGTGCGTGATATAAATGGTCTCAAGATGCCGATCGTGTGCTTTGATCCAGTCGATCATTTCCTGAGTGTGTCCGTCGCTCAGGAAGGTGTCGATCAGGACGGCGTTGCGCTCGCCGTAGATCAGCGTGACTGTGTTGGCGACCCAGGTGAGGTCTTCCTTGCCCGGCGGAACCCCTTGGGTGGCGCTCGCACGCCGCTTAACCAGCAGTTCCCATTTCAGAGGCGTTGCGGCGATGCTTGATTCGTTCATGATTTGCTCCGAGTGCTTGACGATGTGGTGCTTGCGAGTATTCAGGCTTGCTGCGGGAAGAGGTGCTCCGTGAACCAGTTGGTGGCTGCGCTACAGGCAGCCGCCGATTGACCCAAGTACAGGTCATAATGGCCGCCGGGAAGCAGTACGAGTTTCTTTGGCTCCAATGCTTGCTCGTAGGCAGYCAGCGCGAGGTCGGTCGGGGTGGCCTTATCCTCGCTGGCGACTACCAGCAGCAAAGGCGTTGGTGAGACTCGTGAGATCCACGTTCCCGGTTCGTACATGCGGGCCCATCGCGTGGATCGGATCGTGACTTTGTTCTCCCAGGTTCCTTCTGGCATCGGCTGAAGATTGAAGTCGATGGCATCTTGGGAACGATAAGCAGCAGGAGTTGCCGGATCAGCACTTGCTAATGCCTGGTGCCGGGGAGGTTCTCCGCGAAGCTGGGCGCGCTCATCCTCGTTAAGCGCCTCTTCGAGTGCCGGCAAAGCTTCTGCGGATACCCGCCTTAAACCTTGCACGTAGCCACTGATGGTCGGCACTTGAGCGACCACAGCCTTTAGTCGACGATCGGTCGCGCCGAGCACGATGGCATGACCACCGGCGTAGCTGGTGCCCCAGAGCCCGATTCGTGACGAATCGACCGCGGGGTGGGATTCCAGGTACGAGATGGCACGGCGCCAGTCAGCGATCTGCTGCCACGGGTTGATGTCTTGGCGCGGCTCACCGCCACTCGCGCCAAAGCCTCGGTGTTCGTGTACAAGGACAACGAAGCCAGCTGCCGCGAAGGCTTCGGCGAACTTCTCTAGGGCATGGTAGCGCGTGCCGCCGTATCCATGCGCCATGGTGATGGCAGGATGAGGCCCCTTACCATCTGGCAGGAAGAGCCACGCAGCGAGTTCGATCCCGCCTTCTGCGGGAAAGTTGACGTCGATCTTTGAAGACATTAGCGGGAAACTCCAAGAAAATGCTTGCGCGTTGCGCGCATGTGGGGAAGGGGTAGAGGCGTTCATCAGCCGCCTTTCTGGGGGCGCAATGGCACCCGTGGTGGCGTTGCAAATTGGAGACCAAGGCGGGCCGCTTCGTAACACCATCCTTTACGTTTGGGTCAGTTGACTACAGAACTATTTACCCTGACATTTCAGCGTGATTGCGATGACGGCCTGCTAGTACACCCGGCTCACACTGTTGCCCGGACCTTCAAACGAGAACGACCTGGAGGATGACTTCAGTCGCTTCTTCGAGCGGCGTGACACTCTTCTCCGCTTTCATACGCAGCATGGCGCCCTCCCAACTGTTGAGAACGAAGTCGGCTAAAACAGACGCCGGCATTCCATTTTTAATGCTGCCCGCCTGCTGTGCCTCTTCGATTGTCGATGCGAAGATTGCGCTCCAAATCTGGAAATTCTCCGCAAGGCGACCACGAATGAGATCGCTCTCGTCGGCCGTCTCCAGCGTAAAGTTTCCCATCAAACAGCCCCGTCGGAACCCGAGCGTTGCGAAGTGGCTGATTCGCTCACCGAAGTAACCACGCAACCGGTCCACTGGAAGAAGATCTGCGTTGCCGAAGAACTCATTTAGCTTGCTCAGGCCGAGTTCGAAATAATGATCAACCACCTCCGCAGCAAATGCTTCCTTGCTTTCGAAAAGGTTGTAGAACGATCCTTTTGGAACGCCTGCAGTCTTAACGATGTCGCCAATCCCTACGCCATTGAATCCGTGGGAATGGAATTCTGAAAGGCCAGCTGTTATCAGCTTATTGCGTGTCTCAAGCCCGCGCTTGTTATGGACAGAATTATCCAAACCGTCTACCTCATGGACTATCTAGGTGCATATCACTTCGCCCTGCGCACTACGCAGAGTCGGACATGCTGGCACCATATGGACCACCTTGACCTGCCGGGAGCCCCTATGTTCGGAGGGTCGAATTCCTTCCTTTAAAGATTCGAAACGAAGTCTTCGACCACCCTGGCCACCGCCTCCGGCCGCTCAAGGTGAGGGAAATGTCCCGCGTCGCGCACCTCGCCAATTTGGACGTTCTGGAACCGCGGCGCGACCACTTCGCGGAGCATTTCTTCGGGAAAGGCCTTGTCATCCGTTACCAACACCAGTGTCGGTGCAGTCACTAACGATGGCAGCTGGCCGCCAGGATGCCCACCGATCCACGATGCCAATGTTTGCAAGGTGGAATGCTCTGACTCCGCCGGCGTGGCAAGGATCATGCGCAATTGAGTCTCTGCGTTGACACTTACAGCCAGACCGACGCGATTAAGCCCAGCATTGACCCGGTCCAGGTCACGTGCACCAGCCTCGAAGGCTTCCCGTGCCTCGGGCGGAAGAGGAGTGCCAGCGAGAGGAGCTGGTGTGAGGAGCACCAGACCTTGAAGCCGCTGTGCGATTCGCGATGCCGCCAATTCGGCGACAGGCGCTCCCATTGACTGCCCCACTAGCACGATGACGCTCTCTGGCGCCGCACCATCTGTTATTGCATCGATGACTTGGTCTGCATAGTCTTCAAGCAAGCCAGCGGTGTCTGCGTTGCTGCGTTCAACGGCATGCCGCTGGACCGCGATGATCCGCCATTCCTCTTCGGGCTTGAGGTTGTCGATCACCCACTGCCAACCCAAGGCGCTGTCACGCCAGCCGTGAACGAATACCAAGACCCGCTCGGTGCTACCGCCGTTGGAAAGATACTCGACCCCAGATGGGGTGATTTTGCGTGCGAAGTCGGATATCACGATTTCTCTACTCAAGAATATAGGTGCAATGTCATCACGAAAGGACGCTGTGCACAGACCACACCTCGGACAGCACGGCCACATCTGTACTCTTCTGCTGAATGTGCAAAATACGCCATCCGTCCTCGCGCCTCATTAGACTGAAGTTAACTACGCAGCGCTCGATCTCCGAATCGTCAGCTCGCCGACGAGACCAAATCACCCTGATCTGTGCGCTGTTCTTGTTGAATACGGTGACCTGGCGATCGGGTACGGCCGTGTGGCTGTAGCCAGCTGCTTTGAGTCGCGCATGGATAGGCGCCAGAATTCCAGCAACTTCCGCCTCTGTCGCTGCCAAGACGACCGGCTTGTCATCGATGCTTACCCATAGCGGCGCGCCCCAGTATTCGGTGACGAACGAAGAGTCTTCTCCTCGCTCACCCGCCGTGGCCCATCGCGGGAGATAGTCTGCAAAGAACCATTGCCATACCTCTTCCAAGGTGTTCTTCTCTTCAATCTGATTTGACACGTTTCCCATATCTAATGTCTCTGCTTGGTGGTTAAGAGCTGCGCAGGCGCTGCATACGTCCATGCTGTGGCAGCACAATTGCTCACCTTTCCTGTACGTCGCTGCAAGCTCAGGCTCGGAGCGGAAGGGCAGTAAGGCCACCACAAGGATGTCCCGTCTACGTCTGGCCGGGCTTGTATAATATGACCGGTCGTCTCAAAACTCAAGCCGAATTTATGTGGGGCTCAGGAAAGTGCAGCATCCCGATGCCGCGCTGGTCCGCTGCGACCAGAGGGGCACTGGGCTGAGTGGCCTGTATCTGCCAGGCCGGGATCTCGGGGCTGCCGACCGCGAACTGGTGGAGCCCATCGACGGTCAGGCCTTCAGATATCGCGGTGCAGGGCGTCCCGTCTGCGTCGCTGCAAAAAGCTCGACCCGAGCGGCATCGAAGTTGGACCACAAGCTCTCATCCGCCACCGATGGCCAAGTGACCAACTCACCCTTGTCGAACCCGGCCAAGGCAGCGTCAACCATGTCTTCGGCGGTCATCACCTTGTCTTTGTCGATGGCTGCCAGTGGTACACCCGACGCGCCCTCGGTCCAGATTTCCGTGGCAGTCACGCCGGGGAGGACAAGTTGTAGCTTCACGCCGGTCGTTGCGATCTCATTCTGAAGGCTGCGCGTAAATGCCAGCACGTATGCCTTCGTGCCACTGTAGRCTGCGCTGATAGGCAGGTATTGGATGGAAAGGATTGAAGCGATGTTGATGATGGCGCCCTCGTTCCTCGAAAGGAACCCCGGCAGCGCCGCATGGGTTAGGCGCGTTAGGGCTACGATGTTCAATGAAATCTGCGACAAGGAATCGCTTACTGCCGTGCTGGCGAGCGGGCGCATCTTCGACATGCCGGCGTTGTTAATAAGCAGGCTGATGCTCTGTTCCTCCGCCAGGACGGCCTCGACCTTTGCGAGGTCAGCGTCTTTCTCGAGGTCAGCCGTCAGCGTCTGGACATTGACGCCGTACGCCTTTGAGAGCTGCTCCGACACTGCTGCCAGTCGGTCAGCTCGACGCGCGACGAGGATTAGATTGAAGCCGCGAGCAGCGAGGCGATCGGCATACACAGCGCCAATGCCTGAAGAGGCGCCGGTAACGACTGCGGTCTTGTTGGTGGTGGACATGGATATCTCCTATTGATGGGGCTGGACTGATAGACAGACCAGTTGATGGTTTGACTTCATGGTCTGCAGTACCATCCGGCGCCGAGGGTCTTGCCAACAATGCGCTTCCAGGCAGACCCTTCCAACAGGGCTCGCGAGCATCAGGGAGCATTGCTCTTGCTGCACGCAGTCCGCGTCGTCTTCGATTCTCTCGCTGCTGCAAACGAAGGCATCGCTTTCAACGGTGAGCGCGCGTACGTCCAGCGTATTCTTCAGCGCCGCGAACACACCCTTAGCGAGAATCGGGATCTGGTGCATGCCTTACACGCGGGAGAAGGGGCCTCGATTAGGCACCTTCCTCCCGTTCTGATGTGATTCCCTCGGTGTGCCTGACGGCTACTGTCCGAGCTTCCCCAGGTATTCGCCGAGTTGCAGCTCGAAATCGAGCCCCTTCTCGGCCACGACCTTCCCGAGCTTCGGCCTGCGAGCGAGGAAGCCCTGCCAGGCAAGGGAGCGGCTGTACTCGCCGTAGGCGGCGTGTAGGTCTGCATCCGGCGGCAGAGTTGCCCGATTGACCTGGGCCTTGGCCGCAACCAGAGCCTCCTTGTCAAACGAGGCTAGACGCGACGCAACTGCCTCCACAAAGCGATCTAGGTCGACATCAGGAACGGCGCGTGTGATCCAGCCGTAGCGTTCGGCCGTTTCGGYGTCGTAGTCCTGAGCGCTTAGGATGGCTTCAAGCGCACGGTCACGGCCAATCAGGCGCGGCAGCCGTTCCGATCCACCGCCGCCAGGCACGATGCCGGTGCCCACCTCTGGTTGCGAGAAGTACGCTTGCTCCTTGCTCGCGTACCGAAGGTCCATCGCTAGGCTCAGCTCGTTGCCACCGCCTCGGGTGCGTCCCCGGATCGATCCGATGCTGATGAAGGGCGCCTTGGACAGCCGCACCACCAGGTCTACCCAGGCAGGCGTGGAATCATCCCCAGGCAAGTTGGGGAAATTCGCGGCCTGGCTCAGATCGAAGTGGTTGAAGAAGAAGCGCGGCGTGCTGCTGGTGAAGATGACAACCTGAACCGCCGGGTCCTCGCTCAACGACTTCACTACCTCGCGCAGCTGTGATACGGCCTCGGGCACAATCAGGTTCACGGGTGGGTTGGCATAGACCACCTTACGGATCTTTGGCGACACGACCTCCACTGTGACCATGCGCCCTAGCTTAGCTGTCGGAGCTTGAGCCAGGGCCGGCACGACATGGGTCGACACGATGGCTGCCGCCGTGATGAGTTGGGTGATGAGCTTCATTGGCCTTCTCCTTATTGCCCGAGGAAGGTGTTGACTTCGGCAGCGAACTGCTCCGGGTACTGGAACAGGAATGCATGCCCCGCGTCCGGGTAGATGCTTAGCGTCGAGTTCGGGATGTGCTGCGCCAGCAAGTGGGTGTTTACGGTCGGCACCATGATGTCGTTGTCGCCATTTGCAACCAGAGTAGGTTGCTTGATGGCGGCCAACCGGGTCAGCTTCGTGGGGTCAGGGATGCCCCAAGTGGAGATGGCGGTGAGGTGTGCATCACGCGTGGCAATGCTGACAGGCAGGTCGCGATCCGTTTGGCGCAACTGACGGCGCCGAAGGAACTCGATACCCTTGGCGCGGCTGGTGGCGCTTCTCTCGAAGAAGATGGTCAGGACATCTTCCGCGTCGCTCTTCTCGGCGAGTGCAACCTTCAGGACTTCGGGCACGTACATGTGCATGTCTTGGCCGCCCTGCGGGCCAGTCCCGGCGAGCACCATGCGGCGAACCTGATGGGGCCGCATCAGCGCGAATTCCTGGGCAATGAAACCGCCGAGCGAGAAGCCGAACAGGTCGCAGCGCTCAATCTTCAGCGCGTCGGCGAACGCTATGGCGCCGTGCGCCATCTCCCGGATGGTGTTGGGCGTCGCGCCGCTGGAGCCACCGACACCCACGTTGYCCATCAGGATGACCTCTCGCTGCTCGGAGATCGCGTCCACGAGCGCCGGATCCCAGTTGTCCAGGTTCGCACGGTAGTGGACGAAGAAGATCAGCGGCAAAGCATTGCCGTCGGCCTTGCCGAATCGCCGATACGCGTACTTGATGCCGTTACTGCCTTCAATGGTGAGATTTTGGGCATTGACCTGCCCAACCTTTGTCGTCATTTCGTGTCCTTGCTTCATACAACACGGCTGTGCCTTAGCCTCAACGGCACGTCAAATTAATCTGACCGGTCAGCTTCAATGGGGCAACAGTTGTCTCATCAAATGGCTTCGCTGTCGCCCCCGGCCTCCTGAACGCCTTAGGCGTTCACGTCGACGAGCGTGCGTCCACGCACTTCGCCTTTCAATACCTGCACTGCGCGGCCCGCGGCCTCATTCAGGCCGATGACCGTGGCCATGCTGTCGAGCAGACCCGGATCGAGATCCGTGGCGAGACGAGACCAGGCCTGCTCACGGATTGCCATAGGTGCATTCACCGTGTCGATGCCGCTCAGCGTTACGCCCCGAAGGATGAACGGTGCCATGTTGCCCGTCAGGTCCATGCCCTGCGCGAGGCCGCAGGCGGCCACCGTTCCACCGTACTTGGTCTGTGCGAGCACATTGACGAGCGTATGACTTCCGACGGTGTCGACTGCGCCGCTCCATCGCTCGGCGCCGAGGGGACGCTGTGGTGGGCTGGACAGAGTAGCCCGATCGATGATCTCGGCCGCGCCCAGCGAGCGCAGGTAAGCCTCTTCGGATGCGCGGCCGGTTGACGCGAGGACCCGATAGCCCAGTTTTGCGAGGACTGCGATGGCCACAGACCCCACGCCGCCAGCGGCACCAGTGACGATAACGTCACCGCCGCGCACGCCTCCGCGCTCGAGGGCGAGCACACTCAGCATGGCCGCGAACCCGGCGGTGCCGATAGTGGCCGCCTGACGAGTGGAGATGTTCGCCGGCAGTTTGACCAGCCAATCGCCACGTACACGGGCCCGCTGCGCAAATCCGCCGTGGTGTGTAGCGCCAAGCTCGTAGCCGTTCAGGACTACGTTGTCGCCAGGTTTAAAGTCTGGATGGGACGACGCTTCGACGGTGCCCGCAAGGTCGATACCCGGGATCATCGGGAACCTTTTGATGAAGCCGCCGAGCCTGGTGATTGCAAGACCGTCCTTGTAGTTGACGGTCGAGTAATCCACCTTGATCGTAACGTCGCCTTGATCGAGGTCTGCATCCGTCAGCTCCGCGAGCTGAGCCGCGAGCTTGCCGTCTACTTCCGTGACCTGTACGCCTTTGAACGTTCCCATACCTCTCCTTTTACACGGATGTTCGCCCACGCCAACTGACGCGGCAGCGGTCGGTAGTATAAGACGATTGGTCATATTGTGCATTCCGCTCGAGACAGGCACAATGACGGTATGACCTAGAACTGTGCGCGGGAGCCAATTTAGACATGGGAAGAGTGAGCGTTCGACCACAGCTTGTGGATGCCGCGCTGGAGGTTTTCCAGGCGCAAGGCTTCAATGCCTCAAGCGTTCAAGACTTGACGGAAGCCGCCGGCGTGCCTAAGGGCTCGTTCTATAACCATTTTGAAAGTAAGGAAGAACTGGCGCTTGAGGCGTTAAGCGTCTACGTCAGTCAGCACGGGATCGAAATCCTGCGCGACCAAAAATATGAGCCACTGGAACGGATGAAGCGCCACTTCCGTGCCAATTGGAAGGTGGTGCGCGAACGCGGCTACCGGAGTGGTTGTTTGTTGGGTTCGCTGAGTTCAGAAATGGCCGACTCCCATGAGGCGGCAAGGGTTGAGTTTGCGAATTATTACCGGGGCTGGTCTGCCGAAATAGCCAGAGTAATCGGGGAGGCGCAGGCCACGGGAGTGATCAGCGATTTGATCGACCGACAGGTCCTCGGTAGGTTCGTGCTGAACGCTTGGCAGGGAGCGCTAATCCGAGCAAAGGTGTCGAAAGACGAGGAGGCATTCAAGGATTTTCTGGCTGTCATCTTTGGTGTGATCCTAGCTCCGAAACTCAAGGACTGAGCAACTGAGTTGGTCGCCAAACGGCCTGTGTGGCCTAATCCACCTAGGCGGCATGGCGCCAAAGAAAGCGCTTACTTGCTGGGGGGCGTAGCCGCACGGCAGCAAGGATCAGGGTGGGCGCGTATCAGTTGGTCTTGAGAGCTGGGACTAGTTCCCGCGTTTTGTTTTTGCGCAGCAACGGCAGCGATATCAAGCGCCGTCTGCGCAATGCGTCCCCCTCGACCATCGTCTTGTGGTTTCCAGCGCCGAGGCCGAGTTGAGACGGCAAAGCCGCCAGAAAATGCGCGGCTCCCGAAGAGGGAAGGGGACTCACTTGCCCGTACGGCACCAGGGTTTATGCAACAATTCCCCACGGCGCTCCGAGACTTCCGTCGCTCAAATCTTCAAATCGACAGGCAAACTTTGCCGAAATGCTTGCCAGCTGCCTGGTAGCGAAACGCGTCGGCAATCTCGTCGAGTGGAAACGTACGGTCAATCGCGGGCTTCATGCCAGTTGCGTCGATCGCGCGCACCATGTCGACCTGATTCTTGCGGCTGCCGACAATGAGCCCCTGCAACTTCTGTTGACGAAGCATCAGGGAAACCGTCGGCACTTGACCGGCAATGCCGGTCAATACGCCGATCAGCGCGATGTGGCCACCGATCCGGCAGGCACGGATCGACTGTCCCAGCGTGTCCGGACCGCCCACTTCGACAACATTGTCGACGCCGCGACCGTTCGTGATTTCGAGTACCTTCGCAGCCCAATCGGTATCGCGTCGGTAGTTGATCAAGTGATCGGCGCCTAGCGCGCGGGCCTTTTCCAGCTTCTCGTCGGACGACGAGGTTGCAATCACCGTCGCACCCATCTGCTTGGCGAACTGCAGCGCGAAGATCGAGACGCCTCCCGTACCCTGGACAAGCACCGTGTCGCCGGCCTTCAGCGCGCTGTCGACAACCAGGGCGCGCCACGCGGTCAGCCCGGCAGTAGTCAAAGTCGCAGCCTCCGTATGGCTGTAGCCTCGCGGCGCGAGCGTGAACCACTGGGCTGGGCGGACGACGGCTTCCCGCGCGTATCCATCGACGCCGTCGCCCGGTGTCGTCGAAAAATCGGCTTGTGTCGGACCGCCGTCAAGCCACGATGGGAAGAACGTCGATACGACCGCGTCGCCGACCGAAAATTCGGTTACGCCGTCGCCGATCGCTTCGACAACGCCTGCGCCGTCCGACATGGGAATGCGACCGTCATCGGTGTGCATGCGTCCTGTGACTACACCCAAATCATGGAAATTGAGCGAGCTTGCGTGGATGCGTACGCGGATTTCTCCCGGCGCCGGCGAACCGGGATCGGCGAGATCCACGCGCTCGAGGTGCTCCAATGTGGCGGGTTGGCGCAAAGTAATAGCTTTCATCGAAGTAACTCCTGGTAATCGATTGACGGGTGCACTGCGCGATGCGGCTTCTGCGTCGAGTAGGCCAGAGCGCGCATTGATCGGTGCGCGCGGCCGAGGAAGATCCGCGACCACGTACGTCATGATTTTCCGGGTCTGCGTTGATTACCGCAAGAACGTACAATTAACTCAGGTACTACCAATCATGTAGGTATAAAGCTATGCGACCAAAACGCCTGGACAGCAAGAGTGGCTGCGCCGTCGAAGTGACGCTCTCCGTGATCGGCGGCTTATGGAAGCCGCTGATCCTCTTTCATTTGTTGCGCGAAAAGAAGCGATTTATGGAACTTACACGACTGATGCCAAACACCACGCAACGCATGCTGACGCTGCAACTGCGCGAACTGGAGGCGGACGGCATCGTTGCGCGCCATGTCTATCCGCAGATCCCGCCAAAGGTCGAATACGAGCTGACGCCCTTTGGTGAAACGCTCGCGCCGTTGCTGATCAGCCTGAGGGAGTGGGGTGACTCCTATCAGGCACGCGGCGCCAAAGACATTGCGCCAGGCAACGAGGGCAATACAGACGCGCCGCCTTCGCACGACAAGGACTTGAGGGCCGCAGTGTCGGGATGTCGGACTTGTCCCGCATAAGGCGCGGGTTGGGTTGCCTTACCAGAGTGTCCCCAATATCCCGATACTGAGGATCTATGTAGTGCGCTGTTCACAATCTGGAGACACTTGCGCGCGCGATCGCGTAGCGCACGCTCCAGCGGTGGATCGACGTACCTTTCTGTAATTGTTCGCTAAGTCAGCGGCACTCGCGATGAAAGGCGTGCAGAAAAGGGAAACAGCGGCGATCACAGTAGTGGTAAGGCGGTTCATACGTTGTCCTTTCGGGGGGATGCAAGCTACGGGTGGTGCAAGGGCGGACTACGCGTCGTGGAGTTCGAGAACGGCATCGCCGTACCCAACAGTCTCGCCATCGTCCACAAGCTGGTTTCCAGCCATCCCATCTGCCGGAGCGATGATGGCGCTCAATACCGAGTCAATGGTCAGGTAGCCCACGTGGTCTCCCTGCTTTACCGCATCGGTAGATGTCTCAGCCGCGAGAGGGTGTGCTCGACTGAATGCGCCAGTTGCATCAGATAGGACTTCCTTGCGCCGCGCAGGCTGGGGGGCGACGATTGAGCGGGTCGTTACAGTCGTCCCATGTGCATCGCTCGGCGATGCGGCCACGTCGGCAAAGCGTAGCGTCAAGGTTCGAGTGCCATCCCCACACGTCAACTCCGAAACGCCGGCTCGCTCAAGTCTGGCGACCAGGGAGGTAAGCTCTTCAGTGTTCATCATTGCCCTCCTTTGAAGCTGCGTCCCACAGCGATAGCAGTCTTTCCAGGTAGTGGATGTCTGCGCCGCCAGCGACGAAGGTGGGTTCATCCATCAGCTTGCGATGCAATGGCACAGTTGTCTGAATTCCTTCGATCCGAACCTCGTCAAGCGCGGCCTTCATTCGCGCTATGGCCTCCTCCCGAGTGACGCCATGTACCACGAGCTTCGCAATGAGGGAGTCATAGTGCGGTGGCACGACATAGCCCGGATACACATGTGAATCCACGCGGACACCCGGCCCGCCAGGTGCAATCCAATCGAGGATTTCTCCGGGGCAGGGCGTGAACTTCCATGGGTGCTCGGCGTTGATGCGGCATTCAATGGAGTGGCCGGAAAAGGAGACATCGCACTGCTTCACGCTGAGCTTCTCGCCGCGCGCAATGCGAAGCTGTTCGGCAACGATGTCAATACCGGTGACGAGTTCGGTCACGGGATGCTCGACCTGAACACGCGTATTCATCTCGATGAAGAAGAATTCACCGTTTTCGTACAGGAACTCGAACGTGCCGGCGCCGCGGTATCCAATCTGGACGCACGCTTGCGCGCAGAGCTCTCCGATCTTTGCTATCTCGCTTCGGGCGATGCCTGGTGCCGGAGACTCTTCAATGAGCTTCTGATGACGTCGTTGCGTGGAGCAGTCTCGCTCACCCAGCCAGACGGCATTGCCGTGCGTGTCGGCCAAGATCTGGATTTCGACGTGGCGCGGCGTCTTCAGATACCGCTCCAGATAGACAGTGGGATTCCCGAATGCGCGGCCAGCTTCCTCCCGCGTCACCGCTACCGCATTGACCAACTCGGCAGGGCTCTCGACGACGCGCATACCTCTACCGCCACCACCGCCCGCCGCCTTGACAATAAGCGGGTATCCGACGCGCTCTGCGACGTCAACAATGCGGTCTGGTTCTTCTGACAGTGGGCCATCTGAGCCAGGAACGCAGGGAACACCAGCTTTTGCCATGGCCTGCTTGGCGCTCACCTTGTCACCCATCAGCCGGATGGATTCGGAGGTCGGTCCCACGAAAACAAGTCCGGCGCTCTCGACTGCAGCAGCAAACGAGGCATTCTCGGAGAGAAAGCCGTATCCAGGATGCACGGCTCCCGCGCCTGTTGCCTTCGCGGCGAGAAGAATCTCTTGGTGATTCAGGTAGCTCTTCGACGATGGAGCAGGGCCGATGCATATCGCCTTGTCCGCCAATGCGACATGTCGAAGCGTGGCATCCGCCTCGGAGTGAGCCGCTACCGTCTTGAGTCCGAGTTTGYGACAAGCACGCAGAATTCTCAGTGCAATCTCACCACGGTTCGCTATGAGGACAGTATCAAACATGGGCTGCCTCCAGCTTCTCGATGACAAATAGCGGTGTGTCGGCGGAGATCGCCGCGCCGTCGGCAACGAGAATCTCCGCAATCCGTCCTGCACGGTCGGATTCAATCGGGTTGAGCAGCTTCATTGCTTCCACGATTGCCAAGGTTTGGCCTTCCTCGACGGTGTCACCAACCGACACGAACGAGGGTTGGTTCGGGGCAGGAGAGCGATAGAAGGTGCCAATCATCCCCGCAATCACACTATTTCGAGTGGTCGTCGCCGTGGGGGCCTCGGGGCCGTCGGCCTCTTCCGCCAACGCAGGCGCCAGATCCGCCACAAGTTGTTCGGACGTCCCGGCGGTGGGGCTAGGGCGTGATGAGCGCCTCTCGAGCTTCACCTGTCGCTGCCCGTCGCCATATTCGATTTCGCTGAGCGCCGTTGAGCTTTCAAGGACGTCGAGCAGCGTTTGCACGAACTTCAGGTCCATGTGTTCCTCAGCTGAATGACTTGACCACGATGCCAGCGCCCTCGAGCGTGCAACGGACTTTCGCCGCCATCTGGATGGCACCGGGCGTGTCGCTATGGACGCAGATGGTGTCAATCTGGACGGGGAGAAGCTTCCCGGAAATAGTTTCAATGGCGCCGGCCCGGACCATCCGCAGCATGCGGGCCGCCGCTTCGTCGCCGTCGTGCAGCACTGCGCCGGGCACGGAGCGATGTACCAGGTTCCCCTCCTCGGTATATGCACGGTCGGCGAAGACCTCGCGCCGCACAGACAAGCCCATCTCGGAAGCCACGCGCTCCATTGCAGCGCCAGCGAAAGTCATGCAGGTAAGGCTCGGGTCGACCGCCTTGATTGCACGTGCAATGGCTTTCGCGACGGCTTCGTCAGTCTGCGTCAGGTTTCCGAGCGCACCGTGTGCCTTGACGTAGGTAATCGGGTGACCGGCATATCGGGACAGCGCTTGCGCCGCGCCAATCTGATACGCAACCAGACGTTCAATTTCGCCGTGCGTGAACGGAATGACGCGACGACCGAAGCCCCACAGGTCGGGGAAGCCAGGATGGGCGCCCACAGCGACGCCACGAGCCTTTGCCAGCGCGAACGTCTTCGCCATGATTTCCGGGTCGCCCGCGTGCAATCCACAAGCGACATTGGCGGAGGTGACAATCTCGAGGATGGCAGCATCATCGCCCATACGGTAGGCGCCGAAACCCTCACCCATATCGGAATTAAGGTCTACTTCGATGGCGCTATTTTGTGTGCTCATGATTCTCGGTTCCTTGTTGAGGTTTGGGAGGCGGCTGGCTAGGCGCGCCCGGACATCATTGCCAGGGTGTCCCTGATGCGTAGTTCTTCGTCGCGTCTCGTTTGAAGTGCGGCTATCGCAGTATCAATGTCGGTGAGCCCGAATCGAATTCCGCAACCGATAGGAGCTTGCGAGAGCTTCCACAAGTCGGCTTCAATCACAGTGGCAATCTTCGGGTAGCCGCCGCACGTATTAGCTTCTGCAAGCTGGACGATGGCTTGACCCGACGGGGGGACCTGAATGGTTCCTGCGACGATGCCGTGAGAGAGCAGTTCGACGTGCTGCGATTGGTTCAGCACCGGTCCGTTGAGTCGATATCCAACGCGATTTGCGTCTGGCGTCACCTTGAACACATCTTGCAAGAAGGCCGTCTGCGACTCGGGCGTGAATCGCTCGAACTCCGCAGCAGGCAGTACACGGACGGTGATGCAGTTCGTGCTCAATTCATCCCAATAATCGAGCAAGCCCTCAGGAACCACGCCGAGCCCGACCTTCCAGGGACGGTCCGAAGCCGATAGCTCATTGCCGACCGCCAGGCGGTCCCCACGCATCAAGCCGCGACCCGAGGCACCACCGAAGGTGCCTTTCAGGTCGGTCGACTTCGAGCCCATGATTGGTTTGACGTCGATGCCGCCACCAATGGTCAAGTAGGCTCGGGCCCCGCGCCGCGGGCGCTCGATGACAAGGGTCTGCCCCGCCGAAGCAGTACGGCCCCACCAGGGCGCGAGGCGGTGTTCGTCCAGGCTTGCCTTGGCGTCTGCGCCTGTCACGGCAAAACGTGTGTCCTCGTGGAACTTGACGCGAAATGGGAACAGGTTGATTTCGATGCCCGCTTCCCCACGGTCATTTCCTACCAGCGCGTTACCGAACGACAGGGCGAAAGGGTCCATGGCGCCGCTGCGGCTGACGCCGTAACGCATGCATCCGTAGCGTCCGAGGTCCTGCACTACGTTTGGCGCACCGTTCGAGAGAATCTCTATCACGCCACAATCTCCTTGATGCTGAATCTGACCGTGTCCCCGGGCGCGAGCAAGCACGGACTGTCCTTGGTTGCGTCAAACATCTCCCGGTCGGTCATGCCGACGAGATGCCAGCCTGACGGCGCTGTGCATGGCATGACGCCGGCCTGGCTGCCGCCCACAATCACCGAGCCCTTCCGGACCTTCATGCGTGGCGTGCTTCGGCGAGGCACTGAAAGCGCTTCCGGAAGTCCCGTCATGTACGCGAATCCGGGCATTGAGCCAACGCACGCAACGGTGTAGACCCCTGAGCTATGCCGAAGGACATACTCGTCTATGGTGAGTGCCGCGCCTTCTGCGAGGTTCTTCAAGTCCTCGCCATACTCGCCGCCGTAGGTGACGGGGATGTCGAAATGCCTGCCGCAGCGGTGCGACGGCGTTGCGGACTCCCATAGCTGGCGCATCAGCGCCTGCGCTTTACGAGGGTGAAGCTGGAGGGGGTCGAATGTCAGGAGGAGGTTGTTGATGCCGAGTATCACCTCATGCGGCGTAGCCTTCCCTAAGCGCTGACGCAACTTGCTGGCCAGTGAAAGCAGGAATGACTGGATGTCGTTGTCGAAAGCGCCTGTGGAAGCGTCGAGCAAGAGCGCGCCGGAGCCCGCGGCGTGAATGTGGGCAGCGATGGTGTTGTCGGGCGCTGCCAGTTCCAGTGTGAGCGTCATGCTTGAAAGATGCCGGTTGCGAGTCGGGGTCCGGCCGCGCAATGACGCAGCGGCCGGGACTGGTCAGTGTTCCAGCGGCTTGTGAGCCGTTTCCTTGGCTGCGAGCAGGCTGGCCAAAGTGACCAGCAGGCCAGCTCCGATGTAGAGCGAGAGGGGGGTGGACGACTGATATGTCTTGTAGAGGCTGGCGAAGACGAGGGGCGCAAATCCCCCGCCGATGATGCCGCCCAGCGTCGCTGCAAGCGATGCTCCCGCATACCGGACACGCGTCGGGAACTGTTCCGTCACAAAGGCAGCTTGTGGGCCGTACATCATGGCCTGGAACAACATGCCGACTACGACGGCGATACAGATGTTCACCGGGTCGAGGGTGTTCATCAGCGCAAAGTATGCAAACGCCCAGCCAATCGACAACACGGTGCCCGCGCCATACACAAATCTCCGGCCGAGCTTGTCGCTGAGCGCGCCGAAGAGTGGCACCGAAACTGCATGGAGAGCAGCGCCGAGCATGGTTGCGGTCAGCGCCAGAGAGCGAGGCAGCTTGAGCACTGTCGTCACGTAAGTGAGCGTGAAAACCACGAGCAGGCCGTAGACAATGTCGGAGCCGATTCTCACGGCACCCGCAATCAGCAGACGCCGCCAGTAGCTGTGGAGTACTTCCTTCAGCGGCATCTTGGCTTTGCTATGGCCCCGCTCGAGCTGCTCGAACATCGGCGTCTCGTCCACGCCGCGGCGCAGCCACAGACCAAATGCAACGAGAAATACACTTGAAAGGAAAGGAATCCGCCAGCCCCACGCGTGGAACGCTTCGGTGGGGAGGAAGTAGGTGAAGAAGGTAATGAAGCCCGCACCTAGCAACGTGCCACAGGCAGGTCCAACCTGGGCGAAAGATGCATTGCGCCCACGTTGTTCCTGGCTGCCATGCTCCATCGAAAGCAGCACGGCACCCGCCCATTCACCTCCAATCGAGACGCCCTGGAGGAAACGWAGCGCGACCAGCAGGATGGGACTCCAGATTCCCCAGACTTCATAGGTGGGCAACATACCCATGAGGCCAGTCGACGCACCCATCAGCACCAACGTGGCGACCAGGACGAAGCGTCGCCCGAGCTTGTCACCGAGGTGGCCGAAGACAATGCCGCCGAAAGGCCGTGACAGGTATCCGACGGCGTAGGTCGAGAAGGCCAGGATGGTTCCAGACAACGGGTCCACCGACGGAAAGAACACGCTGTTGAAGACGAGCGCCGCCATGAGGTTGTAGACCGTGAAGTCGTACCATTCCAGCGTCGTACCAATTGAACTCGCGGCAGCGAGGCGCCGCATCTTTTGACGCGGAGCCGCGACATTGGCCAACTCGCCTGTTGGCGAAAAAATCGTTGTGTTGTCCATTACTTCAACTCCTCGCGAGACAGCTTCCACGTCAGCTGATAGCGGGCTGCATCGGCCGGCGAACAGGGAAGGGCTTCGATGGCATGGCGCAAGGCAGCTTCGTTCGAAGCGGAGTTGCTGCTTTCGATGATGTAGAGCGGACGCATCTTGCGCGTGGCAAGGTCCTCAAGGGGGAGCGGGCGGCTGAGCTCGTCATTCGGGCTGATGAGGTATGAGCGGACGAACGCATTGTCTTCCGCAAGTAGGGCCCCCACGTTCTTGCAATTCCCTTCCACGTCAGGAGTGGCGGCATTCAGCGGGAGCACTGCGACCCAACCTCCACTGCCTTGACCGACGTCTGCGGAAACGTCGCCAATCCGGCGCGTTGGGAGGAGCATTTTCGGCAGTACCTTCATGGACCAGGGAGTCTGGTTCTTGAAGGCATGGGAATATGCCGGTGAAGAAAATACTGAAATCGATTCCGCCCAATACAGGCCCAGATATTTCGGACGACCAGTTACCGCAATATAACGAGCCGCCGAGATAACTCCTTCCATCCGGACCCGCTCTTCAATATGTTCCCGGTCATACCAGGCGTTGAAATCTATTTCATCTTCAGGGCGAATATCCGATGCGACAAAAAGCATGCCAAGTCTATTCTCTGTCATTTCCCCACCTCGCTCGTTTTGGTAATTTGAATGCTACTAAGACGACGTAGTGAGGCACAAACGGGAATTTTTTCGACTACCTAATAGACTTTCTTTCGACCCTTAAGGGTTGGTGCACCAGGGCGATCGAAAATGGGGCATTTCTGGTGCATCAAGTGCCTTCTGGAGCTTTTGTGGCGAGGGTAATCCCTATTCATCTGGCCATGGAAGACTTCGGTTTATTCGGAATATGGGGGCTAGGGTAATCCCTGGGAGGGGCTCAAGGTGCTCCCGGAACCAAGAAATGCTGCGTGCGGATCGGTGAGTCCGCATCAATGCGGCGAGAATGATGCGGGCATTGAGCGCATAAATCGGTCTGCTTCCTGGCAAGCCAATTCGGCGACAAGTTTGATGGCGTCGGATTCGCGGCTTTCCAGATAGCTGACAATCAGGCCCTGAGGCGGGAGCGGCATGTCAGTTTCGATAATCCGCAGCTCACCCCTGACAACCTCCTCGCGTACCGGCGGCAGTGGTATTAATGCGTTTCCAAAACCGCATCGCACCAGTCGAGCAAGCGCAGCTATCGAATTAACGCAATGCACCTTTCCCATTGGCACACCAGCGCGCCGATACACGTCCCTAAGCACAAGGTAAGGCTGAGAGCCACGGCTCATTGTGACCACTGGTTGGGTAAGCAGCTCCCGGACGGCTACCTTGCGCTCGCCTTTATTGCCAGGCCCAACCCATCCCATCCGCATTGGGAGGCAGGTCGTGCTAACGACACCATCTCCGGCCAGCTGGTCGGTCTGGAGGGCAATATCGACATCCCCGTCGCGAAGACTCTTGTTCAGTCGGTCGGTGGACTCAGAACTCAGCTGGACTTCAATTCCCGGATAGGATGACTGGAGATGCTCGATGAAGCCCACGAGCCAAGTGTGGACCACGGTATCAATTGCACCGATGCGAACACTGCCGAGCACGTTCTGGTCCGACTGTCCGAGCTGCATGATGTACTTCTGCATCTCGAGAACCCGCTCGCCAAGCGGTATCAGCCGCATGCCTACCGGCGTCAGGCGCAAGTCCCCCGCATCTCGGGAAAAAACCCGGGCGCCGATTTCTTCCTCCAGTGATGCAATACGATTGGAAATCGTGGCCTGGGTGATGTGGAGCTTTTCGGCAGCGGCGCGAAAGCTACCTAACTGCACGACAAGGATGAAGCTCTCAAGAAAGCGAGTGTTCATGTGAGTACAAGGCCCGGTTTCATGCCGCTGCAACTACCTTCCGGCGCTACGGCGACGTCAGCGGCGCTCAGCACTTGTTACGAACGCATCGATGCGTCGCCACATCTCCACCGGATTGGAGTACATCGGAAAGTGGCCACAATCGCTGATTTCCGCGAGTTCGACGCCGGACTTGGCCAGGAGCGGCAAGTACGTCAGATAACTATTCTGTTCACCGTACATGAACATCCTCGGGAAAGGTAACGACAAGAACTTGCCCATGAGGTCGCCATGGTCCGACAGGTGCACCATCGACGTGAAGATGCCGGACACCGCCTGCGCACGGACCTTGTGACGCAGACTTGCGGCGTAAAGCGGCGAAGAGTACTGCGAGGAGTGCCAGTTTCGTTCGATGAAGTCGTTGAAGAACGCTTGAGTGTCATCGGCGGGGAAGTCCACAATCTGCCTGCTCAGGAAGCAGTCTTCCGGTGCGACGTTGCCCTCGATGTCCACAAAGCTCAATACTCGGTCGCGCAACTCATGCGCAAGCATCAGCGCTGTGAGTCCACCCATGGAGTGCCCGACCAAATGAAAGCGGTCGATGCCTGCATGGGCGAGCATCGCTTTGGCCGTCTCGACCAGGAAGGGAATACACACCTTGCGAAGGTCGCCACAGGCAGTCTCTCCACAGCCAGGTGCATCATAGGCAAGGAAGGGACGGCCACCGAATGCACGATTGATGGAGATGTCTGCGTAGTCTTCCTTCGTGGACCCGAACCCGTGCAAGAACACGATAGGCGCGCGCTCACCCGGACGACTGATGGCAGCGATTTTAAGCGCCACGCCGTCGACCTCCATCGATACAGTTTCCTTCCGGGTGTTTCTGTTCGTCGTTATCATTGGGATGCTGTTATCCTGAATTCCACAAGTGTCAATCGACCGTGGCGCCATATTGTTGTGTCGCGACGTAGGGCCAGTGATGTTGCCGACCCTACTTCCAATCTCACTCAAGAGACAGGCAGAACCGACGAATGGCTTCGCAGGCCTTACGCAGCGAATCGTTGTCCAGCGCGTATGCGATGCGGATGTATGGACCGAGCCCGAATGCGGAGCCGTGTACCACGGCGACGTTCGCTTCCTCAAGCAGTGCAAGCGCAACATCCTCGTCTGTGCGAAGCAGCGTGCCTGCGGGCGTGGTCTTGCGGAGCAGCCCTTCACACGAGGCAAACGCATAGAATGCGCCGCCCGGTACGGCACAACTCAGTCCCGGCGTATTGTTCAGCAGGTGCACCATCATGTCTCGCCGCGCCTGAAATACGGCCTTCGAGTCGCAGATGAAATCCTGAGGGCCTTGCAACGCGGCGAGAGCAGCATGCTGCGAGATTGAGGAGGCGCCAGAGGTTTGCTGTCCTTGCAGCTTCTCCATCGCCTCGAGCAGCCAGGCCGGCCCGGTGCCAAAGCCGATGCGCCARCCGGTCATKGCATAGGCTTTGGAGACGCCGTTCATGGTCAGCGTCCTGTCCTTGAGGCGCGGTTCCACCTGAGCCATGGTATGGAACTGCGCGCCATCGAAGGTGAGATGCTCGTAGATGTCATCCGACAGTATGAGCACGTGGGGATGGGCCAGCAGTACTTCGGCCAGCCCTGCCAACTCTGCTTGCGAGTAGACGGCACCGGTCGGGTTCGATGGGGAATTGAGAATCAGCCAACGAGTGCGCGGCGTGATGGCTTTGCCCAACGCGGCAGGCGTCAGCTTGAAGCCTACCTCGGCGCCACACTGTACGACCACCGGCGTGGCCCCACACAGCTGAACCATCTCGGGATAGCTCACCCAATAGGGCGCAGGGACGATGACCTCGTCGCCGGTGTTCAACGTGGCGGCCAGGGCGTTATAGATGACCTGCTTGCCGCCCGAGCAGACGATGGTGTCCTGCCAGCTTGTATCGAGGCCGTTCTCGCGTTTGAACTTCTCGGCGATGGCTTCCCGCAAGGCGCGCAGTCCCGCGACCTGAGTGTAGCGAGTATGGCCGCTGCGAATGGCGCCGATGGCCGCCTCACAAATGTGACCCGGCGTGTCGAAATCGGGCTCTCCCGCACACAGGGAAATAATCTTTGCACCGGTCGCGCGCTTTGCTGCGACGCGGTCCATCATGCGGTAGGTGGCCGACGGCTGGGCGTTGGCAAGATTGACGTTCAAACGCTGCTGTTCGGCTGCCATCACGCCTTCCTCTGCAAGGTATGGTAGCCAAGGGCTTCGCGCGCTTCACCCAGTGTCTTGCCGTTGGCAATGTGCTCGCGAATCTGCGATTCCACATCTTCAATCTTGCGTGCTAGTTCCGCGACTTCCTTGGCGCGCTCACGCGGAATGACGACGACGCCGTTGGCATCCGCTACAACGATATCGCGAGCGCAGACGCGGGCAGTGCCCACCGAAATCGGTGTGTTCACGGAATCGACCTGCACGCGGTCCTTGCCGGTGCGCATGAACCGGCCGCGCGTAAAGAGCGGGTAGCCGTCGCCGAGAGCTTTCGTCACGTCTCGACAGACACCGTCAATCACCGTCCCGGCGATGCCGCGTGCCCCCGCGTACTGCGTCATGATGTCGCCCCAGACTGTGCAGTCTGTGCGGCCGTCATTGTCGATGACAATGACGTCGCCGGGGTTCACATCGTCAATGAAGTCGCCGACGGTGCCGGGAGGGGTACTGGCGGACACGTACTTGACCGTGAAAGCCGGGCCGACCACAGGCTTGCGGTAGTTGTCCAGCGGCGCAATATCCAGGCACTGACCGGGCAGACCAAGCCGGTCCATCGCATCGGACACGCCAGGGGTGTCCAGGCCCTCGAAAAGGGATACCAGATCCTTGTCAGTCATTTTGCCTCCTTGCTGTTGATGGCTTCGAATTCCTTGTCGTGCATGACTTCTTCGACGGAGCGTCCAGCGCGCACTGCCTGCACCATGCCGTCCTGGCGACGCGCGATACGCTCTCCCAGGTCGAGCACTTCCTCAATTCGGCTCGCGGGGACGAAGACGGTGCCGCAACGGTCTGCGATGACATAGTCGTCCTCGTTGACGACCACACCCGCAAACTCGACGGGCTTGCCGGCGTCGACCTGCACCACGCGGTTTCGGGCGCTGATCATCGTGACGCCGCGGCCGAACACGGGATACCCGATGGATTCGCTGCCTTCGATATCGCGGCTCACGCCGTCGATAACGGAGCCTCGCACCCGCTTTGCTGCCGCGGCGTTGGCGAGGATGTCACCCCAGCAAGAGATGCCATCGATGCCGCCGGCGATTACCAGAATGCGATCATCAGTCTGAATCTGGGCGACTACCGGCGTGATGAGATGCGCGGTCGGTTTTGCATCGGTCTTGGGGCCAAGTTGTATGGTGCTCGCGCGACCCACAATCTTGGGGCAGTCCCAAAGCGGGCGAATGCCAAAGGTTGCACCAGGGAGATTGAGGAAGTCGAGGGCGTCCGAAACCGTATTGGTGTCGAGCGATGCCAGGCGGTCCAGCAGTGAAGGTGTACTCATGAGGAGAGGGTGTGTGGGGTTGCCATGTTCATACTGTCGGCGCTAGAGTTGTGAATGTAAATTCCGAATCCAGTAACCTTTCGATACGCCAAACCTATCAATCGTCATGATTAACTTCAGGCTTGTCCGGCATCTCTATCTGTTCCTCGCGGTGGCTGAAGAAGGGAATTTCGGGCGTGCCGCGAAGCGGCTTGGAATGTCCCAGCCGCCGCTGACGGAGCAGATTCAGGTGTTGGAACAGGCGCTTAAAGTGAAGCTCTTCGAGCGCGGCAGGAAGGGAGCGTCCCTGACTCCGGTTGGGGCGGCAATCCTCCCCGCGGTACGCAAGTTCGCAGAGCAACTGGACCGTCTCGAACTCGCAGTGCAGGAAGCAATTGCCGGCAGCACGGGTGTGCTAACGATTGGCGCGATCTCGTCGGCGCTGGTCGATACGTTGCCCGGCTTGATTGACGCACTGGGGAAGAGATTTCCTCAGTTGACCGTCTCAGTCAGGGAGATCGACAGCGTCGACGCGGTGCCAGCGCTGGAGAGGGGCGACATCGACTTGGCCTTCGCGCGACTCGAAGGCGACTTGGGGTCAACCATTGGCGCCGTTCCGCTGAAACAAGACCGACTCGCCGTTGCTCTACCGAAGACCCACAGGCTCGCGGACCTGCCCAGGGTTCGTCTCGCGAGCCTCTCCGAGGAGCCATTCGTCATCTTTTCTCGTGCTGTCAGTCCGACGTACTTCGACAGTATCATCGCAACTTGCCGCGCCGCGGGTTTTTCGCCGCGCATACTCCACGAAGTACGAACCGTTGCTACTCAGGTGGCGTTTGTTGGCTGTGGGCAAGGTATTGCGCTCGTGCCATCGTCTATGAAGAAGGCCGCACCCGAGAGCGTTGTTGTTCGTCCGTTAAAGGAGGCCGTCAATGTCGTCACCACCGCGATGGCCTGGTCGAAGAGCAGGCAGAGCCCTGCCGTTGAAGCCGCCATCGACATCCTTTCGAGTGGGAAAGTGGCTGCGTCGAAGTTAATCCAGCCACGCCAGGCGGGATAGGGGCCACCAGACTAACCATAGGTTTAGCGTATCGAATCCATCCGGTATTTGGAATTTACAGAAGTGAGGCGTTGCCGGAGAGTTCGCACATCACCGCGACCTTTCCAGGAGATGCCAGTGGCAACGTCCAACCTAGTAATCAATCCCGTTCCAGACCTCGCGCCTGCCGAAGTTATCGAGGCTTTCCGGAACGTGGTCACGCCGCACATCAGCGACAACCTGCAGCGGTTGTCCGGCGTAACAGGCCTGAAGCGATACAACCGCAGCCGCAAGCTTGTCGGTACGGCCATCACGGTAAAGGCTCGACCGGGTGACAATCTCCTGATTTACAAGGCCTTGATGGAGTTGCAACCCGGCCACGTTCTGGTTGTCGACGGCGGCGGTGATTGTACGAACGCCCTTGTGGGCGAGCTCATCATGCAATACGCGGCGGCGCGGGGCTGCGCCGGCTTTGTCCTGGACGGCGCCATCCGCGACACGGCCGCGTTCCATGACGCAGATTTCCCGTGTTACGCGAGGGGTGTCAGCCATCGAGGGCCCTACAAGATGGGACCGGGGTCCATGAACGCGCCAGTGACGATTGGGGGCCAGATTGTCTCTCCAGGCGACGTCGTTGTTGGAGATGAGGATGGCGTAGTCTCATTCCCGGTGTCTCAGGCAAGCGCTCTGCTGGATGCAGTCGCCCTCACCGCGAAGAACGAGCGGAAAATCATGGCAGAAATCGCGGGCGGCGTGAGGGAGCAGGAGTGGCTTCGCAAGGTGCTTGAGCCTCACGGCCTGTACTGATTTAGCGGTGAAGAAAGGGAGCTGTTCAGTTCGCCTCCCGAGCTCTCGACAATCAGGGCGCTTCCATGGCACCTGGAGACCGTCGCCTCATTGTCCAGTGCTTTCAGTATCCCTAGGTTGCCTGTTCGTCGGCCCCCAAATGCTTCGCAATGGGGGCCTCTTGCCACCGTACCAGAGGGGCGCCGGGCAGGTGCGGGGGCACTTAATCTGGCGACTTGCTTAGATGCTCGACCAGGAGTGCGGCCGAGCCGGAAGGCGCGCGGGCAGCGCTCGTGGCGATCAGAAGGCGTCTTTCTGCCCAGGCATCCTCGAGCCAAATGGCTTTCAAGCCCATAGGCTCCAGCTTCCGGAAGCAAACTCCGAGCGGCAGTACACCAATGCCCAGATTCGAGGCAATCATTTCCGACATCGCGTCGAAGCTGCGCACCTGGACTCGCAGCCGCAAAGGGAAGCCGATGTCGTGGGCGGCGCTGGAAATTGTGTTCAGCAATGAGCTTCCGCGATTCAGGCCGACAAAGTCATACGACAGGCAACTCCGGAAGTCGACTTTGTCGACTGCTGCCAGGGGGTGGGTCTTGGAGCAAAGGACGACCAGACGGTCCGTCCGATACGGAAGCACGTTCAGCCCGTGTGTCGGCGCGCCCTCGACGAATATTCCCACGTCGGCCAATCCTTCTACCAAGGCGCGAACGATGTCTCCACTAAGCTGCTCTTCCACCTCGACGCGGGTGTCCGGGTAGAGATGGAGAAAGCTTTCCAACGCGGAAGGCAGAAATTCGACCAAGGCAGACATGTTTGCCCATAGCCGGACGTGTCCCCGCGACCCGCTCGAATATTCGCTTAGCTCATTGCTAAACAGCTCGAACCCTTGGAACAGTCGCATCGCATGCTGGAGAGCGACATGTCCGGCCGGCGTCAGGCGTATCCCGTGCACCGTTCTCTCCATGAGAACGGCCTTGGACGCCGCTTCGAAATCGGAAATGCGGCGGCTCGCAGCCGAGAGCGCCAAATTGCACCGCTCAGCCCCCTTCGTGATGCTGCCGGTCTGAGCTACGGCGCAGAAGAGACGCAATGTGACGAAATCGACGCGGGCGGGGTTGATGAAGTCCTGTGACATGGACACATCCTAGCAAGAAAGCGCACATGCATCCTTCGCAAAACGCGAAGGATGCATGTGAAATTAGGAATTCCGCCCAATCGCCCAGCGCGCATACATTCGCTTCATTCGCGGAATTGCAAGAAGGAGACTCCCGTGATTCACCATTTGGACCATCTCGTACTGACCACGAGCAACGAGCAGGCATGCGTAGACTTCTACGTTGGCCTGCTGGGAATGACACTCGAGACATTCGGAGAAGGCCGCAAAGCCTTCAAGTTCGGCGAGCAGAAAATCAATCTGCATGTGAGGGGCAAGGAATTCGAGCCGAAGGCCCATCTTCCCGTGCCTGGCGCGCTGGACCTCTGCTTTATCGCGGCGATTGCGCTGGATGAAGTCATCGCGCAACTGAATGCCCGCGGCGCTCACATCATCGAAGGGCCAGTGGCCCGCACCGGGGCCAACTACCGCATTCGCTCGATCTACCTGCGCGACCCCGACCTCAATTTGATTGAAATCTCCGAGAGGGCCGACGCATGACTGGCGCAAAGTCCGACCGCACTATCGTTGGCTTCGTTGGCCTTGGCCAGATGGGCAAGCCAATGGCGCTGAACCTTATTCATGCCGACACGGACCTGCTGGTCGCGTCGAAGCTGCAAGACGCCTATCCGGAATTGCGGGCGGCGGGAGCTACGACGACTGAAGACCTCGCCGGATTGACCGACGCGCATATCGTGTTCCTGAGCCTGCCAGGCACGGCATCAGTACTCGATGTGCTGTTCGGCGAGGGCGGTTTGGCATCGCTGCTTCGCCCGGGGTCTATCGTCGTCGATACCAGCACCATGGAGCACGGTGCCACGATGGACATCCATGCTCGTCTTTCGGCTGCCGGCATCGCGTTCCTGGATGCGCCGGTGTCGGGTATGCAATCGCGCGCGGAAGCAGGAACGCTGACTGTCATGTGCGGCGGCGCCGAAGAGACATTCGAAACGGTCAGGCCGTGGCTCGAACGTATGGGCAACAACATTCTGTACATGGGTGACGCAGGCAGCGGACAGCTGACGAAACTCGTCAATCAGTTGCTGTTTGATATCAACTGTGCCGCGCTCGCAGAGATCCTGCCCATGTCGCGAAAGATGGGACTTGACCCGGAGAAGATTGCATCAGTCATCAACAGCGGCACGGGGCGCAGCTACGCCTCGGAATTCTTCCTGCCGCGCATCCTGGCACGCCACTTCAGCGACGGCTATCCGCTCAAGGCCGCCTACAAGGACCTGGTTAGCGCCGCCGAGCTTGGTGCGCGCCACTGCATCCCCATGCCGGTCCTTGCTGCCGCGACCGCGACCTATCAAATAAGCCTTCTGGCCGGCCACGGTACCAGCGACAAGGGCGCAATGACCCGATTCTTTGAAGACATGCTGGCCGTGCAGTTCGGCGCCGCAGCACCCCACATGGAGAACCAACATGGCTGAACCGCTTGGCCTCGACAATGGACTGACGAACTACGGTGACCGTGACTTCGCGCGTTACCTGCGCCGCTCGATGGCGCACTCGATGGGCATTTCTGGAGAGCTGCTCTCGCGACCCGTAATCGGCATCGCAGCTTCCCCTAGCGATTTCAACAACTGCCACCGCTACATGCCGCAACTGGTGGAAGCGGTTTCGCGTGGGGTGCTGGCCGCGGGCGGCCTTCCGCGCATGTTCCCCACTGTTTCTCTGGGCGAAGTGTTCCTTAACCCGACGAGCATGGTCTACCGCAACCTGATGTCGATGGACGTCGAGGAAATGGTACGGGCGCAGCCGATGGACGCTGTCGTGCTGATTGGCGGTTGCGACAAAACTGTACCCGCCCAGCTGATGGGCGCTGCATCTGCAAATCGTCCCGCAATTCAACTGGTCACCGGGCCGATGTCCACGGGCCGACACAAGGGTGAGCGACTGGGCGCGTGCACCGATTGCCGCCGCTTCTGGGGCAAGTTCCGCGCCGGAGAAATTGACCAGGGCGAAATCCAGATGGTGGAAACGCGACTGGCCACCACGGCGGGCACCTGCGCTGTGATGGGCACCGCCAGCACGATGGCCTGCATTGCAGAAGCCCTGGGCATGTCATTGCCCGGTACGGCGGCGATTCCTGCTGTCGACTCGCAGCGACTGGTAGCCGCGGAAGAGAGCGGCAGAGCGGCGGTGCGACTGGCGCACTCTCCCATTCTGCCTTCCCAGATCATGACCGGGCAGTCGGTCGAGAACGCATTCCGGGTGCTGATGGCGCTGGGCGGTTCGACCAACGCAATCATTCACCTGACCGCCGTTGCGGGGCGACTCGGCATCCGCATCAGCCCGCAACGCCTGAACGAGATTTCGGATGAGACACCAGTGCTGGTGGACCTTAAGCCCGTGGGTGAGGGCTATATGGAGGACTTCCACGCGGCCGGTGGTATGGGGGCGGTGCTCCGGGAGCTGCGCCCCTTGCTGAACCTGGACTGCCTCACGATTGACGGCAGCACACTTCGCGAGCGCCTCGATGAACCCGCCGGATGGATTGACCGAAAGGTCATTCGGTCGTTCGACCAGCCGGTAAGCAATGTCGGCGGGCTGATTGCGTTACATGGCAGCCTTGCACCCGATGGTGCAATCTTCAAGCGGGCCGCCGCCACGCCCTCCCTGTTCGAGACCGAAGGACGCGCAGTTGTCTTCGAAAGTCTGGAAGACTTGGCGGACCGAATCGATTCGCCCGACCTCGATGTCAACGCCAACGACATCCTCGTGCTGAAGAACGCCGGCCCACTGGCCGCGGGGATGCCGGAAGCCGGCTACCTTCCCATTCCCTCGAAGCTCGCGAAGGCTGGCGTGAAGGACATGGTGCGTATCTCGGATGCACGTATGAGCGGAACCGCCTACGGAACCATCGTGCTGCACGTATCGCCTGAGGCAGCGGCAGGAGGCCCGCTGGAAGCGGTACGCAACGGCGACCGGATTCGCTTGTCGGTGTCTCAAAAGAGCATCGACCTGCTGGTCGAGCCGGAAGAAATCGCACGCCGTCTTGCCGAGCGCAAGCCACTGCCTCGGAAGCGCGGCGGATATCAGGAGCTCTATCAGCGTACCGTCATGCAAGCCCCCGAAGGCTGCGACCTGGACTTCCTCGCCCAGTCCCGTATYTGACGCATTTCGTTTCCACCTCACTGGATTGGACCATGAATTTCTATCCTCAGTTGCTCGCGCGTGCCGAGCAAGGCAAGCCCGTGCGCGTTGGCCTCATTGGCGCAGGCAAGTTTGGCTCGATGTACCTGGCGCAGGTGCCTCGCACACCTGGCGTGCACATGGTTGGCATTGCTGACCTTGTGCCGGCAAACGCCCACGCCAGCCTTGAACGCGTGGGCTGGGAGCCCGGTCGCGCCAAGGCGGCATCGCTCGACGACGCGGTTCGCACAGGCTCGACGCATGTCGGAGACGATTGGGAGGCGCTTGTCGCGCACCCCGGTGTCGACATCATCATTGAATGTACGGGTAACCCGATTGCTGCCGTCGACCACTGTCTTGCCGCGTTCAAGCACGGCAAGCACGTCATCAATGTCACGGTCGAAGCCGATGCATTCTGCGGCCCGCTGCTGGCTCATCGTGCCCGCGAGGCTGGCGTGGTGTACTCCTTGGCCTATGGCGACCAACCGGGCCTGGCTTGCGAGCTGGTCGATTGGGCTCGCACGTGCGGGTTCCCTATCATCGCAGCGGGGCGAGGCCACAAGTGGCTGCCCAAGTTCCGCGAATCGACGCCCGATACGGTCTGGGACCACTGGGGCGTGACGGCCGAGCAGGCTCGCGTCGGCGGCATGAACCCGAAGATGTTCAATGCCTTCCTCGATGGTTCCAAGCCGGCTATCGAAAGCACTGCCATTGCAAATGCCACCGGTCTTCAGGTGCAGGCCGAAGGTATCACCTTCGCGCCGGCGTCCGTCGAGAAGATTCCCACCGTCATGCGTCTCAAGTCCGACGGCGGCGTGTTGTCGGCCAAGGGTGTGGTCGATGTGGTGTCGTCGCTGAACCCCGACGGTACCTCTGTGGGCTACGACATCCGCAAGGGTGTGTGGGTCTGCGTTGAGGCACCGACTGAGTACATTCGCCGCTGCTTCAAGGAGTACCAGGTCTTCACTGACCCCGACGGGCAGTGCATGGTGCAGTACAAGAAATGGCACCTCATCGGCCTGGAACTGGGCATCTCCGTGGCAAGCGTCGGGCTCCGCGGCGAACCGACTGGCGTGGCACAGCACTTCAATGCGGACGTCGTCGCAACCGCAAAGCGGGACTTGAAGGCAGGGGAAATGCTTGATGGCGAAGGCGGCTACACGGTGTTTGGCAAGCTCTTCCCAGCGAAGGAGTCGCTCCGTGTTGGCAGTCTGCCTCTGGGTCTCGCCCATAACCTGAAGCTGCGTCGCGATGTCTCCAAGGACCAGTCCCTCACTTGGGAGGACGTGGTCATCGACGCAGAGCAACCGGCCTACCGTGTTCGTAAAGAGATGGAAGCACTGTTCCGGAAGTAACGGAAAACCGGTGACAAGGCCGGGATGGCAAGGCCTTCCCGGCATATATATCAAGGAGACAGAAAAATGAAATGGAGCGTTAAAGCCGCTGTGACGGCGCTCGTACTTGTGTCCGCATGGCCGGTGCTGGCAGCAGACGCCTATCCCAGCAAGCCTGTCACGATGGTTGTCCCGAGCGCACCCGCCGGGTCGACCGATATAGTCGCGCGGCTCATCGGCGAGCAGCTGACCAAGGACCTGGGGCAGCCTATCGTGATTGAAAACCGGCCTGGTGCCAGTGGAAACATTGGCACAGAAGCTGTCGCACGAGCCAAGCCGGATGGCTACACGCTCCTGATGCAATATTCTGGCTATCACGTGGGCAATCCGGCGCTGTTTCCCCAAGCGCGCTGGAAACCCAAGGACTTCGTATCTGTGGCCCTGGTGATGCGTGCCCCGCATGTCGTCGCTGTCAGCGGCAAGATTCCGGCTCAGAACTTGCGCGACCTGATTGCCTTTGGCAAGAAGAACAATCGAGGCTTGTTCTTTGCGTCATCGGGCAACGGCTCCATCCAGCATATCGCGGGCGTCATGTTCGGCAATCAAGCGCAGGTCCCGGTAACCCACGTCCCGTACAAGGGTGCCGGCCCGGTGGTGAGCGACCTCATTGGCGGCCAGGTCGACATGTTCGTGACGACACCGCCGTCGGTAATCGGTCAGGTCAAGGCCGGGAAAATCAAGGCACTGGCTTACACGGGGCCCAAGCGCCATCCTTCGATGCCTGATGTCCCGACAACTGCCGAAGCGGGCCTGCCAAGCTACAACGTGGAGTCCTGGTTTGCGGTATTCGCGCCGGCGGGCACTCCGCCCGACATCGTCAAGAAGCTCTCCGCATCGATCCAGAAGATCGCGGAAAGCCCGGAGTACAAAAAGAAGATCGAGGAGCAGGGTGGCTTTGCTGCCTACATGGATCCTCCGACCCTGGATAAATTCGTGACCCAGGAACTCGCCACTTGGGCGAAGGTGATCAAGGACGGAAATATCACCGCCGAATAATACCGTGATACCTATCCGCCCTCTGTGCAATGCAGAGTTGGCTGATGGGTATTGTCCGACGAGGTTCAACGAGCGGAAAGCACTCTGCTGCGTGACCGGTTGTGGCAGCGGTCAGATCAACACGGCGAAATCTCTTTGGGACGGCGTTCCCTTCGACGGACTAGTCTTCGCGTGCCCCGCGTGCTGTCTCGCTCGCGCCTCATCTCCACGCGGCATTCGTGCCCAGGCTGAACTGCGGGATAGCATCTGTGCGGCGTCTACGGGATGAGCTCCAGTCAAGGAGTCGTGGCCGGCGTTCGCCCGAGCCGTATGGCCCATTCAGAAAATCCGGATTCTCCCCGTGCCTGTTCTCCGGCAACCTTGCCACTACCGAGGAAATAGGCAGGCCTGTAGCCTGCCAAGACGATATTGGAGACTGACATGATTTGCAGAACCGGAGTAAAGCGCCTTTGCCTTGGCGCCAAGTGGCTGGTCATGGGGGTAGTGGGGTTCGGGATTTCCTCGGGAGTGATGGCCGAAAATGCGTTCCCGTCAAAACCCATCACCCTCGTCGTGCCGTTTTCGGCCGGTGGTCCGACGGATGTGGTTTCCAGGGCGCTTGGTCAGGCCATGTCCAAGGACCTGGGGCAAAGCGTCATCGTGGAGAACCGCCTGGGCGCCGGCGGAACGGTGGCGGCTGCATATGTCGCTCGAGCACAGCCGGACGGCTACACCATCCTGATTCACCACAATGGGATGGCGACCGCGCCGGCGTTGTATAAGAAGCTTTCGTACGACCCGCTAAGGGACTTTGCGTACATCGGGCAAGTTGCCGATGTGCCAATGACGCTTCTCGGGCGTAAGGACCTTCCGCCCACAACGGCTGCTGACCTGGTCAAGTTCGTGACCCAGAACAAGGACAAGGTCTCTCTGGCCAACGCCGGTCTGGGTGCAGTCTCGCAACTGTGTGGGCTCCTGTTCGAGGAGGCCGTGAATGCGAAGATGAACTCGATTCCTTATCAGGGTACGGGGCCGGCACTTACTGCATTGCTGGGCGGTCAGGTCGACCTGCTGTGTGACCAGACGACCTCGACGCTGTCGCACATCAACGCCAACCGGCTCAAAGTTTATGGGGTCACCACGGCGAAGCGAATCAAGGCGCTTCCCAATACGCCGACCCTGCAAGAGGGTGGTCTCAAGGGTTTCGAGATGAAAGTGTGGCACGGGCTGTACGCTCCCAAGGGTACCCCGCCGGCAGTGACAGCACGTATCACGAAGGCTCTGCAGAAGGCGCTGCAGGACCCGATGGTCTCCAAACGACTCGATGAGCTTGGTGCCGAGATTGTTCCGGTAGACAAGCAAACTCCGGAGGGGCTGAAGACTTGGCTTAAGGCGGAAAGCGACAAGTGGCAACCGTTGTTGAAGACGATGAAGGTAGAGGCGGACTAAGACGCTCGCTTGCGTGGATGGCCCAGTACCACGGCCATGCGCGTCGGAGCTAGTGAAACCCGTGACGACGAAAACGCCGGCATTGCGAATGCAAGCCGGCGTTTTCGCGTTTTTGCCCCGCGCCAAGCGCGCATTCAGAACATCCTAGGACGACCCAGGGTTACGTCGGCCCGGCGCGTCGCCGCCTGTGCCAAAGGATGCGGGGTTGTCCCAGTGATTTCCGGGCGCAGCCAAAACATCCACTGATGGCAGCAGCATTATTTTCTATTTCACCATGCGCCTCCGTACTAGATACCATCGATGCAACGGGTATCGATGCACACACCACCCGACCAAATAATTACCTGGAAGAGACATGAAACGCTTGCTGGTTCAAGTGGGGATTGGTGCGCTCGTAACCTTTGGCGCTCAAGCGCAGCCGGCATACCCGGACCATCCGATTCGCATGGTTGTGGGTTTTGCCGCCGGTGGAAGCACGGACCTGGTGGCCCGCATTGTGGGCAACAAGCTGGGCGCCATACTGGGCCAATCTGTCGTCGTGGAGAACAAGGCGGGGGCGGGAGGCACTATCGCCACTGACGCCGTGGCCAAAAGCAAGGCCGACGGTTACACGCTGCTTTTTGGCACTAGTTCCCATGCCATCAACACTTCCTTGTACAAGACTCTGCCGTATGAGCCCAACGCGGTAGTGCCAGTTGCGCTGGTGGCAGCCGTGCCGATGGTTCTCGCCGTGAATCCGTCCGTCAAGGCAGACACGGCCAGGGAACTGGTCGACGACATCAAAAAGAATCCTGGGAAGTACAGCTACGGTTCGGCAGGAAAGGGTAGTGCGCTGCATATGGCGGTGGAGTTGCTCAAGTACCAAGAGCATCTAGACATTGTCCACGCGCCATTTCGAGGCGCAAGCCAGGCAGTTCAGTCTGTGATTTCCGGCGATCTCCAGTTCATCACTGATGCGGTTACTACCGCAGGACCGATGATCAAGGCCGGGCGCCTGAAGCCTCTTGCCGTGACGACGGGCACACGCTCCAGTGTGCTGCCGAATGTGCCGACGATGAAGGAGGCTGGCTTTCCAAACTACGAGACATCCATCTGGAACATGGTGATGGTGCCTCGAGGCACGCCGGCCCCTGTCGTGCAGAAGTTGAGCGCTGCGTTGTTGCAGACGGTCAAAGACCCGGAAGTCCGCGAGCGGCTAGCCAAGATTGGAGTTGAGCCCATCTTGGACTCCACACCCGACAAAGCCGCCAGGTTCGTTCAGGCCGAGACGCAACGATGGGCAGACGTTATCAAGGCAGGAAACATCCAGCCGGACTAACGGTCGCCAATGCATGCCGCTACGGGCCTACCCACTCGGCGCCTGGCCAAGCTCCATCAAGCACCAGCCGTTTGGCCAGGGTCACCAGTTCCGCCGAAACAAAGCTCGCGGCTGGGGACATTCGACGCGTAGCCGCATGTGCCAGCACGATTCGCCGGGAGAGGTTGGGGGAGGTAATTGGTGCAGCCGCCAAGATGCCTTTCTCCAGCTCTTCGGATACCGCCGAGCTGGGCAGAACCGTGTACCCAAAGCCCTTTGCAACCAGAGATTTCTGGACAGCCAGGGAATTGGTCTCGACCGCGATAGTGGGTTTGATTCCTGCGACAGCGCATGCATGCTCGACCACTGTGCGAAGACCGTGTGGCGCGTTTGGTAGCACCAGCGGAAGGTCTCGAAGGCTCTCGATGGTGTGYGCATCACCTTGTGGAACAGTGCCAGGCAGGCCGACCAGATAGAGCTGTTCGTCGAGCAGCGCCTCTACTTGCAGGCCAGGGGAAGCCTTGATGTCGTACAAGAGCGCTATCTCAACGTCGCCTGCCTCAAGCCACTGCAGGAGGTTGCCTGCGTAGCCCACATTGAGCCGGACAACGAGTTGCGGATGCTTGCCTTTCACGGTTGCGACAAGTTCTGCTGCCAGTAACTCACACGTGCTCGGCAGCAGACCGATGGCGGCTGTGCCTGAAATCGCCCCTTTCACTGGCTGAATCTCAGCCTTGGCCCGGTCCAGTTCGCGCAACGCGCGCCGGCCGTACTCAACCAATGTCTTACCGGCCTCCGTGAGGACCATTCCATGCCGCTCGCGCTCAAAAAGCTCTACACCGAACTCCTCCTCAAGCAGCCTGACATGTCGGGAAACGGCAGGTTGAACGATGCGAAGGAGTTCGGCGGCCTTGGTAGCGCTCCCGGTCTCGGCGATGGCCAGCAGTGCACGCAGTTGTTTGATGTCCATGTATCTCCGACGGCACGTTTTGACTATCCAAATTACTGATTGGAGGAATCAAATTATTGTATTTCATAAAGCCTTCCAGTCAATTATATGATAGCCGAAGTCATTCCCCACCGAGACAATCTCCCATGACCAATCCAAATTCCGAGCCCCTAGCCTGGCAAGAAGATATCTTTCAAGTCCTCAAGCAAAACGGGGTTCGCCAGGTTGCTTACGTGCCGGACGCCGGCCATTCTCATGTCATCAAACGGGCCAAAGAGGACCCCGAAATCCGCGACGTTGTTCTTACCACCGAAGAAGAAGGTGTCGGTGTTGTCAGCGGCGCATGGCTGGGTGGCGAGCGCGCGGTCCTGCTAATGCAGAGCAGTGGTGTTGGCAACTGCGTGAATATGTTCTCGCTGCTGGATAGTTGCCGCTTCCCGTTCTTCACCATCGTCACCATGCGCGGCGAGTACGCCGAGTTCAATCCGTGGCAAGCGCCAATGGGCTTGGCCACCGCCAAGGCGCTTGAGCTGATGGGCATCACGGTGTATCGCGTGGACGCGCCGGAAGATGCCGCAGAACTCATCGACGCGGGACTGGTCTCCGCATTCGACGCGGGACAACGCGTCGCCATTCTTCTCTCTCAAAGCCTCATCGGCCGCAAAAAGTGGGTGCGCTGAACATGACTACCTCGACCTCCAAGTCGGCGATTAACCGCCGCGAATTCGTTGCCGCCCTGCTGAGGCAGTTTCCCGATGCACTCGTCGTGACGGGTCTCGGCTCCCCTTCGTACGACGTTTTTGCGGCCGGGGACCGTCCTTCCAATTTTTATCTTTGGGGCGCCATGGGCGGGTCTACCTCGGTTGCGCTCGGGCTGGCCCTGGCACAACCGGAAAAGCAGGTCATTGCCATTACAGGCGATGGCGAGCAGCTGATGGGTATTGGCAGTCTCGCCACTGCCGCAGCTCAAAACCCCAGGAACCTGGCAGTTGTGATTCTTGACAACGGTCACTTCGGTGAGACCGGCATGCAGCAAAGCCATACCAGCCTGGGCACCAACCTCGCAAAGGTGGCAGCCGGATGCGGTGTGCGCTCGACGCTCGAAGTCTCCGAGATTGCGGAACTGGAGAAGCTGACGCAGGCAATCAAGAATGCGGATGGCATGACCGTGGCCCAGGTGTACATCGCCGCGGAAGAGCATCAGCGCGCTCTGCCCCCGCGCGACGGTGTCTTCGTCAAGAACCGCTTCCGTCAGCACCTGGGATTCGCGCCGCTCTAGCTCTAGTCTTCTAACCTATCCGGACAGCATTGCGCCATGAAGCAGTATCAAATGTTCATCGACGGGACCTTCGCGAATGCGAGCGATGGTCGTTGGTTCGAAACCCAGAATCCCTTCACCGGGAAAGCCTGGGCCCAGGTCGCTCGCGGCACGGAGGCGGACGTCGACCGCGCGGTCAACGCAGCCGATAATGCGTTCCGCGCTGGCCCGTGGGCAGAAATGACAGCCACCCAGCGTGGCGCTTTGCTGCGGAAGCTAGGAGACCTTATCGCCAGGGATGCCGAGCAGCTGGCTGAGTTTGAAGTGCGGGACAACGGCAAGTTGCTCGCTGAGATGAGCGCGCAGGTCAAGTATCTGCCGCAGTGGTTCTACTATTTCGGCGGCCTTGCCGACAAAATCGAGGGAACAGTCGTTCCGCTCGACAAGAAGGGCTACTTCAACTACACGCGGAATGAGCCCGTGGGGGTCGTGGCCGCCATTACACCGTGGAACTCCCCGCTAATGCTGTTGGCGTGGAAAATCGCGCCGGCGCTGGCCTCCGGGTGCACGGTAGTCGTAAAGCCGTCCGAATTCACTTCGGTCTCTGCTTTGGAATTGGCTCTGCTCTTCCAGGAAGCCGGCTTCCCGGCGGGGGTGTTCAATGTGGTGACGGGTTTCGGAGCCGAGGTTGGGTCGCCGCTTGTCACGCATCCACTTGTCAAGAAGGTGACGTTCACAGGCTCCGACGCCACCGGCCGCGCGATCAATCAGCAATGCGCGGCACAGTTTAAGCACGTGAGTCTGGAGTTGGGCGGCAAATCACCCAACATCGTGTTCAACGATGCAAGCATGGAGGATGCAGTTAACGGCGCTGTCTCGGGAATCTTCGCGGCCAGCGGACAAACCTGCATCGCAGGCTCGCGTCTGCTCCTGCAGGAGGATATCCACGACGAGTTCGTCGGGAAGCTCGTCGCGTTGGCGAAGACGGCAAAGCTTGGCAATCCAATGAACGCGTCGACGCAAGTTGGCCCCATCACGACGCCGGCGCAGTACGAAAAGGTTCTCGCCTATATCAAGATTGCAGCCGACGAGGGTGCAGACCTTGTGCTCGGCGGCCACCCTGCCTCTTGCGGCGATGGCTGGTTCGTCGAGCCCACCATCTTCTCCAATGTGACGCCGCAGATGCGCATCGCTCGCGAGGAAGTGTTTGGTCCGGTACTTTCGATTCTGAAATTCAAGGACGAAGACGACGCTGTCAGGATTGCCAACGACAGTTGCTACGGGCTTGGAGCCGGCGTGTGGACTTCAGATATCGGCAGGGCGTTCCGGATGGCGGAAAGGATTCAGGCTGGCACCGTGTGGGTGAATACCTATCGCGCCGTCAGCTTCATGTCCCCCTTTGGCGGCTACAAGGACTCGGGTCTGGGGCGTGAGAACGGAATTGATGCCATCCGCGCGTACCTCCAGACAAAGAGCGTGTGGATTAACACAGGCGCCCGTTCAGGGAATCCGTTCACTATTCGTTGAGTCGTGGCCTGCGCGGATGCTTGCGCCGCGCAGCGCCCGTATTTCCGGCGGTTGATAAGCTGCCTTCGGCTGCACCAGGGCGAATAGGTGCCGCGGCGCCTGCCAAAGAACGTGATGACAAAAAGCGGAATCTCACTGGATTTCGCTTCCACTGGGCGTCAGCCGAATAGGGAGCTTCGCCCCGGAGTGCTGCAGTCGGTTGATACCCAATTGCCGCTCATGCAACGCGTCCACACGGACTACCCCCCGCGGCCTCCGCGACTTTGATGAGTTCGTCGATAAGGGCCTTCGCGCAGCCAGGAAGCCCCTCCAGATCCCGGGCAATCACTACGCGCTCGCGTATGGCCCACGGTTCATCGAGTTCCAGAATTTCCAGCTTCATCGTCTGACGATGGCGGAGAGTCGTCGATAGCGGAAGGATGCCAATGCCAACCCCGGCTTCTATCATGCGGCACATGGCCTCGAAACTACGAACCTGAATTCGAATTTGCAGCTTGCGGCGCTCGTCGCGGACGAGGTCGGTAAGGAACGCGTGAAGTGTGCTTCCTTCATGCATGCTTACATGCTCATACTCTAGTGTGTCAACAAGCGAAACGTTCGACCTTTCCAGCAGGGGGTGCCCGACAGGCGTCACCAACACCAACTTGTCCGTACTGAAATGGACGACCTCGAGCCCCTCCGGGTTTAGCGGCCCAGAGATGATTCCCAAATCGGCGCTGGCGTCCAGCACCCCTCGAATAATGTCGCGCGTCTGGCGCTCCTGGAGGTCCACTGTGACTGCCGGTCGCTCTGCCATGAAGCGGGCAAGCACCTCAGGCATGAATTCCGTGACTGCGGTTGTATTCGCGAAGATGCGTATATGGCCGACCGAATCCTTCGAGAATTCCTCAAAGTCACTGCGCACGTGTTCGAACTGGCGCTCGATGACCCGCGCATGTCGAAGAAGACGTTCACCCGCGGGAGTGAGGGCCAGCCCCTTGCTTTCACGATAGAAGAGCCGGGTTCCCAGCTGGTCTTCCAGCGCCTTAAGTCTCGCACTAGCCGCAGCGGGGGACAAAAATGCCTTTTTCGCCCCGCGAGACAGGTTTTCCTCCTCGGCGATGCGTGCGAACAGTCGGAGGTCGGCGAAATCAAAGTGCATAAAGTACTCCTTCAGCATAACTGTATCAAGGCGTCACTTTTGTCGCAAAGGATGTTTTTAGGAACACCTGCCAGGCGTGGGTGGTAGTGCTCCCAGGCACTGCTTTCGGTGAGGCCGAACGAGTGGTTCGAGAATTCGAGATTTACCGTAGGTCACCGTGCTGCGAGACTAGTCCCAAGCGCAGGAATGCAAATATTCCGAGATGTAGCCGATACCTGCCGGTAAAGCAGGATGCGCCGGCATCGCGTGGCGAGTCCTGATTTAATAAGCGGCTGCCGTGCACCAGATTCTCTTGCCCGTTCCCGCTGCGGTGGGCTAGGCGAGGTACTTTCTTACTAAGGCTGCTATGCGTCCCCTTGATGGCATCACCGTTGTTTCTCTAGAACATGCAATTGCCGCCCCCTTTTGCACCCGCCAGTTGGCCGACCTAGGGGCTCGGGTCATCAAGGTCGAGCGGCCGAAAGTTGGCGATTTCGCCCGGGGTTACGACGAGCGGGTGGATGGCATGTCCTCGCATTTCGCCTGGACGAATCGCTCGAAGGAGAGTCTTGCTCTGGACCTCAAGCACCGCGAAGCGCCCGCCATCCTCCAGAAAATCCTCGACAAGGCCGACGTGCTTGTCCAGAACCTTGCCCCAGGTGCTGCTGACCGACTCGGCCTCTCCTACGAGGTGCTGTCGCAGCGGTACCCAGGCATCATCGTCTGTGACATCTCAGGGTATGGCAATGATGGCCCCTATCGCGACAAGAAGGCCTATGACCTGCTCATCCAGGCGGAGTCTGGATTTGTTTCTATCACCGGTACGCCTGAGAGCCCATCGAAAGCGGGTTGCTCCATTGCCGACATTGCGGCTGGCATGTACGCGTACACCAACATCCTGGCCGCATTGTTGCAGCGTGGAAAGACCTGCAGGGGTGCGCATATCGACGTCTCGATGCTGGAGAGTATGGTCGAATGGATGAACTATCCACTCTATTACGCTTTTGACGGGGCCACGCCGCCTCCGAGGGCAGGCGCATCGCATGCCACCATTTTTCCCTACGGCCTGTTCACGGCCGGTGACGGAAAGACCATCATTCTCGGTCTCCAGAACGAGCGCGAATGGGATGCCTTCTGCCGGGTTGTCCTGGAACAGCCTGCACTTGCCACGGACGAGCGGTTTGTCTCGAATTCACTCCGTGCCAAGAGCCGTGTGGCGCTTACGGAAATCATCACCGCTGCATTTTCCTCGCTGACTATCGATGCGGTCGTGGAGCGCCTGGAGCGCGCGCAGATTGCTAACGCGCGCATGAACGATATGAAGGATGTCTGGAATCATCCGCAACTCAAGGCGCGGGAGCGCTGGACGTCGGTCCAATCACCGGTAGGGGTCATTCCCGCATTGCTCCCACCCGGGATTCCGCAATCTTTCGAGCCGCGGATGGATGCGATCCCCGCGCTTGGCCAGCACAGCGAGAACATTCTTCGTGAACTCGGCTACACCAGTGATGATGTCGCCCGCTTGACCAGCGAAGGCGCAATCTGACGTCATGCTCTGCCGCGAACTGACGCGGCCCACTCAATTCGCTCTGCCTCTTCACGCCTCGTTCGGGAGGGAGGGGGCATGCGCGCGTGCTCACTGGAATCTGACCAAATGGCAACCATCACCTCTGCTCGTTCCTATCTCTTTGTGCCGGCCAATCGCCCCGAGCGCTTTGCCAAGGCCCACGCCTGCGGCGCAGATATGGTGATTCTTGACCTTGAGGATGCCGTTTCTGCTGAGGACAAGGACCGGGCCCGGCACCTCCTGGCGGACTACCTGGCAACCGGCGGCTCTGGAATGGTACGAATCAACGCGACGCAGACGCAATGGTTCGAGGGCGACGTCCGTGTGTGTCGCGAGGGCGGAGTCCGTGGCGTCGTTCTGCCGAAGGCGGAAAGCGCGGCAGATGTTGCGCTGGTGGTGAGGCATCTCCCTCCGGGCGTCAAGGTTCTCCCGCTTGTCGAGACCGCCAAAGGCATGGCCAATGTGAGCGAGATTGCTGCTGCGTCCGGGGTAGAGCGACTTGTATTCGGAACCGTGGATTTCCGGACTGAGCTTGGCATCGAGGGCGATGACGAGGAATTGCTCTACTTTCGTTCAATGCTCGTCTTAGCCTCGCGGGCTGCGGGGATTGCTTCGCCAGTGGATGGGGTGACGGTATCCATCTCCGATGTGGATGAACTGCGCAGGGCGAGTGAGCGCGGTCGGCGGCTGGGATTCGGGGCAAAGCTCTGTATCCATCCCGCGCAGGTTTCTGGGGTGAACGACGCCTATCGGCCTACCGCAATTCAGTTGGACTGGGCGAAGAAGGTTCTCGCGCGAGCCAAGACCAGCCCGGGCGCCTTCCAACTCGACGGAGAAATGGTAGATGCACCGGTCATCATGCGCGCGTCGGACCTGCTAAGGCAGGCCGGCGAGCAGCCGGATTGAAGGCATCCATCTTGTCTTTCACGCGCACTCCGCATTGCATTCTAGGAACTACAGTCCATCGTCTCTCAGGCGTGCGGCTGTCTGGAGCGAGACGCCAAACCAATCGTAGAACGACGCTTCCAGGTCGCCTTTGCTACCCCAGCCCACTCTGTCACGCAGGTCCGCGACGGAGAGCTCGAACTGTATCGACTCGAACAGCGCGCGCATGAGACGTTGCGTCCGGCATATATGCGTGAAGGCCATGCCTTGCGTGAACAGAGCGGTCCGGATCCGCTCGGGCGTCGTGCTCAGCGCATGAGCAACCGTGTGCGCATTCCAGTTCTCCTGCGGATGGTGAAAGACCGTTCCCGAAATCATGTCCCGCAGAAGCGGCGCMCATGAGGGTGTTTCCGCGCCTGGGTGCGATGGGCCCAGGGCAATTTCCTTTGGGTTCCCATCGGCGAGTTCCAGATAACAGCTGGACGCGAAAAACACGCTGCCGCCGAGTTGCAGGTCGATGGATTCGAAAGCTGGAATGTCGATAGCACGGTCCGTTCGCATAGTGCGCGAAAAGCCGCGTCGCGTAAGGACATGTTCGCCGTGACAGGAGGTAATCCGCATGGGAAATGCCGGCACGAGTCTGTGGAGCGCCACTCGGGAGCGACAACGAATCTGGACGCGCATGGGGTTTGCTGAGTCGGATGGTTTGAGCCAATCTTGGCCACAGTTTCGCGCTACGTAAATCCGATTTTTCCGAACGCGCCATTCGGATAAGCGCATGCTCGATGTTTTCTGTGCAGCCGAAAGGCTCGTTCCGAACTTGCGAATGGGAAGTTGCCTGTAGCCCGTGCATAGTGGGAGCCTAGGAAAACAGACCGAAGAGACGTTCATGGACACTGCCAAGCTGAAGGAGTGGGTCGGTAATTCAACCGAGTCCCACGACGAGATAACCGCGTTCCCCGTCAAGGCGCTCTCCGCGACCGTGGACCGTGAAGACCCCGCACCGGTTCCCGGAGACGCACTCGCCCCTCTCTGGCATTGGCTGTACTTCTTGCCGTTGCAC
>NZ_JBFTNF010000054.1:0-49300 GCF_056397345.1 Cupriavidus sp. 05N38
CGGTAGCGCCGCGCCAGCACCAGCGCCGCGCAGCCGGCCACGCCGTTGAGCGCCGCCGCCGCGCAGGCGCTGCCGAGCACGCCCAGCCACGGCACCAGCGCAAAGCCCGCCAGCAAGGTGCCGGCGATGGCGCCGGCGGTATTGGCCGCGTACAGGCGCCCGCCACTGCGGCCCACGCCGTCCGGCGCCGGCGCGAGCGCGCGCATCAGCACCGGCAGCGTCCCGCCCATCGCTACCGCCGGCAGGCCCGCCAGCAGGATCGGCAAGGCCCACGCCAGCACGCCGGCGCGGTCCTGCAGCCAGGCAAACGGCATCGCCGCCATGGACAAGCCCACGGTGCAGGCCAGCGCCAGCACCAGCACGGCCAGTTCAAGCCGCGCGTACAGCCGCAAGGGACAGGCGCTGCGGTCCGCCGCGCGCCCGAACAGCCAGCCGCCGAGGGCCAGTCCGCCGAAGAAGGCGCTGACCGCGATGGTGACCGCGTGCACCTCCACGCCCACCACCAGGGTGAGCTGCTTGATCCACAGCACCTGGAACACCAGCCCGGCCGCGCCCGAGGCCAGCAACAGCAGCGCCGGCCAGGCCCACCCCAGCGTCGCCATGTCTCGCGGGGGCGCCAGGTCCGGCCTGGCCACGGCCGGGCGGCGCGCCGTCCCGCCCCGTCTGCCAGGCTTTTTGTCGATCCGCGCCACGTGGGAATCCAGCATTGCTTGCCACCCTGGAAAACGCGGCCGGGCGAGGCTAGTGCATCGGGCCTTCGCCCCCCGCTACTGCTGCCCTCGCTTCTTGAAGGCCTCGTCGATCTTCCTGTCCACCTGCTTGCGCACCTGGTCGATGCTGAAGCTCGCCGGCCGCTGGCTGGGCGGATAGTCGACGAAGGTCTGCAGGAACATGGTGGCCTTCATGGTCGCGATTTCGGTCAGGTACGCGTTCTTGGCCAGCCAGTCATCGTACTGGTCGGACACGATGTCGGCCCGCTCGTAGGGATCCATGCGCAGATTGAACATCTTCGGGACACGCAGGCAGGTGAACGGATTCCGCCACACGGCGAATCCCCCGGGCGAGGTCTGCTCGCAGAAGACCGCCTTCCAGTCGCCGAAGCGCATCGCCACCAGTTCGCCGTCGTCGTTGAAGTAGTAGAACTCGTCGCGCGCGCTTTTCGGGGATTGCCCGGTCAGCAGCGGCAACTGGTTATAGCCGTCCAGGTGGACCTTGAAGTTCTTGCCGCCGAAGCCGGCCCCCTTGAGCAGCTTGTCCTTGACACCGGCGTCGCCGGCCGCCGCCAGCAGCGTGGGGAACCAGTCCAGCCCCGAGAACATCTCGCTGGTCACGGTGCCAGGCTTGATCTTGCCCGGCCATCGGACCATGGCCGGCACCCGGAACGCGCCTTCCCAGTTGGTGTCCTTCTCGCTGCGGAACGGCGTGGTGGCGGCGTCCGGCCAGGAGAACTGGTTGGGGCCGTTATCGGTGGTGTAGATGACGATGGTGTTGTCGGCGATCTTCAGGTCGTCCAGCGTCTTGAGCAGCTTGCCTACGTCGCCGTCGTGCTCGATCATGCCATCCGCGTACTCGTTGCCGGGCATGCCGCTCTGCCCGCGCATCGACGGGCGCACGTGCGTGTAGACGTGCATGCGCGTAGTGTTCATCCACACGAAGAACGGCTTGTTGGCCTGGGCCTGCTTGGTGATGAAGTTCTGCGCGGCGGCCGTGGTCTCGTCGTCGACGGTCTCCATGCGCTTGGTGGTCAGCGGGCCGGTGTCTTCCACCTTGCCGTCGGCGGTGCTGTGGATCACGCCGCGCGGCGAGAAGTTCTTCACGAACGGGTCGTTCTTGTCCTTGGGCCAGTAGTCGCGCTGGGGTTCTTCCTCGGCGTTGAGATGGTACAGGTTGCCGAAGAACTCGTCGAAACCGTGCTTGGTGGGCAGGTATTCATCCTTGTCGCCAAGGTGGTTCTTGCCGAACTGGCCGGTGGCATAACCCAATGGCTTGAGCGCTTCGGCAATGGTGATGTCGCCCTTCTGCAGGCCCACCGGCGCGCCCGGCGCGCCGACCTTCGAGAGCCCGGTACGCAACGGCGTCTGTCCGGTGATGAACGACGAGCGCCCGGCCGTGCAGCTGTTCTCTGCGTAGTAGTCGGTAAATATCATGCCCTCGCGGGCGATGCGGTCGATATTGGGCGTCTTGTAGCCCACCACGCCCAAGCTGTAGGCACTGATATTGGTCTGCCCGATATCGTCGCCGAAGATCACCAGGATATTGGGCTTCTTGCCCGTACCCTGTGCCGGAGCGGGTGGCGGCTTGGCGGCGGTGGCGGCTGGCGCCGGCGCGGGCTTGGCCGCGCCCTGCGCTTGCGCGTCAGGCGGCGCGGACAGGAAGAAGACGGCGGTCGCCGCGGCGGCCAGGCCGCCGATGCCGGCCAGCGCCAGCGCCGTCCCGCGGCTCCGATGCAATTTCCCCAACGAAAAGTTCATGGCAAGGCTCCCGACGAAATCAAGACGAGTCCGTCCGCGTTCGGCACGAACGGACATGTGCAACAAAGGGATTGCTGAGCGCGACTGCGCCGCGCGGTGCTACTTGGGTGGCGGGTAGATCTGCTGCCAGTCCTGCTTCATGCTGATCACGGTCCAGCCGCGCGCGGTGGCCGCGTCCCAGGCCTTGTCGAGCTTGCCCACCGCCGACTGGCGGTCATAGGCGAACTCGCGCTCGGCATCGTCGTGATGCACCAGCAGCGCCAGGCGCCGGCCGGCGCCGCCGGTGGTGTATTCCAGCATCTGCAGGTCGCCGTCAGAGTTGCCCACCGCCAGGATGGGCCTGCGGCCGATGCGCAGGTAGATGCCGACCGGCTTGCCCGGCCCGTCGTCGACGAAGGCCAGCTTGGGCTCGCGCACCAGCACCGGCTGGCCGTTGCGCACTTCGTACTTGATCGATGCGGTGGAGCCGATCACCTGCTCGGGCGGGATGCCATAGACCTGCTCCGACCAYGGCCGCATGAASTCGATSGTGCCGCCSGARACGATGTAGGTCTTGAAGCCGTTGGCGCGCARGTAGGMCAGCAGCTCCAGCTGCGGCTGGTAGACCAGTTCGGTGAACGGGCGGTTGAGCCTGGGATGGCGCGACTTGTCCAGCCATGCGCGGATCGCCTTGTCGTACTCGTCCACCGTCATGCCGCTATTGGCCGCCATGACCAGTGGCAGCAGCTGTTTCTCCTGGGCGTGCAGCGCGGCCATGTCGTTGGCCATCAGGGCCTTGAGGGCGGCATTGTTCTTCCACTCCGGATGGCTCGGCGCGGCGGCCTTGACCTGGTCGAGCAGGAACAGGAACTGGAAGTACAGCGGCTGCTCGCTCCACAGCGTGCCGTCGTTGTCGAACACCGCGACGCGCTCCGCCGGCGGCACGAAGGTGGGCGCGCCGGCGCGCGTGACATCGGCCACGAAGGCGAGGATGGCCTGCCGCGCGGCGCCGTCGCGCCACGATGGCAAGACAGCGGCGGTACTTGCCTGCGCCGCCCGCACCGGCGCCGCCCCGCCACCGCTGTCCGCTGGCGGCCCCGCGCAGCCTGCCAGCGCCGCCGCCAGCGCGACGGCCGCGAGCCCGGCGGCCTGGCATCGGCGCGCGTGGCAGGACAACAACGTGAAACGCGGCATGGCCGGCTCCTCCCTCAGTGGCGCGCGGCAGGCTGGCCCGCCGTGGCCTGCGCCAGCGCCGCTTGCCCCTGCTCGCGCAGGGCCTCCCATTTGGCGTCGTCCATGACCAGCCGGAAACCCAGGTGCGACATGCTGTTGTACGGATCGGTGCCGCGCCGGGCGCTGGGCCGGTAGCTCAGGCAATAGTCTTCATTGCAGAGGAAGGAGCCGCCGCGCGTGACCCGCTTGGGCGCCGTCACCGGCACGCCAGGGTCGGCCGGGTCCCACGACTGCGCGGGACCCGCCGGAGAATCGATGGTGCGCCTGGCCACGGCCTCGCGCTCGAACTGGTCGGCGCGATACCAGTCGGCCACCCATTGCCAGGCGTTGCCGGTCATGTCGGACAAGCCATAGCCGTTGGGCGGGAAGGTGCCGGCCGCGCTGGTGCCGAGCGCGCCGCCCGCCTTGGCGCTGACCACCGGGAATGGCTGCGCCTGCTGGCCCTGCCAGACATTGGCCATCTGCTTGCCGTCGGGCGCGAACTGGTCTCCCCAGCCGTAGGTGGCCTGCTCCAGGCCGCCGCGCGCGGCGAACTCCCATTCGGCCTCGGTGGGCAGCCGCTTGCCGGCCCACTTCGCATAAGCCTGCGCATCTTCGTAGGAGACCTGCACGACGGGGTGATCGTCCTTGCCCGCGATACTGCTGTCGGGGCCGCCGGGATGGCGCCAGTCGGCGCCGGGCACGTAGCGCCACCAGCGCGAGTAATCCTGCAGCGGCACCGGGCCGGCGGTACCGACGAACACCATGCCACCCGCCACCATTGCGCTGTCCGGCGGCCGCGGCGTGCCAGGCGGCAGCTGGACCCTCAGGGTTTCCCAGTCGGGCGGCTTCTCCGCGGTGGTGACGTAGCCGGTAGCCTGCACGAACTTGCGGAATTCGGCATTGGTGACGTGGTGCTGGTCCATCCAGAAACCGTGCACGCGCACCTTGTGCGCGGGCCGCTCGTTGGGCTGCGCCAGCTTGTGGTCGCTGCCCATCAGGAACTCCCCGCCGGGCACATGCACCATGCCGGCCGGGCCGTGGACGCCGTCGCCGGCTTGCACACCGACTGGCCGGGCCGCGTCCGTGCCGCCCCGCCAGTAAGAAAATGCGCCGCCTGCCGCCACCGCCACGCACAGCAACGCGCCGCCGAGCAGAACGCTGCGGCGCCGCAGCGCCGCGCTGGCCGGCAGTGCCGCCGCCGGCGCCATGGCCGCGTTTGCCGTGCTGGCCCCGGCCATCGCCTCGTTGCGCCGTTTGCTGTTCCGGCTCCGTCCCATCCCGCCTCCTGCCGTAGGCAATGCAAAGATATCCTCACAACTGCGCAGCCATGCTCGCAAATCGCACGGCAAAACGGAAATCAATTCTTTGCGCCTTCGATCTGAATGATTTCATCGTCGCGGTACGGCATCGGCCAGCCTCATGCCGGCACCGCGGCTTCCGTGTCGTAGCGGGCATTGGGCAGCGCCGCCGCCAGGCTGCGCTGCAACTGCGCGCGTACCCTGTGCGCGGTGCGGCGCAAGGCCGGATCGTGCGCGATGGCAGCGATGCACAGCTCCACCGGCGGCGGCTGGCCGAACAGGCCGGACGTGGGCAGCACGGCGAAATCCCGTGCCTGCAGCGCGCTTTCCAGTCCCGGTGCAGGCAGCAGGATGGCCGCCGGCCTGGCCTGCGCGAGATCGAGCAGCGCCTCCATCGAGAGCGATGAAACCCGCGCTGCGCCCAGCGCGCTGACCGTGTGGATCCAGTTGTCGATCTGGCCGGAGAGGCCGAGTAGCGCTTCCGGGATCAGGCATGGCGCGGCCCCGCCAGCCGCACAGCGAGGGCCGGCATGCGAGCGGCAGAACACCGGAATCAGCGAGCTTTGCATCCTGGCCACCGTGCAGCCCCTGCCCTCCAGGCGGGTCTCGCCCAGCGACACCACGATCTCCAGGTCGCCGCCGGGCTCCGCCTGGCCTTGCCTGGCATGCGACAAGCTGAGCCGGCTGACCGGCACCGTGGTCCTGACCACCTTGACCACCAGCTCCGCGGCGAGATCGATCGGCCCCGCCAGGCGCACGCGCGCCAGCCCGACGCAGTCGGCAAGCGGCGGCGCGCGGCCGGAGCACGCATCGTCGAGAATGCCGAGCATGCGCCGCACCTTGGGCAGGATCTCCAGCGCCCTGGCGGTCGGCACCAGCGCGCCCTTCTCCGCGCCTGGTATGAACAGCGCGCCAAGGCGGTCTTCGAGCGCCTGCAGGTGGTACAGCACCGAGGAGGACTGGATGCCGTTGGCCTGGGCCACGGCGTGCACCGTGCCGCGCTCGGCCAGGTCGACAAAGGTGCGCAGGTAGCGCGTGTGGCCGCGCGGCATCGGCGCGGCCCTGCTGTCGCGCAACTGGGCCACGGCGGGCGGCCGGCTCGCGCCCTTGGTCCTTCGGCCTGACGTGGTCAGGGCATCCGTCGTGTTTCGCATTCCAATCGCCACCGCCGCCCCTTTGGTTTGGCAATTGCAGGGCTTACCTTCGTTGCCATTATCAGAATGAAGGCCGGGGCTGCGTTCTCGCGGACGCCTTCGCCCCTGCGTCTCCGGCTTACCGATTTGCGACTTAGCTAAGCAAAATTAGCTTCTTAATTTGTAGGTGCTGGCAGCGTGTCCCGTAGTGAAAGTTTTCGTAGGCGAGAGAGCGCGGCAGCACATGGCAGCGCACAAAAGAGGGGAAAGTGCTGCGCGGCAGACAGGCGGCGCGATGGCGGTGCCACCCGGCGGCAAAACCGGCCCAATGCCATCACCCATTCGGGTAGCGAAAAAATCGAATTCGCCTGATCCGCAGGGAACGCGCGAAGGGGGCTGGCCAAGCCCTTTTTCGTCAGAACACGACAGTCGCGGTTCCCATGAAGGTACTGGTACTGCTCAGCCGGTTCTGGCTCGATACCGTCGGCACCCAGCGCAGGCCGAGCGAGAGCATGCTCTTCGCGCCGATCTTGCTGTCGTAGGTCACGATCGGCCCGATCGCCCAGTCGTGTCCGCGAAAGCCATTGAGCCGGTCGGCGGTGGGCCCGGTATCGTTGCCAAGCTGCTGGGTGGTGCCGATGATCAGGCCGGCCCCGAAGCCATGGCCGAACTGCCTGGTCAGCATCGTGTCGAGCGTAAACAGCGGCGCGTTCTGGTAGTCCGTTGCGCTGTTGCGCGTGTAGAACTGCAGGCCCGCCACCACGTTGATCTGCATTGCGTACTGCGGCAGGATCCGGGTGTACGCCACTTGCGGGATGAACGTCCAGTTGTTGAGGCTGGGATTGGCCAGGGAGCTGGCGTCGTACTTTCCGGTGGGAGCCCAGATATTGAAGCTCAAGGCGATGTGCTCGGTCTTGGAGAAGTGGTAGCCGGCGATGACCGGCGTGAAAGCGATGTCGAACAGGTTGGATGCCGTGTCCTGCCTGCCGCCCTGCAGGCGGCCCACCGCCACGGTGGCGTTCACCTGGGTCCAGACATAGGGCAGCGTGAAGCTGGAAGCGAAATTCCACGCGCCGGTCTTGGTGTCCCACACCTTCATGATGGTAGCCAGGGTGAAGGCCACCTTGCCATCCACGCCGAGCGTGGTCTGGCCACCGATCGGCACTTCCCGGCCGCCGCCGATGGAACCGTTCAGGTAGATCTCGCCGAGATTGACGGCGAGGATGGGCTCCGGCGCCACGATGCCCGCATTGGGCGTGACGCTGGTGCCCGTGACGGGCCGCCCGAGCGCGCCTTCGGTGGCTTGCGCGTGCGCCGCGCCCAGCAGGAGCGGCAAGGCGATGGCGAATTGCTTGGTCAGCGTGGGGCGCATATTGGGTTCACCTCGGACCGTGGGCGGGGATGCCGTGGCGCCGGCAACGCCGGGCGCCGCGCGGGCGTGCGAAGTATTCTGCGGGGGATCGCACCTGGCCTGAACTGAATGTTTTCCCGGCCGGTGGCAAAGATTTTCGGCAAGGACATATCCCACCGCCCCTGGCCGGCCTCTGTTCCGCTCATGCCCCGCCTGCTAGCTGCCTGCTAGCGCCTGCTAGCTGCCTGCTAACTGCCTGCTTGCTGCCTGCTTGCTGCCTGCTAGCCGCTTGCTCGCCGCCGGGGTTGAGCGGTGGCAGTTCCCGCGCATGGCCGCGCCGCGCCGGCGGCTGCGCGGCGAGCACGTGCCGGGCCTCATCCAGGGACCGGTCGAGTGCCGCATCGACGGCCGGGCCCGCCGCCACGGCTTGCGCGCCACCATAGTTGCTCGCAAGCCACGCCTGGCCCGCCTCCGTGAAAGGCCCACGCGCGGCAGCACGCCCGGCATCGGCCAGCGTGGCCGGACCAGCCAGTCCACTGCCCCGCTTCGCTGCCAGCCGGTCCAGCCAGGCGTAGAGCGCGCCGGGCGCTCCCTGCCCGCTGCCCCGCAAGGCGCGCCGCAGCCGCATGAAGGCAGCCCGCTCCGACCCGTCCCGGGCGAGCAGCCGCCGTCGCCGCGATGCCCGCGCGCGCGCCCACAGCAGGCGCAGGCGTGGCAGCAGCAGCCATGCCGCAAACGCGAGCAACGCAACCGCGACGATGGCCCCCGCCACCTGCCGGACAGCGAAGCGGGAGGTGCCGCCACCCAGCGCCGCCGGGGACTCGCCCGGGATGGCGACGGCCGGCTGGTAGCCCCCGCCCGCCGCCGCGCTGAAATGCAGCGGCGGCACGCTGGCAGTGCGCAAGCGGCCCGCGCGCACGTCCCACCATTGCACGCTGACGCCCGGCAGCGTGTAGCGCCCGGGGCGCTGCACGACGTAGGTGGCCGCATCGATGCGATGGCCGCCGAGGAATCCCTGGCGCTCGCGGCTGATGTCTTCCACGCGCGGCGCCTTGGGATAGACCGCCAGCCCGCTCACCGGCGCGAACACGGTGGGTGGCAGCAGCATGGCCTGCACGCCGTCCGCGCTGATCTCGATGGTGCGGGTGAAGGCGTCGCCCTGCTTTAGCGCCCGCAGGTCACGGTCCAGCGTCTGGCGCACCTCGAGGCGCACGGTGCCGATGGCATTCCCGGCGCCGGGCGGGCGCGGCACTGCCTTGATCGCCAGGGTCAGCGGCGGCGTCCTGACCTTGACCGGGCCGGCGGCCTCGCCCACCTGCAGGGTCAGCTCCAGCGGCGGAATGGCGAGGTCGCCGCCGGACTGCGGCGTGATGATGTAGCTGCGCGACACGCCGAACCAGCGCTGCCCGCCGATGTCCTCGCTCAGGTTGCTGGCATCGTCTCCCGGCGGGCTGACGATGGCGCCCGGGATATCCAGCGCGGGAAAGACCGGCGCCTGCGTGAACCAGTTGGTGGTCAGCGCATCCACCACCAGCCGCACGGGCTGTCCGGCCGCGACCGGTCCGGGCGGTTCCAGGTGGGCGCGCGCCATGCTTGCCGGCCCGTCGCCGGGCGCGGCCAGCGCGGGCAACATCGCCAGCAGGCAAGCCAGCACCAGCACGGCGGCCAGCAGCGCGCGGCGGCTCATGGCGCCGCTCCGCGCGCGCCGGACGCCGGGGCCGCCGCCGGCGGCACGGGCGCCGGCTGCCGCGCTTCGATCTGGAACTTCTGCCGCAGGAAATCCGCCGGCGATACCTGCAGGTTGCGCATCCACAGCTCCGCGTTCTGTTGCTGCAGCCGGCTCATGTCCAGCTTGCCCTTCTTGCCGCCCTGCTCCTTGTTCTCGAACTCGACCTTGTCCGGCGGCAGGTCGGGCGCCTGTTCCTGGTCATCCTTGTCGTTCTTCTCCCGGGCGATCAGCGCCGCCACCAGCGCGCGGTTGGCCACGGCCTGCGCGAAGCCGGGGCGAGCCGCCAGCGCGTTGTCGTAGGCGGCAAGCGCGCGCGGGTAGTCGCGCAGGCGCGCGTAGCAATTGCCCATCATGAAGAAAGCGTCCGGCGTGTCCAGGCTCGCGAAGGCGGTCAGCGCTGCCGCATAGTCGCCCGCGCGGTAGCTGGCCCAGCCGCGCCACATGGGGTCCTGGAAACGGGCGGCGGCGCCGGCGAAGTCGCCGCGCTCGAAGCGCCGGCGGCCCTGCTGGTCCGGCGTGAAGAAGGCGCTGGCGATGGCGCTGGTGGTGGCGCTGGTGGTGGCGCTGGTGGTGGCGCCGGCCGGGCGGGAATCCGCGGCCATTGCCGGACGCGGCGCCTGCGCCAGCAGGCCCGCGAGCGTCGCAAGCCACAGCGGCAGCCAGCGTACCACCCAGCCGCGGCGGAACCACAATGCACCCAGCACGACGATGGGCACGGTGATGAGATAGCCGGCTTCCTTCCAGCGCACTTGCGCGTTCTTCTCCTGCGCGGCTTCCATATTGCGCACGGCGCGGCGCTGCACCCAGCGTATGTCGTCGTCGTCCAGCGTCAGGCTGGCCAGCGGAATATCCGCATCGGCAGACAGTGCCTTGAGTGCGGCAAGGTCCAGCGTGCCCCGCAGCGGCCTGCCCTGCGGGTCGGTGGCCACGCGGCCATCGGGGGTGCGGATGGGCCCGCCGCCCTCGGTGCCGGCCGCCAGCGCCAGCACCTGGATCTGGCCCGCCCGCGCCTGCGCGGCGAAGGCTGGAATCTGCGCGCGCTCGAATCCGTCGGTGATCAGGAGCACGGTACCGGCGGCCGACTCGCGCCTGAGCAGGCCATCCGCCAGCGTCAGCGCCGCCGCCGCGTTCTTGCCCGCGCCGGGCACCATGCCGGTGTCGAGCGCGTCCAGGAACAGCGCCATGAAGACCGGATCGTCGGTGGGCGGCACCACCATGTGCGCGCTGCCGGCATACACGACCAGGCCGGTGCGCGAGCCGGCGCGCAGCACCATCAGGTCGCGCACCTTCTGCTTGGCGCGCTCCAGCCGGGTGGGCGCCACGTCCACCGCGTCCATGCTGCGCGAGAGGTCGATGGCGATCACCATCGGCGCCTTGTCCTCGGCAAACGGCGGTGGCTCGCGCTCCCAGGCCGGCCCGGCCGCGGCAATGCCGATCAGCGCCAGCGCCGCGCAGGCGCCATGCACCGGCCGCAGGCGCGGGCCGCCGCCGCTGTCCACGATCAGCCGCGCCAGCAGATGCGGGGCGATCACGCCTTGCCAGCGGCGGCGCGGGTCCGAGAGCCGGTGCCAGGCGAAGGCGATGAGCGCGGCCGCGGGCACCAGCAGCAGCCACGGCGGGCGCAGGAAGTGAAAGGCCGACAGGTCCATCAGCGCCCCCCTGCGCGTGTTGCGGCCGCGCCCGGCTCCGGCGGCGGCTGGCCGCGCGGCCGCCGCGCGGCAGTCAGCAGCAGCATGACCGCGTGGTACAGCAGCAGCAAGATGCCGACCGCGCCCAGCGGGTAGCAGAAAAGGTCGCGCTTGGGCTGGTGCGACTGGCGCCTGACCTTGACCGGCGTGATGCGGTCCAGCGTAGCGTAGATCGCCTCCAGGCCGGCCAGGTCCTCGCCACGGAAGCTCTGCCCGCCGGTGCGCGCCGAGATGGCCTGCAGCGCAGCCAGGTCCACCTTGTTCTCGCCGCTGGCATTGAGGTCGCCGATACCGATGGTATGGATCACCAGGCCACGGTCCCTGGCCACCTGCGYGGCCTGCGCCGGCGGCACCTTGCTGGCGGTGTCGTTGCCGTCGGTCAGCAGGATCAGCACCTTTTCCTGCGCCGGCGACGCCTCGGTCATGCGCACCGCCACGCCGATGGCGTCGCCGATGGCGGTCTGCGGGCCGGCCATGCCGATCTGCGTTTCATCGAGCAAGGCCAGCACGCTGTCATGGTCCATCGTCAGCGGCGCCTGCGGGAAGGCGGCGACGCCGAACACCACCAGGCCGATGCGGTCCTGCTTGCGGCGCGCGATAAACCCGCGCACCACCTGCTTGACGGCGGTGAGGCGGTCCACGGCGCGGCCGTCCGCCCCGGTAAAATCGCGTGCCTCCATCGACTGCGAGAGATCGATGGCGAGCATCAGGTCGCGCGCGGGCTCGTCGCGCTCGATGGGCGGATCCACCCACACCGGCCTGGCCAGCGCGGCCACCAGCAGCACCCAGCACAGCGGCGCCAGCAGCCGCCGGGCCCAGTTGCCGCGCATCACCACCGCGCCGTGGGCGGGACGCTGGCCGCTGCGCTCGGCCATTTCCTCGAAGAACGGCACGCGCACCGCGGGCATGGTCTCCCGGTACGCCGGCAGCAACAGCCAGACCAGCAGCGGCAACGGCAGCAGCAAGGCCGCCCAGGGATGTTCAAAGGCGAGCATGATGCTGTCCGATCCAGTCGCGCAGCAGCGCCACCAGCGCCGTCACCTCGGCGGCCGCGGGCGGCTGGCTGCCGTAGGCCAGTTCCGGCAGCAGGCGCCCCGGCCCGCTGGTGAAGCTGCCCGCGCGCCAGGTGCCGTCCAGGTACGCCAGCCACGCCTGTGCCGACAGGCTGGCCACCTGCGCGCGCGGCGCGAACGCCAGCACCACGCGCTTGACCAGCGCCGGCAGCGCCGCCAGCGCGCCGGCGCGGCTGTGCTCGTCGGCCAGCATGGCTTCGATCCGCGCCAGCTCGGCCAGCGCTTCGCGCCGGTAGCGACTGGCCTGGCGGCGACGGTACACGCGCCACGCCAGCAGCGCCAGCACCGTCAGCAGGAGCGCGGCCAGCACCGCCCAGCCCCAGGTCTGCGGCAACCATGAGACCGGCGCGGGCGTGGGGATCTCCTGCAGCGCGGACAGCGTGGCATCGGCAGGCGCGGCGCCGGGGCTGCCGGCAACGCTGGCGCGGATCAGCTCTGCCATGGCCGTGCGCGCCGTGCGCTCATGGCCGCGGCGCCTTGCCGCGCGGGGCCAGGCGTCCCAGCAGGTGGCGCAACTGGGCCAGCGCCTCGCCCTCGGTATCGATTGCCATCATCGGCACGCCACTGCGCTTGAGCAGCGCGGTGACCTCGTGCAGGCGGCCGGTGAAGAAGGATTCGATCGGCTCGCGCACGGTCCTGGCGCCCATGTCCAGCTCGACCTGCAACTCGCCCTCCGTCACCACCATGCGCCCGGTGTGGTGCGGTACGGCCTGGAACATCGGGTCGAACACCAGCGCGGCGATCACGCTGTTGTGGCTGGACAGCTGGCGCAGCAGATCCTGCGTGCGTTGCCCGGCCCCGGCGAAATCGCTTACCACGCAAACCAGGTGGTCATGCGCCGCCACCTGCAGCGCGCGCTCCAGCGCGCGGTCGAGCTGGCCATAGACGGGCCGCGCCGTGCTGCCGGCATGCAGCGCCTGGTTCATGCCGGCCACCGCGCCCAGCACGGCCTGCACGCGCGCGCGGCTGCGCAGCGGGCGCACCAGCGTGGTGTCGCTGTCGTTGAAGACCACGGCGCCCACGCGGTCGCCGGCCTGCAGTGCCATCCACGCGCACAACGCGGCGAACTCCGCCGCCAGCACGGATTTCATGGCGCGCCGCGAGCCGAAGAACATCGGCATKCGCTGGTCCACCACCAGCAGCACCGGCAGGTCCCGCTCTTCGGTGTAGGCGCGCACCAGCGCGCGCCCGGCGCGCAGCGAGGCGCGCCAGTCGAGATGGCGGATATCGTCGCCCTGCCGGTAGCCGCGCAATTCCTCGAAATTCAGCCCGCGCCCGCGGATGCGCGAGCCGTGCTTGCCCGCCAGCACGCTGGCGTGCGGCTGGCGCATGGTGAAGCCCAGATCGCACACGGCGTGCTCGAGCCGCGCCAGGTGCGCGACATCCACCCACACCGTGCCGATCTCCGCTGCCGTGCGCGCCGCCTCCGTGGCCACCTGGGTTCCCCGTTGCTAGGCCGGCACGGCCACGCTTTGCACCAGCTTGCGCACCACCGCATCGGCATCCACTCCGTCGGCGTTGGCGTCGTAGGACAGGATCAGCCGGTGGCGCAGGGTGGGCAGCGCCATCGCGCGCACATCGTCTGGCGTGACATGATCGCGTCCTTCGAGCCAGGCATGGGCGCGCGCGGCGCGGTCCAGCGCGATGCCGCCGCGCGGGCTGGCGCCCAGCGCGATCCATTTGGCCAGCGCCTCGTCATAGCGGGCCGGCGCGCGGCTGGCGTTGACCAGGTCGACGATGTAGCGGTCGATCGCGTCGGCCACGTGAATGGCGCTGATTTCCGCGCGCGCCGCGAAGATCGCGGCCTGTGGCACGCGCCGTGGCGGCGGATTCTCGCCCGCGGGCGCATCGGCCGGGGCCGGCCCCTCGCCACGCTCCTCCGCGCGCACCAGGCGCAGCACCTCGCGCTCATCGTCGGCGGCAGGATAGGTGATCAGCACCTTCATCAGGAATCGGTCCATCTGCGCCTCGGGCAACGGATAGGTGCCCTCCTGCTCGATCGGGTTCTGCGTGGCCAGCACCATGAACAGCGGGGGCATCGGATGCGTGGTGCCGCCCACCGAGACCTGGCGCTCCTCCATGGCTTCGAGCAAGGCGGACTGCACCTTGGCCGGGGCGCGGTTGATCTCGTCGGCCAGCACGAGGTTGCCGAACACCGGGCCCGGCTGGAAGCGGAAGCTGTTGCGCCCGCCTTCCTGGTAGAGCACGTCGGCGCCGGTGATATCGGCCGGCAGCAGGTCCGGGGTGAACTGGATGCGGCGCATCTGCGCGTCCAGGCTGGCCGCCACGCTCTTGACCATGCGCGTCTTGGCCAGGCCGGGCACGCTCTCCAGCAGCAGGTGGCCGTTGGCCAGCAGGCCGATCACGATCTGGCGGATCACCTCGCCCTGCCCCTTGATGGCCCCCTCGACATGGCGCTGCAGCGCCGCCATTGCCTCTCTTGCGCTCATTTGCCGCTCTCTCGTCAGGACGCACGGACGCAAATCGGGCCGGCGCCGTATCAGGCACTGGCGAGCAGCATGGCATATCGCCTGTCGTGCCGGGTACTGAAATCTTTCGGCGTGGTTATGTCGCTTTTTGTACTGGATGTGAAAGTTTTCACTCGGGCGCGCACCGGCATGCGGATGGCATAAGGTAGCAGGACGCGATGAAAACGTGACGAGCGCGGGACTCCGCACGCGTGCGGGCTTCGCGCCGTCTGTATCCGGACGCGTCCCGCGCCCTTCGATCCATCGAACCACCCACGACAAAAGGACTGCATCCATGACACCGCGCCAGTTGTTCCGAACTTCGCTGGCATGTGCCGCCCTGCTGGCCCCGGCCGCGCCCGCGCTCGCCTACTTCGACACATTCGTCAATGCCACGGTGATCGGCAAGATGAGCCAGAAGGAATCCGCCGCACTCGCCAAGAGCGTGGGCGAGATCCTCAACACCGGCGCCGACGGCGCCGTGGTGCCCTGGAACTATCCCGCCACGAGCGGCCGCCGCGCCATCGAAGGCTCGCTCACGCCGCTGCGCTCCAAGACCGACCAGGGCCAGTCCTGCCGCCTGCTGCGCACCCAGCTCAAGCGCGATGGCCTGGAAGACAACTGGACCGGCTGGTTCTGCAAGCAGAGCGACGGCCGCTGGAAATCGCGCAAGGTGAGCAACGAATAGGCGCCACGCCACCGCGCGCCACGCGCGCCCGGATCGACGAAGCGCTCCGGGCCGTCTGACCCAGGCAGGGGCAATGCCCGCGYCATGGGTGGCCGGGCGGCGCTTGCCGCGCCCGGCCAGGCTGGGACTATCGCCCGCTGCCGGCCAGCCTGCTGGATTTGCCGACAAGGAGCCGCACCATGCCAGCCACCGCCGCCACGCCGGCCACCGCGCGCCTGCGCCTGCTGCTGATTGCCGCCTGCCTGGCGCTGGGCATGCCGCCGGCACAGGCGGCCAATCCGCCCCGGACAGCCGCGCCGCTGACCTGGYCGCGCAACTTCGACGCGGCCAGCCAGCATATCGAGATGTACCAGCCGCAGATCGAGCAATGGGACGGCGACCGCCTCTCCGGCCGCGCCGCGGTGGCGGTGGGGGCGAAGAACGGCACGCCGACCTACGGCGTGGTGCGCTTCTCCGCGCATGCCGATATCGACAAGGCATCCGGCCTGGTGCAGATGCGCGCGATCCAGGTGGACAGCGTCGACGTGCCGACCAATCCCGAGGCGGCCGGCCAGGTGCGGCAGGCGCTGCTGGCGCGCCTGCCGCCGGCCGGGCTCACGGTGCCGCTCGATGAACTGCAGGCCAGCTACGCGGCCTCGCAGGAAGTCGCCAGGGCCTCCGGCGTGGCGGTGAAGAACGACGCGCCGCGCATCGTCTTCGCGCCCGTGCCCACGCTGCTGGTGCTGGTCGATGGCGAGCCGGCCTGGCGCGAGGCCGGCGGCACGCGCTACCAGCATGCCCTCAACAGCCGCGCCCTGCTGCTGCGCGACAGTGCCGGCCAACTCTACCTGCAGGCGGCCGGCTACTGGTACGGCGCCGCCGCGCTCGGCGGGCCGTGGCAGATGATCGCCAGCCCGCCGCAGGCGCTGGTCACCGCCGCTGGCAAGGCCCAGGCCGGCGCCAAGGCCGATCCGATGCTGCCGGCCGACGGCAGGCGTCCCGCCGCCCCGCCCGCCATCCTGGTGGCGACAGGCCCCACCGAGCTGATCGTCACCGATGGCGCGCCCAAGTTGTTGCCGGTGGCCGGCGTCAGCCTGCTGACCGTGAGCAACACCGACCGCGCGGTGTTCGTCGACCCCGCCAGCAACCGCTACTACGTGCTGGTCTCGGGGCGCTGGTTCGCCGCGCCGGGTGTCGACGGGCCGTGGCAGTTCGTGCCGGGCAGTGCATTGCCCGCGGACTTCGCGCGCATCTCGCCCCAGGATCCCAGGGCCAACGTGCTGGTTTCCGTGCCGGGCACGCCGCAGGCACGCGAGGCGCAGATCGCGGCCACCATTCCGCAGACAGCGGCGGTAGCGCGCGCCAAGGCCACGCTGACGGTCGGCTTCGACGGCTCGCCGCGCTTCGCGCCGATCGAGGGCACCTCGCTGAACTACGCCGTCAACGCCGCCACGCCCGTGATCCAGACCGACGCAGAGCACTTCTACGCAGTGGCCAACGGGGTCTGGTTCACCGCCGCCGGCCCGACCGGCCCCTGGCGTGTCGCCACCGAGGTGCCCGGCGCGATCTACACCATCCCGGCCAGCTCGCCGCTGCATTACGTCACCTATGTCCGCATCTATTCGGTCGCGCCCGATACCGTGGTAGTGGGCTACACGCCCGGCTACATGGGTGTGGTGATCAGCGCCGACGGCACCGTGGTGTACGGCACGGGCTATGTCTATCCGGCCTATGTGGGCTCGGTCTACTACGGCTATCCGCCCACCTACGGCTACGGCGCGGGCTTTGCGCTCGGCGCCGCGGAGGGCTTCGCCTTCGGCTTCGCGGCAGGGGCGTTCTGGGGCGCGGCGTCACCCTACTGGGGACCGTACTGGTGGGGCGGGGGCTACAACTGGAACTACGTCAACGTGAACCAGGCCAACTTCTACGGACGCTGGGGACAAGGCACGGTGACCCATGCCTCGGGCTGGGACGCCTGGACCGGCACGCAATGGCGCGGCACCGCAGGCGCCGGCTACAACCCGGCCACCGGCGCCCGCTTCCAGGGCAGCGCGGGCGCCGCCTTCAACCCGTACAGCGGCAATGCCGCGGCCGGGCGCCAGGGCTCGTTCTACAACCCGTCCACGGGCAGCGCCGGCGCCGGGCGCGGCGGCATCGCCGGCAATGAATACACCGGCAACTACGCGGGCGGGCGCCAGGTGGCCGGCTACAACGCGCAGACCGGGCGCGCCGGCGCGGCCGAGTTCGGCGTGGCCGGCAATACCCAGACCGGCCAGCGCGAAGCCGGCAGCAAGGGCTTCGTGGTCAACCGCGGCCAGGGCAACGGCGTGGCCTGGAACAACGGCGACGTCTACGCCGGACATGACGGCAACATCTACCAGCACACCCAGGACGGCGGCTGGCAAAAGCACACCTCGGGCGGCTGGGAGCCGGTGCAGCCCGATGCCAATGCCAACGTCGGCGGCCAGCTGGAGCAACAACGCCAGGCGCGCGACCTGGGACAGCAGCGCTTTGGCCAGACTGCTCGCCAGTGGGGCGGCGGCGCGGGCAACCCCGGCGCCAGCTTCGGCGCGCGCGGCGGCGGGCGGCGCATGGGCGGCTTCCACGGCTTCCACGGCTTCCACCGCTAGCGCGGCAGCTTGCGCGCATCCCTGCATCCCCCATTCCGGGGATGCGCGGCGGCGCATGGCGGCCGATACTCTGCTTGTCGAGTGCCCCGGAGGAGCCAGCCATGGACCGCCGAACCCTGCTGATTGCCGCCCCCGCGGTCCTGATCGCCGGCCGGATGGCCGGTGCCAGCGCGCAACCAGGCGAGGCAGCGCCCTTCCACGCCACCGCCGAATCCCGCATCACCCTGCTCTACCTCGGGCAGGCCAGTTGCCCGCCATGCCGAGGCTATGAAGCGGAATACTTCGGGCGCATGGACAAGATGGCGAAGTCGTTTCCGGAGTTCCGGGAAATCGACTATGTGAAGCTGAGCCTGGGCAGCGGCAAGGCCGTCGTCACCGCCGGCCTGCTGCCTGACCACCTCAAGTGGGTTGCCACCGAGACGCGCGACGGCCACGCGATCATCCAGAACGCCTATGGCACGCCGTTCTTCGCCGCCGTCGTGGACCACGAAGTGTGGGCGCAGGGCCCCGCTGTGTCCGGGCTCGAAGGCGAGGTGCTGCCGGCCCTGCGCCGCGCGGTGCAGGAACGGGCACGCAGCGCGCGGGTACCCAGCTAGTGGCGCGTATGCGGGTCGCTCGGGTCGGGTTCGCGGCGCTCGCGCTCGCGCCGCTGCTGGCTGCGGGCAAGCTCCTTGCTGACGTCCTGGGCAAGCTGGCGCATGTCGGCCACGCGCGCGTCGAGTTCGTTGGGAAAGATGTCGTGTGCCAGGTTGACCTTGAGGGTGAAGGACATGATGTGGCTCTGTTGGTATGGAGTTCGTCGATGAGTGCGCATGCCTGACGCTGGCGTGGCCGGATCGACCGGGTCGCCTGTGTCGCCTGCGGCACCCTGGCTCGCTGTGGCGCTAGAACCCGCCTTGGAAACGGCAGGTTGTCACGGTATCGCGAACCTCTTTGCTACCAGTATGGGATATCGCACGCAGGTTTTCCTTTGATGTTGTTTATCGGTGCGATAGGCATCGACCCCGCGCTGGAATGTGGTGTCGCGGACCGCGCCGGGATCCCCAGGCCCGCTTCCCGCCCGGAGGGCAACCCGCGCCATCCCGGCAGGCGAAGCGGCCAGCGCGTCCCCCGCCCGGACGATGCGTCGGTGCGACGCCGAACATGGTCCCCGCGCGGGCCCATGCGATCCTCGGGACCGCGGCCGGCGCCGCTGCCAATGGCATGCAAATACCGGCAAATGCACGGAAAAACGCGCATGGGAGGCCGACGTGGCATCAATGCTGCTGTCGTGCCGCGCGCTGCCCGGCTGGTCCCGGACGTGCCCAGTGGCGGCTTCCGGCTTCGTGGTGCGCGCGTCGGCACTTGCAACGGCCTTGATCGCGGTCCGCGACGGGTTCTCCACCGGGCACGGCAGGCTCTGGCACCCGTCGCAGACGATCCGCGACAGCCTTGCCGCCAGGGCACGGGCAGACGCTGCGCACGGGCGAGCGCGGCAGTATCGCCGTGCCGCTGGCATGGGGGAGAAACACTGCGCGTGGACGTGGCTGCCGCCGGCCTGCGGCTGCTCCTGTCGGACGAGCCGCTGGCCGTCGTGCGGCTGCGCCGCAATAGCGCATCCAGCCAGCCGGACGCCGCCGGTCAGCCCGGCGGCTCCCATGAGCGGATCCACGCCCGTGGTGGCGAAGCCCCCGCGCCTGGCTAGCGCGCCGCTGGCTGCTATCACACGCTCGCGCGTGGCGGCTTTGTGGATTGCGGAATCACGCAGTGCTGTTCCTGGGGGGGCGGGGTATGGTGCCAAGGCTTGACGCCGGCCGCATTCGTACCATAAAGTTCGCTTACTAAACGATCGTTCAGCTTAGGGCAGATTCGCCGCCACAGCAAGGCGGCGCACCGCGCAGCGACGAAAAAAACCGCCCGGGGTCCTGCCCGGGCGCAATATCGCAGACTGGAGACAATGCAATGACCAACAAGAAAGCCGTTCTGGTGGTGGGTGCGGGCGACGCTACGGGCGGCGCCATTGCGCGCCGCTTTGCGCGCGAAGGCTATATCGCCTGCGTCACGCGCCGCAATGCCGACAAGCTTGCGCCGCTGGTGGAGCAGATCCGCGCCGAGGGCGGCGAGGCGCACGGCTTTGCCTGCGACGCGCGCAAGGAAGAAGACACCGTGGCGCTGATCGAGCGCATCGAGCGCGAGATCGCGCCGCTGGAGGTGGCGATCTTCAATATCGGCGCCAACGTGCGCTTCTCCATCCTGGAGACCACCTCGCGCGTGTACTTCAAGGTCTGGGAGATGGCCTGCTTCGGCGGCTTCCTGATGGGACGCGAGGCCGCCCGCGTGATGCTGCCGCGCGGCCACGGCTCGATCTTCTTCACCGGCGCCACGGCCAGCCTGCGCGGGCGCGACGGCATGAGCGCCTTCGCCGGCGCCAAGCATGCGCTGCGCGCACTGGCGCAGAGCATGGCGCGCGAACTTGGCCCGAAGAATATCCACGTGGCGCACCTGGTGGTGGACGCCGCCATCGACACCGACTTTATCCGCTCGAACTTCCCCGACCGCTATGCGGCCAAGGACAACGACGGCATCGTCAATCCCGAGCACATCGCCGATACCTACTGGATGCTGCACCAGCAGCCGCGCGACGCCTGGACCCACGAACTGGACATCCGCCCGTGGATGGAGACCTGGTGAGCATCGGCGCAAGAGAATGTCCGCCAGGAAAACCATGAACGGAGACAACAGATGAGCAAGCAGGTCACCTTCTATTTCGATTTCGGCAGCCCCTACTCTTACCTGGCCTACAAGGAGCTGCCGCGCGTGGCGCAGCGCACCGGCGCGCGGATCGACTGGCAGCCCATCCTGCTCGGCGGTGTGTTCAAGGCCACCGGCAACCACAGTCCCGCGGAGATTCCCGCCAAGGGCCGCTGGTCAAACACCGATACCGCGCGCTGGTCGAAGCGCTACGGCGCCAACCTGCAGCAGAATCCGCATTTCCCGATCAACACGCTGGCGCTGATGCGCGCCGCGAAGGGCTACCAGCTGCGCGACGAAGCCGCCTTCCACCGCTATGTGGAGGCCATGTTCGCCGCCATGTGGGAGCAGCAGCGCAACCTCAACGATCCCGCCGAGATCGGCGCGGCGCTGGCGGCGGCCGGCCTCGACCCGCGCGAGGCCTTGAAGATGATCGAGGACCCCGTCGTCAAGGACGCCCTCAAGCAGGCCACCGAGGCGGCAGTGGCGCGCGGCCTGTTCGGTGTGCCGAGCTTTGTCGTCGGCGACGAACTGTTCTGGGGCAACGACCGACTGCTGTTCGTGGAGGAAGCGCTGGGCGCGTGAAGGCACGCCAGCGCCGGCCGCGCGTCAGAACGCGGGCAGGATGGCACCCTTGAACTGCCTGGCCAGGAAGTCGCGCACCTCCTGCGACTGGTACGCCGTCACCAGCGGCTTCACCCATGGCGCAGCAGCGCGGTTGCCATTGGAGGGATCGTTCTGGATGCCGACCTTGGCGCCTTCCGGCAGCGCGTGTTCGCCTAACGATATGCGCGGCATGCACCGTGCGTGGCGGCCAGGTCCGGTAGAATTGCGCTCCCTTCGCGGCACCCTGTACGGCAAGCCATGACGCAAACCCCACCGGCATCGCCTGCCGCACCTGACTACCGGATCCTGTTCGCGTTCAGCGCCGCCGCGGGCACCGTGCTCGAGATCAAGCGCCTTGGCCTGCCCGCCGAGGCGCCGCGCGCGCGCAAATACCAATGGCTGTGGCTGGACGGCGAAAGCCAGCCCATGTGCGTGCGGCCGCTGCGGTTCGTATCGATGCGCGAAGACGAAGGCGCGGCGCTGCCTCACGAGCGCGTCTTCGCCGAAGGCGTGTTGCGCTTCGGCGCGCAAGCGGCTGAACTGATCCTGGCAGGAGAAGGCACGCTGCGCTTGCTAGCGTGCGAGCCGCAGGCGCTTTCGCCGGCGGCGGCGGCGCTGGTGACGCAGTTCGCGGCCCCCGCTTGAGACAGCCCCGGCCGCGCTCACTCGCCCAGGAATTCGGCCAGCACCTCCATGCCTTCCACATGATCGGCCACCACCTTGGCGATCACCGCGATGGGAATGGCCAGCAGCACGCCCCAGGCACCCCATAGCCAGGTAAAGAGCAGCAGCGCCACGAACACCGCCACTGCATTCATCTTCGCCATGCGGCCCGTCATCCAGGTAGTGACCACCGAGCCGATCAGCGTGGCGATCAGCAGCGAGCCGCCGGCCGCCAGCGCGGCCAGGCCGAAGGCACCGCCGGTCTGCATGAAGGCGGCCAGCCCGATGCACACCGCGATCAGCGCCGCGCCGAAATACGGCACCAGGTGCAGCGCCGCCGCGGTCAATGCCCAGGTGCCGGCGTTATCGAGGTGCAGCCACTTCAGCAACAGCCACGTCAGCATGCCCACCATGGCATTGGCGACCAGCAGCATCACCATATAGCCCTGGATCTGGCGGTTGATCTCGTCGAGCATATGCACGCTGATCTTCTTCTGCGAGAGCGTGGTACCGGCCATCTTGACGAACTTGCGCTTGAACATATCGCCCGAGACCAGCATGAAGAAGGCCAGGAACAGCACCACCGCAGCCTGTGCCAACAAGGCGAGGATGCCCATCGATCCGGCCACCAGCATATTCGTCATGGCGTCGCCCGAGCGCTCCACGACGACCTGCGGCGTGCGGGCCGGCGGCGGCTGCCCGGTGCCCGCCAGCACCGTGGCCGCGCGGCGGACCTTCTGCACCATGGAGTCGTCGCCGCTGAGCAGCGCGCCTAGCGAACGCGAAAGCTTGGTGGCCACCTCCGGCAGGCGGTCCACCAGCCCTGCTGCCTGGTCCTGCAGCAGGTAGGCGCAGCACACCACGCCGGAAAGCATGGCCAGCAGCACAAGCGATGCGCCGATCACCCGCGGGATGCGGCGGCGGAACAGGAAGGTAACCAGCGGATCGAGCATATAGGCGATCACGATCGCCAGCACCACCGGGATCACGAAAGCGCTGGCAAGATGAAGCGTATAGAGCGATGCAAGCACGGCCAGGATGACGAGGGCCTGTTCGCCGCGGCCACCTGCAGCCACGGGAGCGGCGGCCGGCCCGGCGAGCGTCTCTGCGGGTGTGGCTGCCGGCGCCTCGGGCGGTGCATTGCCGCTGTCAGGCAGGCCGACGGCTTGCGCCGCCCCGGCTGCCTGCGCCGCTGGCGCGGTGGCGGTGGCCTCGCCAGGCGCAGCGGCGGCGGCGGCCGCGGCATTGGCATCGGCCGCCGATTGGGCCGCCGATTGGGCCGCCGATTGCCGCTGCCTGAGGCGGAGATGGCTGAGCGAAGGCAGGGAAAAGGGCATGGCGACAGGCGTGGTGGCGATGGGAGGGGCTGATGACTGGGGCTGGGCTTGGGCTGATGGCTGGAGCCTTCTTCCCAGCATAGCCCCGCCGGTCCCCATTGCTGTCGGAGAATGCCGCCCGCCCATGTAGGACAAGCTCGTCTTGCCCTTGTACGCGTCATGCACCACATTGAACATTGACTGGAACTTCAAGGGCAAGGCGGCGCTTTGCGCCGGGCCAGGCGCGCCCGCCGCCGCATGCCTGCGCCGCGCCGCTTCCGCACTTTTTGCGGCCCGAACAATCACAGCCCCTTCGCCATGCCCATCCTCGATGCGCGCGCCCGGCTGGTACTGAAGCACCCGGGCGCCTTCATGCTGCGCACGCTGCGGCATTTCCGCGCCAACCAGGGCTTGCTGCTGGCCGGCGCGGTGGCTTACTACGCCCTCCTGTCGATCGTGCCGCTGCTGATCCTGATGGTGATCGCGCTGTCCCACGTGATCGAGCCGCAGGCATTGCTGCGCACCTTGTCGCGCTACCTGGAATGGCTGGTGCCCGGGCAATCGCGCGCGCTGATCGCCGAGCTGGCGAACTTCCTGGACAACCGCGGCGTGATCGGCTGGGTGMTGCTGGCGAGCATGATCTTCTTCAGTTCGCTGGCGTTCACGGTGCTGGAGAACGCCATGTCGGTGATCTTCGAGCACCGCGTGGCAATCCGCCGCCGCCACTTCATGGTGTCCGCGGTGCTGCCCTACTGCTATATCGTCGTGCTCAGCCTCGGCCTGCTGCTGGTGACGGTGGTGTCGGGCTCCCTGCAGGCCTTCGGCCAGCGGCATGTGGAGGTACTGGGGCACGACTGGTCGCTGGACCGCCTCTCGGGCAGCCTGCTGTACCTGCTCGGCCKGGCGGGCGAGATCCTGATGCTGACCTCGATCTACCTGGTGATGCCGGTGGGCCGCCTGTCATTGCGGCATGCGCTGCTCGGCGCCGTGACCGCGGCGGCGCTGTGGGAGATCTCGCGCCACGTGCTGGTGTGGTACTTCACCACGCTGTCGCAGGTCAGCGTGGTGTACGGCTCGCTGGCCACGGCCATCGTGGTGCTGCTCAGCCTGGAGATCRCCGCCACGCTGCTATTGCTTGGCGCGCAGGTGATCGCGGAATTCGAGCGCAGCGGCAACGATGAGCCCTTCCACACCTGAGCGACCTGAGCGGCTACGGCTTAGTGCATGGCTCCGAGCAGCCTGGGCAACGAGGCCGCCAGCAGCGCCACGCCCGAGGCCGTCAGCAGGCTCAGCACGATGCGACGGAAAGCGATCTCGCTGATGCCGATATACAGGCGCGCGCCCAGGATGCTGGGCACCAGCATGGCCGGCCCCACCACCAGGAACATCGGCAGCATGTCGCGCGTGACGATGCCGGTGCCGACGTAGGTCGCCATCGTCACCGCCAGCGTGGCCAGGTTGAAATTCTGGATGATGGCGCGCTGCTCGTCCTTGGGCAGTCCGCGCAGCGTGCACCACAGGGTGGGAATCACGCCGGTGAAACCGCCGATGCCGCCCATGATGCCGCCGGCGGCGCCGATCAGGCCATCGGCCAGCCGTCCGCCGAAGCGGATGCGCGGCAACTGCGCGGACATCAGCATGAGCGGGCACCACACCGCCAGCAAGGCGCCCAGGCAGGCCTTGAAGACATTGGCATTGAGCACCGGCAGGATGGCCACCCCGATGGGAATGCCGACAATACCGCCGGCCACGAAGGGCAGCAGCTGGCGGAGCGAGAAGCTGCGCCGCACCGTGATGGCCGCCACCACCTGCCCGGTGAGCGAGCCGAACACCGCCATGGCCGCCGCCAGGCGCGGCTCGACCGTCCACACCCAGAACGACATGGCCACCATGCCGAAGGCAAAACCGGACAAGCCCTGCACGAAGCCGGCCACGACGGCGCCCAGCGCCACGATCACGAGAGGAAAGTCCATCTGAACCCAGGATAGCGGCGGCGGCCTGGCTTGCCGCGTCGCCGCATGTGCGCTGCGCGCATCGCGCGAAAGCCGCAAACTATGCCGATAATCGGCCCGCTTGTCATCCGTGGCTGTGCATGCCGCAGCGCATCAGGCGCGCCGCCGTGCCCCGGGGCCGCCGGGCGGGCGGCGCGCCCGGATATCGAGCACCTTGGCCCGCGCGGTATCGAAGCGCGCACCCTCGGCCGCCAGCCAGTCTTCCACCATGGCGATATGTGGCGTCTGGCCGTGCGCGCTGACAAAGAAGTAGGACGCCTGCGAGCGGGCATGGATGCCGAACAGGTCGACCAGCCGCCCGGCCTCGATATCCTCCAGCACCAGCGCCGAGCGGCCCATGGCGATGCCCTGCCCCGCCAGTGCCGCCCCCACCGCGAGCTGGGACAGGTTGAAGCGCTGCCCCGCGTCCAGGCCCGTCACCTCGGCCCCGGCCATGCGCAGCCAGTGCAGCCACTCGTCGAACGGCTGCGCGCCGTCCCAGGGGCTGGTGTCGTGCAGCAGCCACGCGCCCTTGAGGTCGCGCGGGGCGCGCAGTTCGGGATGCGCGGCCACGAAGGCGRGGCTGGCCACCGGCAGCAGCCATTCATCGAGGAACAGGCGGGCCTTGAGGTCGTCGTAGCCGCCCAGGTCGAAGCGCACCGCGGCGTCGATGCCGTCGCGCACCATGCGGCCGCGGTCCAGCGCGTGGAACTCGCCATAGACGCGCAGGCCCACCTGCGGATGATCGCGGAAGAAATCGCCCAGGCGCGGGGTCAGCCAGCGCATCGCGAACGACGGCGCGCAGCTCAGCGCGATGGGACCGGACTCGCGCGGCTTGCGCAGCTGCGTGAGCGTGCCCTCGATGGCCTGGAAGGATTCGCGCAGCACGAAGCGCAGCCGGTCGCCCTCGGGCGTGAGCACCAGCGCGCGCGGCGTGCGCAGGAAAAGCGGCCGGTCCAGCCATTGCTCGAGTTGCTTGACCTGCTGGCTGACGGCGCCCTGCGTGACGCAGAGCTCGGCGGCGGCATGGGTGAAGTTGCAATGTCGCGCGGAGGCTTCGAAGCAGCGCAGCCAGCTCAAGACGGAAGACGACAGCAGAGTGCTCACGGGACGGACTCACGGTAAAGCGGCGCGCCCGGCGCACCGGACCGACGACATGCACCCGCATGGGGAACAGATCGCATCGCCATTAGTAATACTGATGCCTGGCTAAATATAAATGGATTGTCACGGCGCCGGCCGGGACCAACAATGAAGCCATTCCGAAACGCAGCAGGCACCCACCTCCATGCATGCATCCGCAGCCGCACCCCAACCACTGTTCTCCGATGCGGGCCTCGCCGGCCTGAGCACCGCCACACCCCTGCTGTGGTGCAATCCCGGCCGCACCGACGCGCCACCGGCGGCGCAGCCCGCAGGCGAGCGCAGCATTAGTCTAGCTGATATCAGGGCGGCACAGGCACGCTTGCGCCGCTTTGCGCCGTTGCTGGCCACGCTGTTCCCAGAGCTGGCGCGGACCGGCGGCACCATCGAATCGCCGCTGCTGGCGGCCCCCGGCATGCAGCAAGCCCTGGGATTGCCGCACGAACTGGGCCGCCTTTGGATCAAGGCCGATCACAGCCTGCCGGTGGCCGGCTCGATCAAGGCGCGCGGCGGCATTCACGAAGTGCTCGAATTTGCCGAGACGCTGGCCCTGGAACACGGCCTGGTCGGCCCCGGCCGCGACGCACCCCCGGATTACCTGGCGCTGGGCGCGCCGGCGGCGCGCGCGCTGTTCGGGCGCTACCAGGTCGCGGTCGGCTCCACCGGCAACCTCGGACTGAGCATCGGCGTGATGGCCTCGGCGCTGGGTTTTCGCGCCGCCGTGCATATGTCGGCCGACGCCAAGGCATGGAAGAAGGCGCGCCTGCGCAGCCGCGGCGTGGAAGTGGTGGAGCATGCCGGCGACTACGAAGAAGCCGTGGCCGCCGGCCGTCGCCAGGCGCAGCATGACCCGTTCACCTACTTCGTCGACGATGAGCGTTCGCTGTCGCTGCTGCTGGGCTACGGCGCCGCGGCGCTGCACCTGCGCGAGCAACTGGCCGCGCGGGACATCCTCGTGGATGCCGCGCACCCGCTCTTCGTCTACCTGCCGTGCGGCGTGGGCGGCGCGCCGGCCGGCATCACCTTCGGCCTGCGCCAGCTGCTTGGCCCGCATGTGCATTGCTTCTTCGCCGAGCCCACGCAATCGCCCTGCTTCCTGGTGCAGATGGCGGCGCAGGACGGTAACCCCTCGGTCTACGATGCCGGCCTCACCAACCTCACCGAGGCTGACGGCCTGGCCGTGCCGCGCGCCTCCGAACTCGCGGCCGGCGTGATGCGGCCGCTGCTGTCCGGCGTCTTCACGGTGGCGGACGACACGCTGTTCCGGCACCTCGCGCTGGCATGGCGCAGCGAAGGCGTGCGCATCGAGCCCTCCGCCGCGGCCGGCTTCAGCGGGCCGCGCATGCTGTGCGAAAGCGAAGCCGGGCGCGCTTACCTGGCCCGGCACCAGCTGGACGCCGTCATGCCGCAAGCCATGCACCTGGTGTGGACCACCGGCGGGCTGTTCGTGCCGCAGGCCGAATACCAGGCCTTCCTCGACAAGGCTGCCGCGCTGGCGCGCCAGGCGCGCTGATTCTGTTCCGATCCACGACAACCCCGACCCGCAGGAGAGCCAGCATGACATCCTTCCAACCCATCAAGCTTGCATGGCTGGCCGCCTGCTGCCTGGCGGTCCCCGCCGGCAGCGCGCTGGCCGATACCTACCCTTCGCGTCCGATCCAGATGGTGATCCCCTTCCCGCCGGGCGGCGCCACCGACGTGATCGGCCGCCTGCTGGCCAAGAAGCTGGGCGACCGGCTGGGCCAGACCGTGGTGATCGACAACCGGCCGGGCGCCGGCACCATCGTCGGCGCCGGCATCGTCGCCAAGGCCGCGCCCGACGGCTACACGCTGCTGGTGAGTTCCGGCACCACGTTTACGGTCAACCCGGCCATCCATCCCAAGCTGCCCTACGATCCGCTCAAGAGCTTCGAGCCGATCGGGCTGACAGGGCGCACCGGGCTGATCCTGCTGGCCAACCGCGACGTACCGGTCAACAACCTCAAGCAACTGGCGGCAGCGGTCAAGGCCGCGCCGGGCAAGTTCTCGTATGGCTCCTTCGGCAGCGGCACCACGGCGCAGTTCGCCGGCGAGATGCTGCTCAACGACCTGGGCATCAAGATGCTGCACGTGCCGTACCGCGGCAGCTCGCCCGCCATGACCGACCTGATCGGCGGGCAGATCCCGTTCTCAGTGGACACCGTGGCGGCCGCGGTGCCGCAGATCCGCGCGGGCAAGGTCAAGGCCATCGCCATCACCACCGCGAAGCGCTCCAGCCTGCTGCCCGAAGTGCCGACCGTGGCGGAAAGCGGCTTCCCCGCCACCGACATGGACACCTGGCTGGCGGTGGTGGCGCCACGCGGACTGCCGCCCGAGGTCAAGGCACGCCTGGAAAAGGCGCTGGCCGATACCATGGCCGACCCGGACACCCGCAAGAAGCTGCTCGACAACGGGTTCGAGCCTGCCTACGGCAATGCGGCCGAAGTGACCGCGCTGATCACGAAGGAGCTGCCGCGCATGCGGGCCATTGCGCAGCGCGCCAATATCCAGGCCGACTGATGGCGCCAAGTGTCGAGGCGGGCGCGGTGACCGGCGCGGCGGCACGCTGGTTTGACAGCGCCCGCCCGCGCGCCACATCATCGCAGGCACGGCCGCCCGCCGGCGGCGCCATGCCAACCGAACGACACCAGACAGGCCTTCCATGACAACTACCGCTTCCGCTTCGCCATCCCCGCAGATGCCTTCGGCCCTGGCCGCCCTGCAGCTCGCGCCGGCCGCCGTGGCCGGGCAGCCGATGACCGCCATCGACACGCCCGCGCTGGTGCTCGACCTGGACGCATTCGAGCGCAACGTGGCGCACATGCAGCAGGCCGCCGACCAGGCGGGCGTGCAGCTGCGCCCGCATGCCAAGGCGCACAAATGCCCGCAGATCGCACTGGCGCAGATCGCGCGCGGCGCGGTCGGCATCTGCTGCCAGAAGGTCAGCGAGGCGCTGCCCTTCGTGCAGGCGGGAGTCAGGGACATCCATGTCAGCAACCAGATCGCCGGGCCCGCCAAGGCCGCGCTGCTGGCGCAGCTGGCCGTGCATGCGCGCATGAGCGTGTGCGTGGACGACACCCGCCAGGTGCAGGCGCTGGCCGCCGCCGCGGCACAGGCCGGCAGCACCATCGGCGTATTCGTGGAGATCGACGTGGGCCAGGGCCGCTGCGGCGTGTCCGGCGCGCCCGCCGCGCTGCAACTGGCGCAGGCGATCGGCGCGCACGCGCAGCTGGAATTCCGTGGCCTGCAGGCTTATCACGGCGGCATCCAGCATGTGCGTGACTACGCCGCGCGCCGCCAGGCCGCGGCCGATGCCGCCAGGCGCACCGCGGCCGTGGTCGCGGCGCTGGCCGAAGCCGGCGTGACCTGCGCCACGGTCACCGGCGGCGGCAGCGGCAGCGTGGAGTTCGACCTGCACAGCGGCGTCTATACCGAGATCCAGCCCGGCTCGTACATCTTCATGGACGGCGACTATGCCCGTAACAACTACTGCGGGCCGCTGCGCTTCGAGCACAGCCTGTTTATCGCCAGCAGCGTGATGAGCGTGACGGCCGCCGCGGCGCCCGCGCCGGCTACCCCCCGCGTGGTGGTGGATGCCGGGCTGAAATCGATGGCGGTCGATTCCGGGCTGCCGCTGATATGGGGCAGCGACGGGCAAGACTTTGCGCTGGCCTATGTGGCGGCCAACGACGAGCACGGCATCGTGGAAGCGCTGCCCGCGCCGGGCGCGCGCTCGGCGCCGGTGCTGCCGGCACTGGGCAGCCAGGTGCTGCTGGTGCCCGGCCACTGCGATCCCACCCTCAACCTGTACGACGAGATGATCGGCGTGCGCGGCGGCACGGTCGCCTGCCTGTGGCCGGTGGCCGCGCGCGGGCTGAGCCGCTAGCCACGCGGGCTTCAGTCACAACCCCATCCACCATGACCCGGAACGACGGCTTGCCAGCGCAGGCCGCCGTGGCGCTGCGCCGCATGATCGGCAGCAAGGAGATCTCTCCCGTACAGCTGCTGGAGGCGTGCCAGGCGCGGGCCGCCGAACACGCCGTGCTCGGCGGTGCGCGGCCAGCACCACTTTGAGCGCAGCAAACTGATACGGTCTTTTTTCAAGTCGTTGCTTCTGTTATCCACGCCGGCCTGCCGGTAGCATGTTGTCCATGGCATGCGCCGGGCGCGCTCCGCGCCCCGGTTGCGAGCCCAACTCATGGCTTTCGCACATGGACATCCCCGCTTCAGGCCTGCCCGCCCGGGCAGGCTCCCCGCTCGCTTCCGCCCTGCCGTACCAGGGGCCATCTCCCGGCGCTGGCCGCCGCCACGCACAAGCGTCCTTCAACGCGCTCCCGGCGTGGTCTACGCTATCCCTACGCGTTACCGGGTGCGATGGACCAGCCACCCCGGGCAACCACCGCATCACGGAGACCACGCCATGTTCGGCCTGAGCGCGCTCGACCTCGCCCGCATCCAGTTCGGGTTCACCATCTCGTTCCACATCATCTTTCCCGCCATCACCATCGGCATGGCGAGCTACCTGGCGGTGCTGGAGGGCTGCTGGCTGCGCACGAAGGATCCGGTGTATCGCGACCTCTATCACTTCTGGTCCAAGATCTTCGCGGTCAATTTCGGCATGGGCGTGGTGTCCGGCCTGGTGATGGCGTACCAGTTCGGCACCAACTGGAGCTTCTTCTCGGACTTCGCCGGCAGCGTGACCGGCCCGCTGCTCACCTACGAGGTGCTGACCGCGTTCTTCCTCGAAGCCGGCTTCCTCGGCGTGATGCTGTTCGGCTGGAAGAAGGTCGGCCCCGGCCTGCACTTCTTCGCCACCCTGATGGTGGCGCTCGGCACGCTGATCTCGGCGACCTGGATCCTGGCCTCGAACAGCTGGATGCAGACGCCGCAGGGCTACGAGATCATCGACGGCCGCGTGGTGCCGGTGGACTGGCTGCGCGTGATCTTCAACCCGTCCTTCCCCTACCGGCTGGCGCATATGAGCGTGGCGGCATTCCTCGCCACGGCGCTGTTCGTCGGCGCCTCCGCGGCCTGGCACCTGCTGCGCGGCCGCGATAACCCGGCGATACGCAAGATGATGTCGATGGCGATGTGGATGCTGCTGGTGGTGGCACCCGTGCAGGCCGTGATCGGCGACATGCACGGCATCAACACGCTGGCGCATCAGCCTGCCAAGATCGCCGCGCTGGAAGGCCACTGGGAGAACCGTGGCGACGAACCGCTGCCGTTGATCGTGTTCGGCTGGCCCGACATGGCGCGCGAGGAGACCCGCTTCGCGGTGGAGGTCCCGCGCCTGGGCAGCCTGATCCTGACGCACAGCCTGGACGGCCAGATCGCCGGCCTGAAGGAATTCCCGCCGCAGGACCGGCCCAATGCCACCATTTTGTTCTGGAGCTTCCGCGTGATGGTGGGGCTGGGCATGCTGATGATCCTGCTCGGGCTGTGGAGCCTGCTGCTGCGCCGTGGCGAAGCTCTCTACCGCGCGCGCGCCTTCCTGCGCATGGCGCTGTGGATGGGACCGGCCGGGCTGGTGGCCCTCCTGGCAGGCTGGTTCACCACCGAGATCGGGCGCCAGCCCTGGGTGGTCTACGGCGTGATGCGCACCGCCGATGCCGTCTCGCCGCACGGCGCGCCGGAGCTGGCGCTGACGCTGGCCTTGTTCGTCGTGGCCTACTTCTTCGTGTTCGGCGTGGGCATCGCCTACATGATGCGGCTGGTGCGCAAGGGGCCGGTCATGCATGAAGGCGACGACGACGCCGAAGAGAGTCCCCACCCGGCGCGTACGTCGGCCCACACGCCGGCCCGCCCGCTGTCCGCCGTCGACGACCCCGGGGACGTGCCCGGCACGGCCGCCGCATCCACGCATTCCCGGAGCTGACCATGGGCATCGACCTCTCCCTGATCTGGGCCGTCATCATTTTCTTCGGGGTGATGATGTACGTGGTGATGGATGGCTTCGACCTCGGCATCGGCATGCTCTATGCCTTCGTGCCGGACCGCCATGACCGCGATGTGATGATGAATACAGTGGCGCCCGTGTGGGACGGCAACGAGACCTGGCTGGTGCTGGGTGGCGCGGGCCTGCTGGCCGCCTTCCCGCTGGCCTACTCGGTGGTGCTCAGCGCGCTCTACCTGCCGCTGGTCCTGATGCTGCTGGGCCTGATCTTCCGCGGCGTGGCGTTCGAGTTCCGCTTCAAGGCCAACGACCGCGAGCGCCATGTCTGGGACAAGGCGTTCATCTGCGGCTCGCTGGCCGCGGCCTTTTTCCAGGGCGTTGCGCTGGGGGCCTATATCGACGGCATCCGCGTCAGCGGCCGCGCCTTCGCCGGCGGCCCGCTGGACTGGCTGCATCCCTTTCCGCTGTTCTGCGGGCTTGGCGTGGCGGTGGCCTACACGGTGCTGGGCAGCACCTGGCTGATCATGAAGACCGAGGGCGAACTGCACCAGCGCATGCTGCACCTCACCGGCAGACTGGCCTGGGCCTTGCTGGGCGTGATCGCCATCATCAGCATCTGGACCCCGCTTGCCCATGCGCGCATCGCCCAGCGCTGGTTCAGCCTGCCCAACCTGATCTGGTTCGCGCCGGTACCGCTGCTGGTGTTGCTGTGCATGTACCGGCTGGTGCGGTCGCTGGCCGCGGATGCCCACCTCGCGCCCTTCATGTACACGCTGGCCCTGGTCTTCCTGGGCTACAGCGGGCTGGCCATCAGCGTGTGGCCGAATATCGTGCCGCCCGGCATCACGATCTGGGATGCCGCCGCGCCGCCGCAGAGCCAGGGCTTTACGCTGGTGGGGGCGTTGTTCATCATTCCTTTCATCCTGATGTACACGGTGTGGGCGTACTACGTGTTCCGTGGCAAGGTCAAGCACGGAGAGGGGTATCACTGATGGCGGCGCGACGGCGCGGGCACCCGCGGGCGCCGCGCGGCTGGCTGGCGCGGATCGGCTGGATGCTGGCGATCTGGGGGATCAGCGTGGCGGGGCTGGGACTGGTGGCCCTGGCGATCCGCGCGCTGATGCGGCTGGCGGGGATGCACGGATGAGTGCGCCCCGCGCGGCGCGGCGACGCGTCGGCCGAGCGTTCGCTATTGCCGCCGCGGGCGATGCCATGGCAATGGTTGTCCGCGCCTGCCGCGATCCGGCCGGCTGCGGCCGCCAGCGGCGGCGCTTGCGCTAGAAGATGCTCCGGTAGGCAAACAGCGAAGGCACGCCGCCGCTCATGACGAACAGGATCTGCTGGCCTTTGCGATATCGTCCGGCCCTGACGTCATGGACCAGGCCGGCAAACGCTTTGCCGCTGTAGACAGGATCGAGCAAGATGCCCTCTTGCGTGGCGACAAGGCGCAAGGCGTCGACCATGCCTGCGGTGGGCTGGCCATAGCCGGGTCCGAACTGGCTGCCGTCCACGTCCACGGATTCGGCCGCAACGCCGAGCGCCGGATCGAGCAGCGCCAGGGTCTGCCTTGCCTTGGCAAGCGTGTCCTCGCGCGCCTTCTCGAGCGGTGCCAGCACCGAGTAGCCGGCAACGCGCGCTGCCGGACGGCCGCAGGCGATCTCCCCCGCTATCAGCCCGGCCTGCATGCCGCCGCTGCCGTTGGCCACCAGGATGCGATCGAAGGACAGGCCGCGCGTACTGGCTTCGTCGTCGATTTCCACGGCGCATGCCGCGTAGCCCAGGCAGCCGGTCGGGCTGGAGCCGCCCAGCGGGCAGACGTAGACGCGACGCCCTTGCGCGCGCAGCGCCTCGGCGCGCTGGTTGGCATACCCCAGCGCGTCGGAGCCCGCCGGCAGGTCATGCACGCGCGCCCCGAACAGGTCGTCGAGCAGCACGTTCCCGCTATTCACGTAGTCGGCGTCCTCACGCGGGACCAGGCGTGCAAGGATCAGCTCGCATGCCAGCCCCGCCTTTGCCGCGGCCGCGGCGGTCAGCCGTGCGTGGTTCGATTGCCTTCCGCCCACCGTGATGATGGTATCGGCACCGTCCGCCAGTGCCTCCCCGACCAGGTATTCGAGCTTCCTGAGCTTGTTTCCGCCTCCGCCCAGGCCGCCGATATCGTCCCGCTTGACGAAAATATCGGCGCCGCCAAGGTACTGGCTCAGCCGTGGCAGATGCTGGATCGGCGCCACGCCTTCGCGCAGGGTGTAGCGAGGGAAACGGGATAGGTCGATTGCCGTCATGTCTTGCGTCTTGCCCGAAAGAAAGACACCGAGAATAGCGCCAATCCCGACGGCACGCTCGCGCCGGCCTGCGCGACGACGGCGGTGCTCAGCGCACGCGAAAGCGCTTACGCCGACAGGCCGCCATCCACGCCGATGCTCTGCCCGTGGATGAAGCGCCCGGCCGGCGAGGCCAGCAGCACTGCCAGCCCGGCCACATCCCTGGCCTCGCCGATGCGGCGCATGGGAATGCCGGCCGCCAGCCGCGCTTCCTGCTCCGGATTTCCCCACAGCGCCTCGCGCGAGAACTCGGTGCGCACCGGGCCCGGATTGATGGCATTCACATTGATGCCATGCGGGCCAAGTTCCTGCGCCAGGCTGCGCACGGCCTGGTCGGTCGCCCCCTTGGTGATGCTGTAGAGACCCAGCATGGCCGAGCCGCGCTTGGCCGCGATGCTCGACATGAACGTGATGGAGCCGTCGCCGCGCGCGATCATCTGCGGCGCCAGGGCGTTGACCAGCACCAGGTTGCCGCGCACATTGCCGGCCATGGCCTGGTCGAACAGGTCCGGTCCCTGCGTCAGAAGCGAACCCACCTCCGCGCTGGCCGCCGCGTTCAGCACCAGCACATCGACGCGGCCGAAGGCGGCCAGTGCCTGCTCGGCGAAGGCGCGCACGCTGCCGACATCGGCGATGTCGCAAGCGATTCCCCTGGCCTTGAAGCCTTCGGCTTCGAGCGTGGCGGCGACTGCCGCCGCGCCAGCCTGGTCGCGGCCCGACACCACCAGGGCGGCGCCGGAGGCACCGAGCGCGCGGGCCATTTCGAGGCCCATGCCTTTGGTGGAGCCGGTGATGACGGCCACGCGGCCAGTGAGATCGAACAGATTCTGCATGAAATGCCTCCTTGAGGGCGGAAGGATGCTGCGAGCCAGGGCGGCCAGCAGCTTTTTAAATGATGAGCAACATTTATTGAATAAATTATGGGTGTCATATAAAATCCGGTCAAGAAAAAACTTGCCAGGAGAGCGGACATGGCGCGCGCATCACGAGAACAGGCAGAAAAGAACCGCGAAGCGATCGAGGCAGCATCTACAAGGCTGTTCCGCGAGCGCGGACTGAACGGCGTCAGCGTGGCCGAGCTGATGGCCGGGGCCGGCCTGACCCATGGCGGCTTCTATGGACACTTCTCGTCCAAGGACGCGCTGGCGGAGCTGGCGTGCAAGCGCGGCTTCGAAGAATCGGCGCGGCGCTGGGCGGGCCGCATCGGCCGCGGCGGCGACGACAAGCGCGCCATGCGCGCCAACCTGGTTGAACCCTATCTGACGCAGGATCACTGCGCGCACCCCGGCGAGGGCTGCTCTGCGGTAGCGCTGGCCAGCGACGTGGCGCGCGAACCCGCGGACAAGCCGGTGCGGCAGGCCTATATCGACGGCCTCAAGGTCATGGTCGAAGACTGGATGAAGACGGTGGCGCACGATGACCCGGCCGAGCGCCGCAAGCTGGCGCTGGCGCAACTGTCCACGCTGGTGGGCGCGATGACGCTGGCGCGGGCGACGGCCGGCGACGCATTGTCCGACGACATCCTCGCCGCCGCGCACGACATGCTGCTGGGCCCACTCGCACCGTAAGGACAAGCAACGCCCACCCCTCGCTCACAAAACCGAACCGAAACCGAAACCGAAACCCTGCTCCTGGATACTTCATGTTTGCTCAAGCGCTTTCCAGCCGGCTCGACCGGCGCGGCATCCACTACGCCTGGCTGATCGCCGCCATCACCTTCTGCGTGATGCTGACCACATCGGCCGCCCTCGGCCTGCCCGGCGCCTTCCTCAAGCCGCTGACCCGCGAGATGGGCTGGGATACGGACCAGATCTCGTCGATCCTAGCCTTCCGCTTTGCGCTGTTCGGCCTGATGGCGCCGTTCTCGGCCATCCTGATGGAACGCTTCGGGGTGCGCAACGTGGTGTGGGCCGCGCTGGGGCTGATCGCCGGCGGCATGGCGCTGGCCACGGTGGCCACCGAGCTGTGGCAACTCTTTGTCGCCTGGGGCCTGATGCTGGGCGTCGGCTCCGGACTGACCGCGCTGGTGCTGGCGGCGGTGGTGGCGAGCCGCTGGTTCAGCGCGCGGCGCGGGCTGGTGATCGGCGTCCTGACCGCGAGTTCCGCCACCGGGCAACTGGCGTTCCTGCCGGTGGCGGCCTGGCTGATCGAGCATATGGGCTGGCGCACCGCCGTGCTGCCCGTGCTGCTGGCCTGCGCGGTGCTGGCCGTGCTGGTGTTCTGCTTCATGCGCAACCGCCCGGCGGACGTAGGCCTGGCGGCCTTCGGCGAAGTGCCGCAGAAGGTGCCGGCCACGGCGGCCCAGCCGCCGGCGGCTCCCGCGCCGCTGACGCTGCGCGGCCCGTTCGTGGTGCTGCGCGATGCGGCCCGCAGCCAGACCTTCTGGGTCCTCGCCGGCACCTTCTTCATCTGCGGCCTCAGCACCAACGGCCTGATCCAGACGCACTTCATCTCGCTGTGCGCGGACTTCGGCATGAGCGCGGTGCCCGCCGCCGGCGCGCTGGCCATGATGGGCGCCTTCGATTTCGTCGGCACCATCCTGTCGGGCTGGCTGTCGGACCGCTATGACTGCCGCAAGCTGCTCTTCTGGTACTACGGCCTGCGCGGGCTGTCGCTGTTCTGGCTGCCGCACTCCACCTTCACGCTGTACGGCCTGTCGATCTTCGCCATGTTCTACGGCCTGGACTGGATCGCCACGGTGCCGCCCACGGTCAAGCTGGCAGGCTCGGCGTTCGGCAAGGAGCGCGCGCCGATGGTGTTCGGCTGGATCTTCGCCGCCCACCAGGTCGGTGCCGCCACGGCCGCCTTCGGCGCCGGCCTCACGCGCACCCTGCTGCTGACCTATACGCCGGCCCTGTACGCCGCCGGCGCGGCCTGCCTGGTGGCCGCGCTGATGGCGCTGGCGGCCGGACGCAAGACCGCCCGTGCCGGCGGCAAGCCCGCGCAGGCAGCCAACGCCTGATCGCCCGCAGCGCCCGCCGCTCGCGCGGGCGCTGTCCTGTCCCTCTCCTGCCCCACCGCACCGGCCTCACCCGCCTCACCCGCCTCACCCATCCCCCCGCATTTTCCGCTCCGCAGCCACGCCGCCCGGCCCTGGCTGCGCTTCGCGCATGCCTGTTCCATCAGGAATGCGAATAGGCGCATCAGCATTCTTTGCCCGCCTGTCACCCGGCTGACAACCCCTTTTCTTACTCTGCCAACGCGTCACGGGCAGCGTGATTGGCAGCGCCGCCGTTGCGGCGCGCGGCTAGCGAGACAACAGAAAAGAGGGAAGCAGACATGGCATGGAAACAGCAGGCACGCGTGGCGTGCAGCCTGGCCCTGGCGGGCGCGGTAGCAGCATGCGGCGGCGGCAGCGATGCGCCGGCGACCGTTGCCCCGGACCAGGGCAATGCCGGCAACGGCAACGCGGGCGCCACCAGCAAGAAGATCCTGCTGGTCGGCGTGGACGGCGCCACCTACAGCCAGCTGCAGAGCGCGATGATCCAGCGCGGCATGCCCAACCTGGCCACGCTGGCGATCACGCCTTCGTCCACCGGCGGCAGGCTCGGCACCACCACCGAGCAGGCACCGCTGGACGGCCCGGGCTGGGCCACCGTGCTGACCGGCACCTGGCAGGACCGCCACGGCGTGAACGACGACGTGGCGACCCTCGGCGGCCTGAAGGCCCCGACCCTGTTCCAGTACCTGCGCACCGCCAACGCCAGCAGCGCCGGGGCCGCCAGGCAGCGCCTGGGCGTGGCCAGCAGTTCGGCAACCCTGCCGGCACTGCTCAAGGCCGACGCGGCCACCGGCAATATCGATTCGCTACGCGACTGCGCCTACGACGACGGCTGCGTCACGCAGGAAGGCCTGAAGCTGGTGCAGTCGGGCTACGACGTGGTCCTTGCCCAATACGCCGCCCCCGACCTGGCCGCCGCGACGCAAGGCTTCCAGGGCGGCGGCTACGCGAGCGCGCTGGCCGCCTTCGACCAGGCGCTCGGCAAGCTGCTGGCCGCCGTGCAGGCGCGCCGCCAGGCCAACGCCGGCGAAGACTGGCTGGTGGCCGTGACCACCAGCCACGGCCTCGACGCCACCGGCGCCACCACCACGCTGCCCACCGTGGAAAACCGCACCGCCTTCATCGCGCTGAACAAGCCGTTCAACGCAGCGCTGGCCAGCAACCTGCCCGCCGCACCGGCCACCGCCGCCGCGCTCTCGGCGCTGCCGGGCGAGACGGACCTGCTGCCCACGCTGCTGGCCCATGGCGGCGTGGCCATCCCCGCCGCGTCGTACAAGCTCGACGGCTCCGCGCTGACCGGCAGCGCCGGCGCGCGCGCACTGAAATCCACCGTCGGCACCTTCAGCGATTCGCTGGTGCTGTCCTGGCAGAATCCTGCCGCCGCCACCGGCGACATGACGCTGCTGCGCGACGGCGTGCAGATCGCCACCCTGCCCGCCGGCACCACCAGCTACGAGGACAAGACCCTCAACGCGCCAGCCAGCGGTGTCTACCGCTACAACTACACGCTGGTGCGCAATGGTGTGCCCGCCTCCCTGCTGGCGCAGATCAACTACGTCAAGCCGGTCGTGCTGGCCGACACGCTGCGCAACAACCTCGCCGCGTACTACAGCTTCGAGACGCTGCCCGCGGTCGACGCAAAGGGCACCACCACCATCGGCCCGTGGGTGGCCGGCACCGACGGCGGCTCGCCCGGCACCGACAACTTCGGCACCAGGTCGCTGAAGGTCAACTCCAACGTCGACGCCTACGTGCTGAACCAGAGCGGCGCCGATATCGCGCTGTCCCCGCAGTTCACCATCGGCTTCTGGTTCAAGTCCGACTGCACCCAGGGCAACGGCACCGGCGAGCCGATCCTGTCGAACAAGAACTACGTCTCTGGGTCGAACGCCGGCATCGCCATCGGCCTGTTCGGCAGCTGCGAGGTGCGCTTCAACATCGGCAGCGGCGGCAAGCGCGACGACATCCAGGGCATGAAGTTCAGCGCCAGCCAGTGGGCCTACCTGGCCCTGTCGGTCAACGCCACGGCCAAGACCTTCAGCGCCTACATCATCGACCCGGTGATGGGGGTGCAGAAGAAAGAAAACCAGGCCATCGTCAACACCGACGTGACCAGGCTCGGCGGCCTCAACACCAGGCAGTGGGGCATCAATGACGACGCCACCCACGCCTACGTGCCCAACAACGCCGGCTCGCTCAAGGGCGTGATGGAGTTCAACGACCTCGCCATGTGGACGCGCCAGCTCAGCCTGGCCGAGCTGCAGACCATCACCGGCTCGCGCCAGCCCCTGTCCACGCTCAACCCCTGATTCCCCACGAGAGCAAACGTGACCATGAAGCCTTCGATCTCGATTCACGCACTGCCCGCATGGCTGGCGGCGCTGGCGCTGTGCGCCGTGCTGAGCGCCTGCGGCGGCGACGCCGGCGACAACAACGCAGCCCAGCCTCCCGCCAAGCCGGCCGAGCCCGGCGCACAACCGGCGGTGACGCCGCAACTGCGCTGCGCGCCCTGATGGATGGGCAGGCCCGGCACCGCGCCGGGCAACGTCCGCACCAACCGACCAGCCGAACAGCCTAGCCAGAACCAATCAAGATGAGCCTTCACAGCAGACGCAACTTCCTCAAGATGGCCGGTGGCGCCTCCGCCGCCGCGGCGCTGGCCGCCTTCCCGCCGTCGATCCGCCGCGCCCTGGCGATTCCGGCCAACAACGCCACCGGCAGCATCCGCGATGTGGAGCACGTGGTGATCCTGATGCAGGAAAACCGCTCCTTCGACAATTACTTCGGCACGCTCAGGGGCGTGCGCGGCTTCGGCGACCGTTTCCCGATCCCGCTGGCCGGCGGCCTCAACGTCTGGCAGCAGACCTTTACCAACCGCATCGTGCAGCCGTATCACCTGGACAGCGCCACGGGCAACGCCCAGCGCGTGAGCGGCACTCCGCACAGCTACCCCGACGCGCAGAACGCCTGGGACCTGGGCCGCATGAACAAGTGGCCCACCTACAAGCAGACCCAGTCGATGGGCTACTACACCGAGGCCGAGCTGGACTTCCAGTTTGCCCTGGCGAACGCCTTCACGCTGTGCGACGCGTATCACTGCGGATTCCACGGCGGCACCAACACCAACCGCCTGTTCCACTGGACCGGGACCAACGACCCCACCGGCGCCAACGGCGGGCCGGTGATCGACAACAGCGGCGACTCCATGGGCGCCTCCACCGGCGGCTACCGCTGGACCACCTATCCGGAACGCCTGCAGGCCGCCGGCGTGAGCTGGAAGGTCTACCAGAACATGCCGGACAACTTCACCGACAATCCGCTGGCCGGCTTCGTGCAGTACCGCAAGGCCAACGAAGCGCGTGGCAATGCTTCCAGCGGCAGTCCCTACCCGGCCTATACCGTCGCCGACGAAGCCATCAACCCGCTCATCAAGGGCATCGGCAACACCATGCCGGACAACGGCTTCCTGCAGGCGCTCAAGGACGACATCGCCGCCGGCGGCCTGCCGCAGGTCTCGTGGATCGTGGCCCCGGCCAACTACTCCGAGCACCCCGGGCCTTCGAGCCCCGTGCAGGGCGCCTGGTACACGCAGGAAGTGCTCAACGCGCTCACCGCCAATCCGGACATCTGGAGCAAGACCGTCCTGCTGATCAACTTCGACGAGAACGACGGCTTCTTCGACCACGTGCCGCCGCCATGCGCGCCGGCCTACGACGCCAGCGGCGTGCTGGCCGGCAAGTCCACCGTTTCCACCGACGGCGAGTACCACACCGACAAGCATCCCTACGGCCCCGGCCCGCGCGTGCCGATGTACGTGGTGTCGCCCTGGAGCCGCGGCGGCTGGGTCAACTCGCAGGTGTTCGACCACACCTCGGTGCTGCGCTTCATGGAGGCGCGCTTCGGCGTCGCCGAAACCAATATCAGCGCCTACCGCCGCGCCATCTGTGGCGACCTGAGCTCCGCCTTCAACTTCGTCAGCCCCAACAGCGCGGCCCTGCCGGGCATGCCCAGCCGCACCAAGACCGCCGCCGATGCCGTGCGCACCGCACAGGAGGCCAAGGCGCAGGTGCCGCTGCCCACCGAGAGCGCGCAGGCCGCTGCGCCCGCCACCCAGCAAGCCGGCCAGCGCCCGTCCCGCGCGCTGCCGTACGAGCTGCACGTGAGCGGGCGCGAGGATCCGGGCTCGCGCGTCATGTGGCTGCTGTTCAGCAACACCGGCAACGCCGCCGCCGTGTTCCATGTGTACGACCGCCTGCACCTGGACCGCGTGCCCCGCCGCTACGTGGTGGAGCCCAGCAAGGAACTGCACGATAGCTGGGACGCCTACGCCGCCGACAATGGCAAGTACGATCTGTGGGTGCTCGGCCCGAACGGCTTCCACCGCAGCTTCCAGGGCGACGTCAGCGCCGTGGCGGCGGCCGGCGGCACCGCGCCGGAAATCCGCGTGTGCTACGACGTCGCCAATGCCGCGGTCTACCTGACCATGATCAATACCGGCCCCGCGCCCTGCACCTTCACCGTCACACCCAAGGCCTACCGCACCGACGGGCCCTGGAGCTTCGACATCCCCGCCGGCAAGCAGCTCGACCAGCACTGGCCGCTGGGCCTGCAGGACAACTGGTACGACTTCGCCGTCACGGTGCCGCAGGGCGGTTTCCAGCGCCGCTTCGCCGGGCGCGTGGAAACCGGCGCGGACGGCAAGTCCGATCCCGCCCTGGGCAAGTAGGCGCGGGGAGTGGCCCCGGGCCTGGCCGCCCGGCCCCGCGTGCAGCGCCGCCGCCCCCGTGGCGGCGCTGCGCGGAACTGTCACAAAGCGCCGCTAGACTGGCGCGCTTGCTTCCTTCCCCCGGATTCCCATGCTCGGCGACCTGCTGACGACGTTTTATGAAGTGGCGCGCCAGGGCAGCATCACCACCGCCGCCAAGCAGCTGCGCGTGAGCCAGCCCACCGTCACCGGCCGCATCCGGCAGCTGGAAGAAAGCTACGGCGTGGAGCTGTTCTACCGCCGCGGCGGCCGGGTCGACCTCAGCGATGTCGGCGTGGCCCTCATGCCCGTGGTGGAACAGCTGATGCAGCACGAGGGCAGCGCGGATTTCCTGCTGCGCAACGCCGGCAACCTGCACCTGGGCAAGCTGCGCGTGGGCGCTACCGGCCCCTACTACATCCTGCCCAGCGTGGCCGCGTTCCGGGAACGCTACCCGGCCATCGGGATCAGCCTCGACATCGGCAACTCGCAACAGATGCTGGACGCGCTGTTCGAGTACCGCATCGACGTCGCGGTCTCGTCGCACGCCGTCGACGACGATCGCCTGGCCCGCATCACCCTGGCGTCCGATCCCATGGTGCTGGTGGTCGACCCCGGCCACCCGCTGGCGCGCGCGCCCAGCGTCACCCTCGCCCAGATCTCCGGCTGCCACCTGCTGATCCGCGAACATGGCTCGATGACCCGCAAGGCGGTCGAGACGGCGCTGGAAGATGCCGGGCTGAAGCTGCCGTCGAGCACCGTGATCGGCAGCCGCGAGGCCATCTACGAAGCCATCCGCCAGGGCCTGGGAACGAGCGTGGTGCCGCTCGGCGAAGTCCCGCGCGATGCCGGGCTGTGCGTGGTACCGTTCGCCAGCCACCCGCCGGTACTGCACGAGTACCTGTACTGTCTCCAGGGCCGCACGCATACCCGCCTGATCGGCGCCTTCCTCGAATGCCTCGCCCCCCGCGCAGCCGCCTAGGCGAGCGCTTTCCCGCGGCGGCGGAAATTCGCCGATAACGGTATCGGAATTCTTGCGCCGCGCATCACGCGCGGGTCACCGCGCCTGCCCATCCTGTGCGGTTTTCCGACCGGAGACGGCGCATGCCCCGCCTTGCCTTGTTTGACCTCGACCACACCCTGCTACCGCTGGACAGCGAATACGAATGGGCTCGCTACCTGGTGGCGGCCGGCGCCGCCGACGCGCGCGAAGTCGAAGCCAACAACGCGCTGTGGCTGGCCGAGTACAGCGCGGGGCGACTCGACTTCCGGCGCCATGCCGCCTTTGCCCTCGGCCTGCTGGCACGCCATCCGCGCGCGCGCCTGGAGGCGCTGCGCGCGAGCTTCATGCGCGAGGTGATCGTGCCTGCCATCCGCCCGCCAGCCCGCGCGCTGCTGGCCCGTCACCGCGATGCCGGCGACCTGTGCTGCATCGTCACGGCGACGTGCCGGTTCGTCACCGAGCCGATTGCGGCGGCGCTGGGGGTGGAGCACCTGGTGGCCGTGGAGGCCGCGTGCGACGCGCGCGGCGGGTTCACCGGCGCCGTCGCCGGCGTGCCGAGCTTCGGCGCGGGCAAGATCGAGCGGGTTGCGCAGTGGCTGGCTTCGCTGGGCTTGCGGTGGGACCGGTTCGAGCGCACCGCGTTCTATAGCGATTCCCGCAACGACATTCCGCTGCTCGAGGCGGTGAGCCATCCCGTGGCGACCAATCCGGATGCCGCGCTTGGCGCCTTGGCGACGGCGCGGGGGTGGACGATACTAGAACTGTTCGCACCCGGGATGGCCGGGTAGGCGCCCGCGCACCGGCACGGTCCGTGCCTCGGAGTCAGATTCGAAGCCGGATTCGAAGCCGGTGCACGGACAACCTCATCCGCCGTCACGGGGATTTCACATTGGCGGCCGATGATGGGCGCAACCCCGTCTGCCTGGACCGCGCCCCCGGATCTGCCCTCGCCCATGCCCCTGCCCGCCGCCGACGGTTTCGCTGAAATGCGGCAACTGGAAGCCCTGCTCGAAACCGGCGCGCATCGCCTGGACGCCCGCTGCGTCGGCGAGGTCAGCGCAGGCGCACAGCGCTTCCCCCTCTACACCGCCAGCATCGGCTCGGACGACCCGCGCGCACCCGCCATCGGGTTCTTTGCCGGCATCCACGGCCTGGAGCGTATCGGCACCCACCTGCTGCTCGACTACATGCGCATGCTGCTGTGGCGGCTGGAGTGGGACGAGTTGCTCGAGCGGCAACTGCAATCGGTGCGGCTGCTTTTCATGCCCATCGTCAACCCGGGCGGCATGTGGGCGTCCACGCGCGCCAACCCCAACGGCGTCGACCTGATGCGCAACGCGCCGCAGGACGCCGTTGGCCGCGTGCCGCCGCTGGCCGGCGGACAGCGGCTGGGCCCGTGGCTGCCGTGGTATCGCGGCAGGCTGGGAGCACCGATGGAGCTGGAAAGCACGGCCATGCTGCGCGTGGTCTCCGAGCAATTGCAGCAACGCCCCCTGAGCTTCGCGCTGGACTGCCACTCCGGCTACGGCTGGGGCGACAGTATCTGGTTTCCGTACGCGCGCACGGCCGCGCCGATGGCGCACCTGCCCGAAATGTTCGCGCTCAAGACGATGTTCGAGCAGGCGCATCCGCACCACGGCTATGCGTTCGAGCCGCAGAGCAACCAGTACCTGCTGCATGGCGACCTGTGGGACTGGGCCTACGACCATACGCCGCCGGCCAACATCTTCCTGCCGATGACGCTCGAGCTGGGTTCCTGGCTGTGGATCAAGAAGAATCCGCGGCAGCTGTTCTCGCGCCATGGCTTCTTCAATCCGGTCAAGGCGCACCGCACCGAGCGCGTGCTGCGCCGTCACGCCAACCTGCTCGACTTCCTCGGGCGCGTGGCCTACGCGCCCGAGCGCTGGCTGCCGCGCGGCGAGCGGCGCGCGCAATTGCTGGCGCAGGCCACGGCGCAATGGCAGGGCGGCCGGCTCCGATGAACGCCCGGCTCAACGAATGGATCCTGCTGCGCGGGCTCACGCGCGAAGCGCGCCACTGGGGGGCGCTGCCCGCCGCGCTGCGGGCGCGTTGCGGCATCACGCGCCTGACCCTGCTGGACCTGCCCGGCAACGGCACGGAGGCGGCACGGCGCGCACCACCGAGCGTGGCGGCGATGGTCGAGCACATGCGCGCCAGCGCGCGCCGGCAGGCCCTGGCGCCGCCCTACCGCGTGCTGGCGATGTCGCTGGGCGCCATGGTGGCGGCGGAATGGGCGCGGCGCTACCCGCAGGAGATCGGCGCGCTGGTGCTGGTCAACACCAGCATGCGGCCGTTTGGCAGCGTGGCGCAGCGCCTGCGCCCGCGCAACTGGGCGGCGCTGGCCGGCATGGCGCTGCGCTGGCAGGACGGCCCCTATTGCGAGCGCACCATCCATCGCCTCACCTGCAATACCAGGGCCGCCCTGGCTGCCGACGTGGCGGCATGGAGCGCGATCCGCGCGAGCGCGCCGGTGAGCCGAGGCAATGCGCTGCGCCAGCTATGGGCCGCGGCGCGCTACCGCGCCGCGGCGGCGGCGCCGCGCTGCCCCACGCTGGTGGTGTCCTCGGCGGCCGACCGCCTGGTCGATCCGGAGTGCTCGGCCCGCCTGGCGGCGGCATGGGCCGTGGCACACCGCAGGCACGCGTGGGCCGGCCACGACCTGCCGCACGACGACCCGGCCTGGCTGGCCGCCACCGTGGCGCACTGGATGCGCGAGCCCGGGGCAAGCTAGCCCGGCTCTCCCGCGCGCGAGGCGCAGGCCGCGTGGCTGGGATGCTGCTGCAGCAGGCGGCGCACCACGCCGTTGGTCCAGCCGAAGCCGTCCTGCAGGAGATACTCGCCGCCGCCACCGCCCACGGCCCCATGCGGCGCATGCCGCAATGCGTATTTCTCCACCAGCTTGTACTCGCGGCGATAGAGGCTGGCCACGGTATGCAGCCAGCGGTGCGCGATCTCGCGCGCGAGCGCACGCTGGCCGTGGCGCGCAAACCCGCCGATGGCCAGCCATTGCAGCGGCGCCCAGCCATTCGGCTGGTCCCACTGCTCGCCGCTGATGCGCTCGGTGGTGGCCATGCCGCCGGGTTGCAGCAGGCGCGCGGTCACGGTGCGTGCGAGCCGCGCCGCCTGCGCGGGGCTGGCGGCATCCACGTAGAGCGGCATCACGGTGGCCGCCGTGAGGTTGGCGCGGGGCTGGTGGCGCTGCCAGTCGAAATCGAACCAGGCACCTTCGGCCTCGTTCCACATCAGGTGGTCGATGGCATGCCGCCGCGCCTGCACGCGTGCCAGGAAGTCCGGCGCGTCCGCCTCGCCCGCGGCTGCCGCCAGCTCGGCCAGCTTCGTCTCCAGCTTGTACAGCAGGCTGTTGAGATCGACCGGCAGGATGGCCGTGGTCCGTATCGTTTCCAGGCCGCCGCCGGGCTCCTGCCAGCGCGAGCTGAAGTCCCAGCCCGATTCCGCCGCGGCGCGCAGGTCGCGGTAGACCTCGGGCGCGGGGCGCGACGAGGCGGCGGCCGTGCCGATATCCTCGATAAAGGCTTCTTCGCGCGGCGTATCGCGCTCGTCCCAGTAGCGGTTGAGCAGGCTGCCGTCCGCGAGCCTGACCACGCGCCGGCAAGCCTGTCCCGGCGCCAGGTGCTCGGCGCCGCGCATCCAGAACGCATACTCCTTGCGAAGCTGCGGCAGGTAGGCCAGCTCGGGCTTCACGCCGTGGTCATCGAACAGCTCCACCATCAACGCGAACACGGGCGGCTGCGAGCGGCTGAGGTAGTAGGTCCGCGTGCCGTTGGGAATCACGCCATAGGTATCGAGCAGGTAGGAGAAATTGTCTGCCATGCCATGCAGCAGGCTGGCGTCGCCGCTGACGGTCAGGCCCAGCATGGTGAAGTAGGAGTCCCAGTAATAGAGTTCGGTAAAGCGCCCTCCCGGCACCACGTAGGCATTGGGCAGCGGCAGCAGCGAGCATTGCGGCGGGTGCTCCGCCGGATGGCGCGTGAGCACCGGCCACAGAGCGTCGATATGGTCGCCCAGGGTCTGGTGGGGATCGGAGACATAACGGCTGCGCGGCACTTCCTGCAGCGTGAAATGCGCCTGCACGAAGCCCGCGAGGTCGAATCCGGCAGCGCCCGCGCTGGCCCGGTATGCGGTCAGGATCGATTCCGGGTCCTGGCGCGGGATGGCATCGGTGAAGGTCTTGCTGTCGCTGAAGACGCGGGCCATCTGCACCGCGACGAACAGTTCCTGGTAGCGGTCGGCGGGCGTGAGCGGATCAGCGTGCGCGCATCCGGGCAGCCGATGGGGAGAGACATGGTGGCCGCCGCTGCGATCGCCCACCTCGCGCACCGGTCCCGGGTGCGGGGACCCTGCCTCGGGGCCCGGTGGCTGGCATGCGGCGACGCGGGGCAGGTCCTTCATGACGGGCTTGAGCCGCCATGGCCGCCATCGCCGCCATCGTCGCCATCGGCTTCGATGACGCCGCCGATGCCCGCCTGGATGCGGGTGATCCGTGCTGGCACTGCCGCTCCCTGTTCTGGTCCGGGCGGCGGCCAGGGCGGCCGCCGATAAGGGATCAGAGTGCGGCCCGGCAGGCGAGTTCCGCGCGCTTCCCGGGCGAGATGGGGTTCGCCGCGCGCCCGCGCGCCTCGTGCGTCACCCTGGCGATCGGGAGCGGGGGTCTGCCTGCGCCTGCGGCGCCACGAGCACGGCATGGTCGCGGCGGAACAGCGCGAGCGGTTGCGGGCGGCCGAGCAGATAGCCCTGCGCTTCGTCGCAGCCTTCGGCTTGCAGCAGCTTGAGCTGCTCGGCGGTCTCCACGCCTTCGGCCAGCACCGGGATGGCCAGGCTCTGGCCAAGCGCCAGGATGGCGCGGATGATGGCCTTGGCCTGCTGGTTCCCGGCGATCTCGGCGATAAACCTGCGGTCCAGCTTGATCTTGTCGAACGGGAAAGAACGCAGGGTATCCAGCGAGGAATTGCCGGTGCCGAAATCGTCGATGGCGATGCTGACGCCCAGCGCCTTGATGCCGCGCAGGATGTCCAGCGCGCGCTCCCTGTCGCCGGTGATGGTGGATTCGGTGATCTCGAGTTCGAGCCGGCCGGCTTGCAGTCCGGTTTCCTCCAGGAGGCGCGCCACCAGCGTCACCAGGTTGCCGTGGGTGATCTGCACCGGCGACAGGTTGACCGAGATCTTGCGCGGCAAGGTCCATCGCGCGGCCTCGCTGCAGGCGGTGCGCAGCACCCACTCGCCGATCGGCAGGATGGCGCCGCACGCCTCGGCCAGCGGCATGAAACTGTCGGGCGGGATCAGGCCGCGCTCGGGATGCTCCCAGCGCAGCAGTACCTCGCAGCCGATCGCCTCGCCGCTGGCAATCGCGGTCTGCACCTGGTAGTCGAGCACGAACTGGTTGGCGGCGATGGCCATCCACAGCTCGCCGGCCAGCGCGCGGCGTTCGCGCTCCGTCTCATCCATGCGGCGTTCGTAGAAGCAGATCGATTCCGACAGGCTGCCCTTGGCGCGGCGCATGGCCAGGCCGGCATTGCCGACCAGCTGGTCGCGGTGCGTGCCGTCGCCGGGATAGATCGCGATGCCGATGCTGGCGCTGGTGGTGAGGTCGTAGCCATCGAGCCGCACCGGCTCGCTCAGGCAGGTCACCAGGCGCGCGGTGAAATCGCTCAGTTCGGTTTGCCGCGTGAAACGCTTGACGGCCATGAACTCGTCGCCGTCGATGCGGGCGATGAACTCGCCCGGCTGCATCTGGGCGGCAATACGCGCGGCAAGCGTGCGCAGCACGGTATCACCCGCGGCGCGGCCGTGCAGGTCGTTGACCTCCTTGAAGCGGTCCAGGTCGATGCCCAGCGTGGCCACCTGGCAGCCCTGCAGGTGCGCGCGCTGTAGCTCATCGTCCAGGTAGGCATCGAGGAAGCTGCGGTTTGGCAGCCCGGTCAAGCCGTCGTGACGCGCCAGGTGGTGGATCTTGGCCTCGATACGGCGTTGCTCGGTGACATCCTCGCAGGTGGTCACCCACGCCCCGTCGGGCATGGCGCTGTGCGACAGCGCGATGGCGCGCCCGTCAGGCAGCGCTTCCACGCTGCGCCAGTTCTTGTGGCGGCGCAGGATATCGCGGTGGCGTTCCGACAACGACTGCGCATAC
>NZ_JBFTNF010000055.1:0-49192 GCF_056397345.1 Cupriavidus sp. 05N38
TGGCGCCGCCTTTCGCAACCATAGTGGGACCATAGTGGGCGTTGGGAGCCGTTGCCAGGCGCAGGCTCGCTCGACGAGATGGCCCAGGTGGTCGTCACGCTCCTGGAGCCGTACCTACAGCCTGATAATTATTAAATCTATTTACGGGATGTTGTACTAGAGCGCCATCCCGCCTACTCGCTGCGCCGTGAAGCCATCGAATCCGCACGACGAAAGGATGACAGAGTGAATGTGACACCCCGCCAACTCCGGATCTTCCTGGCCCTTGCCAAGTCGCTCAACTTCAGCCGCACGGCCGAGCAGTTCTTCGTGACGCAACCATCGCTGCGCAAGGCCGTGAAGGACCTGGAGGATGCGCTGGGCGTCGTTCTGTTCGAGCGCTCGACGCGCTCGGTGCGCCTGACGCCGGTCGGCGAGCGCATGACCTCGCTGGCAAGGCGCGTCGTAGGCGAATTCGACAGCGGCCTTCAACGCCTGCAGAGCCTGACCGACCTGGAGGCCCACCATATGGCCATCGCCGCTATCTCATCGCTGGCGAACACCGTGCTTCCGGGCGTGTGCGCCAAACTGGAGAGCCGCTTCGCCGGGACACGCTTCACCATCTACGACGGCACCAACGCCTCCACGATCCAGCGCCTGATCAACTACCAGGTGGATTTCGCCCTGGCCTCCGCCGCCCCCTCGCACCCCGAACTGGAGTACGAGGAAATCATGCGCGACCGTTTTGCCCTTCTGGCACCAGCAGCATGGAAAAAGATGGTGCGGCCAGTCATGCGCATGGAAGAGCTTCCCGAACTGCCGCTCATCAGCGGCACCGACGCAAGCACCGCCAAGGAGTACGTGAACGCGGCCTTCCTGCAGCGAGGCATCGTCTTCCGGCCGAAGCTCTCGTTTGACCAGGTGGCCACCGCAGCGGGGTTCGTGCGCCAAGAGGTGGGAATCGCGATCCAACCCTACCTGGGCATCATGCCGTTGCTGGATTTGCGGGGCATGCGCCTCTGCCAGATCGAGGATGGCCCGATCCGATCCGTCGGCATCGTCAGGCGCAAGGGCTCATCCTTGTCGCCCATCATCGAGCAAGCCGTGGCAGAAGTGCGCGCGGCGGCCAAGCAATTAGTGCAGCAGCTTCCGGCCTGGATTCATCCGCCCGCGGCTTCGTGAGCGGTTCTCCTGAAGCGACGGCCTTCGACCATGATATCCCGCGGAGCCCACGCATGCGTCGTCATGCTCGGCGGCGATGGAAAAACACGGTTTCTCAACAGGAATCAATTGCGGGGCCGCCGATCTACCGCGAGCGAGGCGGAAGGCACAGCGGTCCGATTGTGTCCGGTAGCAATGTGGCACAGCCACAGCCATTGAGAAAAGGCACTGAATGCGCAGGCACTCATACTGCGGGTCGACGCTCGCAACGCGCCAAGGTGATGTATGGGACAAAATTCGTGAAAGGGTGCTACGAGGCATCGCCCACGCAAGACAGCGAGGGTATTGCACCACTGTCTGCCAACCCGGCCAGCCGCTTGGCGTCGGGACTACTTTTGTAGGACCAGATCGGGAACTGCCGGATACCATACGCACGGATACGAACCTGAGCCAAAGGCCCGCATGGCAAGAGAAGACATCAATGATTTGCTCGCTTTCGTCCATGTTGCGCGCGAGGGCAGCTTTACGCGCGCGGCGGCGAAGCTGGACGTGACACCGTCCGCGTTGAGCCATGCAGTGCGGGGACTCGAAGCCCGGCTTGGCGTCAAGCTGCTGGTCAGCACGACGCGCAATGTCTCGACCACCGAAGCCGGCGCGCGCTTGTTCGCCAGCGTCGCGCCACGGTTCGACAACATCGACGCCGAGTTGTCCGCGATTGGCGAGTTCCGGGACAAGCCGGCCGGCACGATCCGGATCAATTCGGCCGAACACGCCGCCAACAGCGTGTTGTGGCCAAAGCTGTTGGAGGGCCTGAAGGACTATCCCGACATCCACGTCGAGATTACGGTCGATTACTCGCTGGCGGACATCGTGTCGCAGCGCTACGATGCAGGCGTTCGCATTGGCGATCAGGTGGCGAAGGACATGATTGCCGTGCGTATCGGCCCAGACCAGCGCATGGCCGTGGTCGGCTCCCCGGCCTATTTTTCCGGACGCAAGCAGCCGAAGCATCCACAGGATCTGTCCGCACACGACTGCATCAATCTCCGGCTGCCAACCTACGGTAGCCTGCTGCAGTGGGAATTTGCCAAGGGCAAGCACAGTCTCAAGGCGCGCGTGAACGGGCGCTGGACCTTCAATAGCAGTTCGCCAATGTTGCGCGCGGCGCTGGCCGGGCAAGGCCTGGGCTATGTGCCTGAAGGCATGGCGCTGGAGCATATCGCCAACGGCAGCCTGATCCGCGTGCTCGACGACTGGTGCCAGCCTTATCCCGGCTACTACCTCTACTATCCCAGCCGCCGGCAATCGTCCCGCGCACTCGCCATCGTGGTCGAGGCGTTGCGGCATCGGCGCTGATTCCGTTCGGTGATGGCGTCCGGGGGCGGCCAAACTGGACGCCATTCATGAATCTGGCTCAAGATCACATGCGCCGTTGCTGTCTTAATCTGCGGCTCGGCAGTCCGTAGCATTGGGGTAACCAAAAACGCCCAGTTTGGGGGCAAACCCGCCCCTGCTTTCAGAACGCATGATCCCGCCCCAGTCACCGACCGCCCCGACCCACGCCGCACAGCCCGAGGCAACGCTGCGGCTGATGCTGATCCTCAGCGCGCTGATGTCGTTCGCATCTATCTCGACGGACATGTACCTGCCCGCGCTGCCGACCATCAGCCGGATGATGCATGCGAACCCGGCCAGCCTCCAACTGACGTTCTCCGCATTCCTGATCGGGTTCAGCATTGGCCAACTGATCTGGGGCCCCGTCGGAGACCGTCATGGCAGGCGACTGCCCATTGCACTCGGCCTGGTCCTGTTCACTATTGGTTCGGCCGGATGCGCAATGTCAACGAGCGTTTGGCAGATGATGGGATGGCGGGTGGTCCAGGCCCTCGGCGCCTGTGTCGGGCCGGTGCTGTCACGTGCCATGGTCCGCGATCTGTACGCGCGCGACGATGCGGCGCGCGTCCTGTCGACGCTGATCCTGATCATGGGCGTGGCGCCGCTGCTGGGCCCCTTGCTCGGTAGCCAGATCCTGGCGTGGTGGTCCTGGCAAGGCATCTTCTGGAGCCTTGCCATCGTGGGCCTGCTGACGATGTTTGCATTGCGGGCATTGCCGGAAACGCTGCCGCCCGCCCGCCGGACGACCACGCCGATGCGCCATGTCGTGCGGGACTACCTCGCGCTCGTCAGCGACCCGCGGCTGATCGGCTATGCCTTCTCGGGCGGATTCTTCTATGCCGGGGCCTATACGTTTATTGTCGCGACGCCGTTTGCCTACATCGACTATTACCATGTCACCCCTCGGGCTTACGGCCTGCTGTTCGGCGTGAACATCATTGGGATGATGGCGGCCAATTTTGTCAACGCACGCCTGCTGAAGACACTTGGAAGCGAGCGCCTCTTTCACCTGGGCACCTGGGTCCTGGCGATTTCGGGTGTGGTCCTTGCGCTGGACGCCCGCTTCGGCTGGGGCGGTCTGACCGGCCTGGTCCTGCCTATCTTCGTGTACATGTCCATGAACGGCTTTATCGTCGCCAACTCGGTGGCCGGCGCGCTTGCCGCGTTTCCGCACAAGGCTGGCTCGGCATCGTCGGTAGTCGGCGCCATGCACTACGGCAGCGGCATCCTGAGTGCCGCCATGGTTGGCTGGTTTTCGGACGGCACCCCCTGGACCATGGCATGGATCATGGGTGCGGCCGGCATCGGCAGCCTGGCTACGTCACTGCTCTCGCGGCACCTCGCCGCGCAAAGGGCGGGGGCGTCGTGCCCGACATAGTCATTGACGGGCCGGCATGAACGTCTCCGACGCCAGTTTTGCCAACGGAACCATCCGGGCGAACGGCCGCAGCCGCTCCCTGGCATCGTTGGCCGGCAAGGACGGCATCGTTGCGCAAGACCACATCGAGTTCGGCGATCTGGCGCGGCGATTCCAGCAATCGACGGCCGATGCGCCCGTCGACCGTTCACACGTTCTCGCGCAGCGCCTCCACCAGCACGGCAAGCGCGCGCGACGAGTGTCGGCTATTGGGGTAGTAAAGGTGATAGCCCGGAAAGACCGGCGACCAGTCTGCCAGCACCCGCACCAGCTGGCCCTGCGCAATGGCCGTATCCACGGCGCTCAGTGGCACATAGCCGATCCCGAATCCGGCCAGACATGTCGCAACGATCTGCGCGACATTGTCGAGCACGAGCTGGCCATTCACCCGCACCTGCAATGAACGCCTCCCCTTCTTGAATTCCCACGCATACAGGCCACCTTGCGTCGGCAAGCGCAGGTTGATACAGCAATGCCCGGTCAGCTCCTGTGGAGCCGCAGGTTGCGGCCGCGTCGCAAAGTATCCTGGGGTGGCGACCACCGCCATTGGCATATCCGGGCCGATGCGTACGGCGGTCATGTCCTTGGCCACTTGGTCGCCCGGCCGAATCCCTGCATCGAACCGGTTCGCCACAATGTCGGTCAGCCCGTAGTCAATGCAGACCTCGATACGGATGTCCGGATACCGCGGCAGCACGTCCACCAGTCTTGGCCACAACACCGTATTGGCCGCATGCTCGGTCGCGGTGATGCGCAGCGTTCCGGCGGGCTTGTCGCGCAACTCACCCACGTTCGATAACTCCGCCTCGATCTCTTCAAACTGCGGCGCAACGGACTGAAGCAAGCGTTCGCCCGGCGCCGTGGTCGACACGCTGCGCGTCGTACGTGTCAGCAAACGCACGCCAAGGCGGGATTCCAGAGACCGGATCGAATGGCTGAGCGCCGACTGCGAGACGCCCAGCTGCCCCGCGGCGCGCGTGAAGCTGTGCTCCCTTGCGACAGCAATGAAGGCCAGCAGATCATTGAAGTTTTCGCGTGGCATTCACGAATCCAGCTCAAGAAGATGTGTGGATTCTATCGGCTAGTTGTCTCACATCCAAGCCGATGCAGTGGTGGCACAGTCAGGGCTGCAGCAGCACCTTGATCGCCCGGCGCTCGTCCATCGCCTTGTAGCCCTCGGCCACCTCGGCGAGCGGCAGCTTCAAGTCGAACACCTTGCCCGGCTCGATCTTGCGCTGGAGCACGAGATCGATGAGGTCTGGCAGATAGCGCCGCACCGGGGCGGGACCGCCATGCAGCCGCGTCTGGGTGAAGAACAGCCGCTGGCCTTCCAGCTCGACGCCATGCGGCACCCCGACATAGCCAACCGATCCGCCCGGCCGTGTGGCATCGATGGCTTGCATCATCGCTTCGCGCGTCCCGACGCATTCCAGGACTGAATCCGCCCCGATACCATGAGTCATTTCCTTGATCCGCTGCACACCGGCATCGCCGCGTTCCGTGATGATGTCGGTCGCACCGAACTCCAGCGCAAGGTCCTGGCGCGTCTTGTGGCGGCTCATCGCAATGATGCGCCCGGCGCCCATCTGCCTGGCGGCCAGCACGCCCATCAGCCCAACGGCACCGTCGCCAACCACGACTACCGTAGAGCCCGGCCGCACGTTTGCCGCGTCCGCCGCATACCAACCGGTTCCCAGCACATCCGACACCGCTAGCAGGCTCGGTATCAGATCCTCGGGCGGCAGCTCCGCCGTCGCGATCAGCGTGCCATCGGCCAGCGGCACGCGCGCGCGCGGCGCCTGCGCACCGCTCATGAATTCGCGCTGCTGGCATGAGGACTGATATCCGAAGCGGCAATGTGGGCATGTGTTGTCGGAAAGGCAGAACGAACCGACCACAAACTGACCCGGACGCACCGACGTGACCTCGCTGCCGACCTCCTCGACGATGCCGCAATACTCGTGCCCCATCGCCTGCGGTTCCGTGACCTCGTTGAGCCCGCGATACGGCCAAAGATCAGAACCGCAGATGCAGCTCGCCGACAGGCGGATGACGGCGTCGGTTGGTTTCAGAATCCGCGGCTCCGGGCGCTCTTCGTAGCGCACGTCGCGCGGGCCATAGAGAACGGTGCCAAGCATAGCTATGTTCCTCGTTGATGTGATGTCACCCACTCGACATGCTATCGAGCGGTCCCCTGTCAGGCGCTCCCCTCGTACTGCTCGGCGCAAACTTGTTCCATCCAGTCCACTACCTTGCCATCGAGAGACTCCGCGATGGCGATGTGCGTCATGCTCGTGGCCGCCGTCGCGCCGTGCCAATGCTTGGTGGATGGAGGGATCCAGACCAGATCCCCGGAGCGGATCGTCTGGACCGGCGCGCCCCATTGCTGCACGAGGCCCGTGCCTGCCGTGACAAGCAGCGTCTGGCCGAGTGGATGGCTATGCCATGCAGTGCGTGCTCCCGGCCCGAAGATCACTGTCGCACCGCCGACGCGCGCCGGCGCTTCCGCCTGAAAAAGGGAATCGATTCGTACGCTACCGGTAAAGAATTCCTCCGGCCCGTCCTTTGATGGTTGTGAGCCGATCGGTGTCACTTTGATCATCATTACTCCTGGTGTGCCGGCGCGAGTCATGCTCGCCATCAGACTGCGCTACGGAAGCGACCGGCATTGATCCACGAAGGTTACCGTGGCAGGAGAGTTGGAACTAGCCGGGAATATCGGCAAGTTGTCGTGAATTCTATTCATGAATCCTGGCGCCCCACGCCGCCCGTCCCGACCGCTGCTTCAGGCGCGCGAAAACCATCGCGACAATAGCTGGTTGACTTCGAGCGGGCGTTCATACTGGACCCAATGCCCCGCTCCGGGTACCACGCACCAGTCGCGATGCGATACTCCGCTGGCGAGTTGCTGTGCGGCCTCGACCGCCTGCGCAGTGACATCGTGCTCGCCCCACATCAGTAGCGTCGGGCCACTGAAACTCGATAGCGCATCGCGCAGCAGCGGCTTTCTGGAAAGCGCCTTGCTATGGAACCGGGTGGCCTTGCACATGCGCTCATGCAGATCCATGGCAAGTGCGTCGATGCTGCCCTGGTCGTGCAGCATGAGCGCGCCCAGGTTGTGCCTGAGCGCAGCGAGCATCTGGCCGCGGTCGTCCGTGCGCCAGTTGACCATTTCCGCCCCCTGGCGCCGGGGGCCGCCATGGCCGGCGGAGCCCAGCAATGCCAGCCGCTCGACATTGGGCATGCTTGCCGCCATGTGAGCCGCAACGACCCCGCCAAAGGAAAAGCCTGCAAGCCCGAACCTGCTGGTGCGACCCAGTAAATCGTCGAGGCTGCCTGCCACTGTGCCGACCAGCCGCGCAAGGCGGTCGGTGGCGTGCGGATCGCCGTCGAGGGTGCCGGAGTCGCCAAAGCCGGGTAGGTCGGGCAGCCACAGCGTATGCTCCCTGCCTAGCGCCTCGATATTCCTGATCCAGTGCATCCAGCTACCATGCCCGCCATGGATCAGCACCAGCGGCGAACCTTGCCCGAACTGCCGCCACACGACCTGCGCGCCGCCGCACTGGACCCGGTGAACCACGGCCATGGCATCGAGCCGGCTGAGCAGGTCATCGGTCCCTGGCCTGTTGCAAGCGGGCGATGCCCTTGTCACCACTTCAGCACCAGTGCATCTACCGCCAGTACCCCGTGGCCTTCCGGGAACACCATGAGCGGATTCACTTCCGCCTCGGCAATCCGCAGGTCCGGCTTCACTGCGAGCTGCGAGAGTGCGGAAACGGCCCTGGCGAGGGCTTCCAGGTCCCCCCGCTGTTTACCCCGCAAACCCGAGACTGTTTTCAGCGCCTTCACCTCGGTAATCATTTCACGCGCTACCTCGACGCTGACCGGCGCGAGCCGGATACTGCGGTCACGCGCGACTTCGGCCCAGATGCCACCGGCCGCCAGCATCACGATCGGACCCGCTTCGGCATCGACGCGGTAGCCTACGAGCACTTCCGTCAGACCCTTGCTCATCGGCTGCACCAGGACTTCATCGCAGCGCTTGCCCGGCGCGCGCTCCGCCAGGTTCTGTCGCAGCGTCGCCAGTGCCGCGTCAAGCTGGGCGTGGTCCTGAATACCGAGCACCACGCCGCCGACTTCGGTCTTGTGCGGAATCTCTTCCGAGCATACCTTCGCTACGACCGGGAAATCGAACGGAAGCCGGCCTGCCGGCCCGGCCAACGGCAGCGTGACTGCAGGTGCATGCGGCACACCGACCTCGTCCAGGATGCCGTATGCCTGCGCCTCGTTCAGCGGCGTTGCCGATACCGCTGGCGCAACGCCAGCCGTGGGCTGCACCCCCGGTAACCTGCGGGCAAGCACGGACGCAATTGCATCCGCGCAGGCCTCCGGCGACCGGAAGCACGGCACGCCTGCCTTGGTCAGCGACGCAAGCGCTTCGGGCGCGTCCGGCACCAGCATTGCCGCGAGCGGCTTGCGGCTCGCCGCGCTGTCGGTGATCGGCTTGACTGCGAGCTGGGGCTGGAAGCGAGCAGAGGAGCCCACCACCGCCAGCACCACGTCAAACTCGGGGGCGTCAAACATAATGTCGAGGGCACCTTTCATGACGCCATAGTTCGTGCCGGCCAGGGTCAGATCCAGCACGCGGCCGGCGGAGACAGCGATTCCGGCTGCTTCGAGCCTGGCCAGCGTGGCCGGCGATGCCGGCTCTACCACCACGTCGCGGATGCCAAGTTGGTCGACCACCATGGCTGCGCCGCCGCCCGTCGTGGTGACGACCCCGACGCGCCGCCGCGGGGCACCCTCGGCTTCAAGCGGAATGCGCCTGGCCAGCGGGAACGCTTCAAGCAGCGCTTCGATAACGCCAACGCGGGCAATGCCCAGATCCTTCAGGAAGGCATCGGCAATGTCGTCTTCGCCCGCCAGCGCGCCGGTGTGGGTGGCAGCCATTTCAGCGGCTGCAGCTGAGCGCCCCAGCTTGTAGGCAATCACCGGCTTGCCCCGTTTGGCCGCCTCCAGCGCAAAGGCTCGCAATTTGTCACCGTGGCGCAGGCTTTCCAGGAACAGCAAATAGCCTTCGATACCCGGATCGTCCAGGGTTGCGGCACAGATCTCGCCGACACAGAGATCAGCCTCGCCGCCAACCGATACCAGGCCGGCGAAGCCCACGCCACGTGCCTTGCCCCGTGAGACCAGCGCGCCAATCATGCTGCCGCTGTGGGATGCCACGAAGACCTTCCCGCGCGGCAGCTCCGGCTCGGCAAACGCGGCATTCGCGGTGAGCACGAGCCCCGCCTCCGGATTGATTACGCCAAGACTGCTTGGCCCCAGCACGCGGACCCCGGTGGCGCGGCTCAGTTCGCGCAGCGCTTCCTCCCGTGCGGCGCCATCCGGCCCGGATTCCGAGAACCCGCTCGCCAGGATGGTGACGACCTTGACGCCAAGACGCGCGCATTCGCGCACCGCATCCAGCACCGTGTCGGTCGGCGTCAGGATAAAGACATGCTCCGGAACCTCCGGCAGCGCGGCCAGGCTCTGATATGCGGTCTCGCCCTGGACAGTCTGCCGGTTCGGATTGACCGGGTAGACCTTCCCTGCGTATCCCGCGGCACGCAAGAACTTCAGGGGCCGCCCTGCAGTCTTCGCAGCATCGTCCGAGGCACCGAACAGTGCGACGCTGCGGGGGGCCAGCAGAGCTTGGGCGAGTGCATGATCAGGTTGGTTCGAAGCGGTATTCATGTTTAGTCCAACGTTACTTTCACTGTCTTGAAGGTCTTGGCCATGTGCTCGACATCCTTGTCGATATAGGCCTTGAACTCACTCGATGTATTGCCCACCAGCACAGCCCCTTGCGGCTGCAGGTTGTCCCGCATTTCCGTGGTCCCGACCGCCTTGATGACAGCCTGCTGCAGCTTCTCGACGATAGGTCGCGGCGTACCAGCCGGGGCGAACAGGCCGCTCCAGGAATCCACTTCGAGTCCGGGCACACCGGCTTCCGCCATGGTTGGCACGTTGGGCAGCAGCGCCAGCCGCTTCGGCGCCGTCACCGCGATGGGACGGAATTGCCCGGCCTTGAGATACGGCATCGCGGAGACCGAGGTCATGAATGCCATGGAAACATTGCCTGCGATCAGGTCGGTAATCACGCCCGACGCGCCCTTGTAGGGGACATGGATCATGTTGATGCCGGCGTGTTGTTTTAGCATTTCCCCGGCCAGGTGCTGGGTGCCGCCAGTCCCGGTCGAGGCAAACGACAGCTTCCCCGGTTGCTTCTTGGCGAGCGCGATCAGTTCCGCAACCGTATGCACAGGCAAGGTCGGGCTCACTGCCAGGATCGCAGGTGCCGACATGACCTGCGAGATCGGCTCAAAGCTCTTGCGGACGTCCCACTTCAGATTCTTGTAGACGAATCCGTTCGAGGCGATCGGCGCTGCAGCAAACAGCAGCGTATAGCCGTCGGCCTTGGCGCCGGCGACCTGGTCTGAGGCGATATTGGAGCCGGCGCCGGGCTTGTTCTCCACCACGAACGGCTGCCCGAACGTAGTCTGCAATTGCTTGGCCAGCAGCCTCGCAACCACATCGGTAGGGCCGCCTGCCTGATAGCCAACGACCACGCGCACAGGCCGGTTCGGATACTCAGATGCGGGGTCCGCGCTGGCGCCGCCGCTTCCCAGTGCCAGCACCAGCGAAGCCAGCGAGAGCGCTGGGGCGCGGCTTAGTCTTGCAAACATGGTTGTCTCCGGTTCGATTTTGATTATGGGGTGCGGGCGCGTCAGCCAGCCTTGGGGGGGCGCTGCGAGAACGAACGCTCGAACACGCCTTCGGCAATCCGGTTCTTCAGCATTTCAATCGAGCCGCCGGCGATCATCCAGCCGCGGATCCGGCGCAGGCAGTATTCGACAATCGACTCCTGGCTGTAGCCCATACCACCCATTACTTGCAGCGCTTCGTTGGCGACATCCCATCCGGCCTGGTTGCAAGCCAGTTTCGCCATGGCCGTGCTATGCGCCGAAGGCAGGCCATGCTCACCCTCCATGGCGGCGCGGTACAGCAGCAGTTGCGCGGATTCCAGCTTCAATGCCATTTCGGCAAACTTCCACTGGATCCCCTGGAATTCGCACAGTTCGCGACCAAATTGCTTGCGAATCCTGGCGTGCTCCCGGGCGACGTTGAAGCAGTGGCGGCCCAGCGCCAGCGATCGCGACGAATTGCCGAGACGTTCAACGTTGAAGCCGGAAATCTGTCGCTTGAAGCCGCCTTCACCAAGCAAGAGGTTGTTGGCCGGAATGCGGCAGTCCTCGAAATAGAGCTGGCACCACGCTTCGCCGCTCATGAATTTCGACGGCTCACCCACCTGAAAGCCCGGCGCGCCGCGCTCCACCAGCACCGAGCCAATCCCGCCGACGCCCGGACCAAAGCGCACGTAGATCAGGAACAACTCTGCCTCGGGACTGTGCGTCGAGAAGATCTTGCTGCCGTTGATCACATAGTGATCGCCGTCACGCCTTGCCGAGGTCTTCAGTTCCGTGACGGCCGAGCCGGCTTCCGGTTCGGTCATGCCGAGCGCAATGAGCTTTTTCCCTGCCAGCAGGTCAGGCAGGAAACGCGCCTTCTGCTCCGCCGTTGCGTACTCCACGAAGGTGCGGATTGGACCGAAGTTGCCCGCCTGCACGATATCCGCGCTCTTGGGACACACCAGGGCCACTTCCTGGATCGCGATCACGGCGTGCATCAAGGTGCCGCCTTGTCCGCCATCTTCCTCAGGGAACGCGATGCCAAGCAAGCCCTGTTCTGCCAGCATTTGTGCGGCATCCCAGGGATATTGGGCGGAATGGGCACGTTCGAGTGCACCGGGGGCTAGCTTGTCCTGGGCGAAACGCCGCACCGATTCCGCAAACGCCTGGTGCTCTTCGCTGAGTTCAAAGTTCATGTCTGCCTCGCTTATCTGGACTGTTGACTGTTGTCAGGATCGTCCATCGGAGCAGCGTTGTGAACTTCGCGTTTGGCACCCAGCCAGAACAAAATGTAATGTCAGCTAACCTGTGTCGCCCATGRCGCCATGCGTCGAGGGCTCACCGGTCGTTCGCCCGGCCGGCCTCCATCGCGACCGTTTCAAGAAGCCAGTCGCGAAACACAGCGATCTTTCTGGCCTCACGCTGCACCTTCGGGCGTACCAGGTAGTAGGCCTTCTCACCGCGGTAGGGCAGCGCGAAGGGACGTACCAGCCGCCCTGCCTCAATCTCGGCTTTCAGCATGGCAATCTGGCCGATGGCAATGCCCAACCCGTCAAGCGTCGCCTGCCAGGTAAGAACCGAACTGCCGAAGCTCATTCGCTCGGTGCCTGTCGCGGCTTCGGCCATCCCGGCAAATATCAACCAGTCGTCCCAGTCGTTGCGGCGATAGTGGGAAACCAGCAGGCGGTGGTGCAGTAGCGATTCCAGCTTCCCCCGCGGTCCACGATGCCCCTTCAGGTAATCCGGCGTGCACACCGGCTCGATCTCGTCGGGAAAAAGAAAGTCGCTGTTTACTCGTGGCCAGCGTCCGTCACCAAATTGGATAGCCAGATCCGCGGGATCACGGTCAAAGTCCACATCGGGCGTGGCGTTGTCTATGCGCACCTCGATGCTAGGATGCTGTCGACGAAAATCGTGCAGCCGCGGAATTAGCCACTTTGCAGCGAAGGTGGTATAGGTTCGCACGCGCAAGGCGCCCTGCGAGGTACTGCCCAGCAAACGGGCCGTCGCGCCGGCGATGGCATCGAAGGCAGGAACGACTTCCTCGGCATAGTCTTTCCCCATCCGGGTCAGCGTGACGCCGTGACGCTCCCGCCGGAACAGTTCGACGCCCAGGTAGGTCTCCAGCACGGCGATCTGGCGGCTAACCGCCGATTGCGAGACATGCAACTCCTGCGCCGCCAGCGTCAGGTTCTGGGTCCGCGCAACGACCTCGAACACGCGCAAGGGATTCAGGGGGGGAATGCGTCGCGCCATGCGGCCATTGTCATGAGGAATGACTTTTTATTATATCTGAACGCATGCCCCCCAGCGCTCGCATGCCGGCCTGGCTCGCCAGTGCCCGCCCTTTGGCAAGTGCCGGATCCTTCAGAGAAGGATCTGTGCGCCTTCTCCTCGGTGTACGGCTAGAGTTCATCTAGCCCCCGCTCGCGGCCAAACGGTGGACATGGCGCCAGCCTACCCCTCCTTTGCCAACCGCGCCGCTGCGAGGTGCAGCCTCAACGGCGTCCCAGCTTCACGTAGCGTGCCAGGTGGTAGTCCTCGTCGCCCAGCGCGTGGTCGGTCATGACGAGGCCCTTGGCAAGGTGCGAAAGTGGCAGCTCCCACGTCATGCCGATACCGCCGTGCATCTGAATGCACTCCTCGGCCACGCGCGTGCCCACGCGGCCGAGCGTGACCTTGGCGGCCGACAGAGCCCGCTCGCGCTCGATGCGCCCAGCCTGGAGCGCGTTGGCCGCATTGATGACGCTCGAGCGCGACTGCGCGATGCCCAGCCAGAGGTCGACCATGCGGTGCTGCAATGCCTGGTTGCTGCCGATAGGTGCGCCGAACTGCTTGCGCGTGCGCAGGTAGTCGAGTGTCCTCGCATTGGCGGCCTCCATCGCGCCGAGTGCCTGTGCACACAGCGCCAGCACACCATGCCCCAGGGTGCGCTCGATGGCGTCGAAGGCCTCGCCCTCGATGCCGATCAGCGCCCCGTCGGAAAGGCGCACGCCGTCGAGCACAAGATCGGCACCGCGCCCCCCGTCCACAAGTGCATAGCCGCGCAACTCCAGCCCCGCAGTGTCCGCCGGCAACACGAAGAGCGACAGGCCCGCCATCTCGTCGTCGTTGCCCGCGGTGCGCGCCGAGACGATGAAGAAGCCGGCCTGTTCGCCGTGACGAACCACCGCCTTGGCACCGTCGAGCACCCAATGCCCTTTGACACGGCGCGCCCGCGTCGCCACGCGCGCGTGCTCGTACCGCGAACCAGGCTCGCCGTGTGCGAAAGCCGCCAGGACGCGACCGCCGAGGATGTCGGCCAGCAAGTCGCGATGCGCACCGCTGCTGTTTAGCGCGAGGGCCGTGCCGCTCATCAGCGTAGCCAGGAACGGTTCGAGCACCAGTCCGCCGCCAATGGTCTCAAACACCACCGCGATGTCAAAGCCACTGCCGCCGAAGCCACCATCGATTTCCTCGAAGAGTGCGCCGACCGCGCCCAGTTCGACGAAGCGCTGCCACAGCGCTGCGCTGTAGCCCTCGGCCGATGCGGCGATGCGCTCGCGCCGCTCGAAGCTGTACTGCTCCGCGATGAAGCGGCGCAGCGTGTCGGCCAGCATCCTCCGCTCGTCGGTCAGTTCGAAGTTCATTCGCCCTCCTTCACAGGTGCAGCATCGTCTTGGCGATGATGTCGCGCTGAATCTCGTTGGAGCCGCCGAAGATCGACAGCTTGCGGTTGTTGAGGTATTGCGCGCTCGCGGTCGCGGCCTCCACCGGCCCACCCGCCAGGGCCTGCGCATCGCCCAACTGCGGCTGCGCGTATGGCCCGACGGCGCGCCGGATGAGCGAGGCCAGTTCCTGCCGGATCTCGCTACCCAGAATCTTCAGCGCGGAGCTTTCCGGTCCCGGCGCGCCACCGTTCGCGACCGCGGCAGTGACGCGCAGATTGGTCGTCTTGAGGTTCTCCAGGTCGATCTCGACGCGCGCCATGCGTGCCGCGAAGGCCGGGTCGTGGCCCAGCGGCTGGCCGTTGCTCATGACCTTGGCCGCTACCGCCTTCAGGCGCTGAAGCGCCACGACCGAGAAGCCGATACCCGCGTTGCGCTCATGCGTGAGGAGATACTTGGCGCAGGTCCAGCCGTCGTTCTCCTCACCCACAAGGTTTTCGACCGGCACGCGCACGTCGGTAAAAAACACCTCGTTGACTTCATGCTCGCCATCCAGCGTGACGATCGGCCGCACCTGGACGCCGGGCGAAGTCATGTCGATCAACAGGAAGCTGATGCCGGCCTGCTTGCGCTTCTCCCTGGCGGTGCGCACCAGGCAGAAGATCATGTTGGCGTGCTGCGCCAACGTGGTCCATGTCTTCTGGCCGTTGACGATGTAGTGGTCGCCGGAGCGCACGGCCGTGGTCGTCAGTGACGCCAGGTCCGACCCCGCTCCGGGCTCGGAATAACCCTGGCACCACCAGTCGGAGCCGTCGAGGATGCGCGGCAACCAGTGCTTCTTCTGTGCCTCGGTGCCATACCGGATCAGCACCGGCCCGAGCATGATCAGGCCGAACGGCACGGTGCGCGGCGCATCGGCCAACGCGCATTCGTACTCGAAGATGTAGCGCAGGACCGCGTTCCAGCCCGGCCCGCCGTGCTCGCGCGGCCAGTGGCTCGCGAGCCAGCCGCGCGACTGCAGGATGGCGTGCCACTGCTGCATCTCGGCTTTGCCCAGCGTCCGGCCCTCGGCCACCTTGGTGCTTAGCGAGGCGGGCAGCCGCTCCGCGAGGAAGGCGCGCACCTCGGCCCGGAAGGCCTCTTCGGCGGTAGTGAAGTTCAAGTCCATCGCAAGCCTCGGAATATTTCAAAGAGCCCGGCCGCACCCATGCCGCCGGAGCACATGGTCACCACCGCATACTTCGCCCTGCGGCGCCGTCTTTCGAGCAGCACGTGACCAGCCAGGCGCGCACCGCGTGGGCGGCCAGTGCCGGACCGGGCGTGATGTTGAACTCGCCGCGAAACGACCTGGTGAGCGGCGTGCGGGCAGTGGCGACGATAACGGCTTCGCGCATGACCTTGGCCTCATTCCAGCGCGATGCCGCCGATGCGCTGGATCAGTTGACCCCACACCTGCGTGTCCTGTTGCACTGTCTTTGCGAAACCGGCGGCGGACGGGCCGCCTATCTCGTAGCCAACCTGCGCGAGTGCGGAGCGCATGTCCGCGGTCTTCATCACGCTCCCAAAGTCGGCCACGAGCGCATCGACCAGCGGCTTGGACATATTGGCCGGCCCGAAAATGCCGAGCCAGCCGACCAGCGGGCCGAGCGTGGGATAACCGGCCTCGGAAAAGGTCGGAACAGTGGGATATGCCGTGATTCGCCGTGTGCCGGTGATGGACAGGCCGCGCAGTCGGCCGCCCGGCTGCAGGAAAGCGGCGGATGAACCGATGTCGCAGAACACTGCGCTCACCTGCCCGCCGATCAGGTCATTGATGGCAGCGGCACAGCCCTTGTAAGGCACGTGGACCAGGTCGACGCCAGCCTCGTGCTTGAAGACCTCGCCGATCAGGTGGCCGAGCGTGCCGTTGCCATAGGAGCCATAGCTCAGCGTGCCGGGCCTGGCCTTGGCCGCGGCGACGAAGTCGGCGAGATCTTTCGCCGGGCTCTCGGCCTTGACCAGCATCACCAGCGGCGTGACACCGATCTGTGTGATCGGCGTGAGATCCCTGGTCGCGTCGTAGGGCATCTTCTTCATCAGATGCGGCAGCACCGTGATGGTGGAGCCCGCGGCCAGAATCAGCGAACTGCCATCCGGCGCCGACTTGACGATGTTGTCCACGCCGAGCATGCCCGATGCGCCTGGCCGGTTCTCCACGATCACCGGCTGTCCGACTGCGGGCGCCACCTTGGCCGCCAGGCGGCGCGCAATGGTGTCGATGCCACCACCCGGCGGCACCGTGACGACGATGCGGACCGGCTTGCCCGGCGTCGGGGTGGCCGTGGCAGCTTGCGCCCAGATGGGCGGCTGCAGGGCGAGCGCGCCGGCCAGGCACAGCGCGGCCTTGATCCTGATTTTCTTCATGCTTGTCTCCTTCTGTTGTCCCCGGCAAAGTCGAACTCAGATTCGACGGGCTTGATCGCGCCAGTAAGGCTCGCGCAGCAGGCGCTTGAAGATCTTTCCCGTGTCCTCTCGTGGCAGCGCCGCGTGGAAGTCGATGACGCGCGGTACCTTGAAGTTGGCGACGTGCTCGCGCAGGAAGGCCTTGATCCCGCTCGCATCGAGCCGCGCGCCGGGCCGCAGTTGCACCGCCGCCGCGACGGCCTCGCCGTACTCGTCGTCGGGGATGCCGAAGACCGCGCAGTCGGCCACCCCGGGCATGCCCTGCAGCACGGCTTCGACCTCGGCAGGGTAGATGTTGACGCCGCCCGAGATGATCATGTCGGTGCGGCGGTCGCAGATGTACAGAAAGCCCCGTGTGTCGAGGTAGCCCACATCGCCGAGCCCCACCAGGCCATCCATTTCCATCGCGTCGCGCGCTGCCTGGTTGTTGACGTAGGTAAAGTCGGGCAGCGCGGGCTGGCGCACGTAGATGGCACCGACCTGACCGGCCAGCAGCGGTTGGCCCTCATCATCGAGGATGCGCAGCTTCGCCGGCCCTAGCGCCCGGCCGACCGAGCCGGGGTTCTCCAGCCAGGTGGGCGAATCGATGAAGGTGACATAGCCGGTCTCGCTGGCGCCATAGGCCTCGGTGATCACCGGGCCGAACCACTCGATCATCCTGCGCTTCACCTCCGGCGCGCACGGCGAGCCCGTGGACGCCACGTGGCGCAGCGTGGCGACGCTGTGGCGCACACGCTCCGCATCGCCGAGCGCGAGAAGCCGGCGGTACATGGTGGGCACCAGGTAGGCGTGCGTCACCGCGTGTTGCTCGATGAGCTGGAGCGTGCGCAGCGCGTCGAAGGCCGGCTCCAGGATCAGCGTGGCACCAGCGTCGCAGGCCTGTACCAGGTACTGCGTCGACGCGCTGTGGTAGATCGGCGCGCAGAGCATAGCGGTCACCCCGGGCGCCATGCCCGAGGCGATGCGCCCGATGCGGCGCGACTCCTGCTCCAGCTCTTCGCGCACTTCGGGAGACAGCGCCAGGCGCCGCACGCCCTTGGGCTTGCCGGTGGTGCCTGAAGTGTATTGCACCGAACCGAAATGCAGGCGCGGCCGCGGTGCCATCGGCGGTGCACCGACGCCGAAGGTGGCCCACGACGCAGCGCGCCCCGAGACATCGGGCAGTGGCTTCGCTTCGTCGGCCGACACGCTCACGATGGCGACGCGCTCGGGCACGCCCGCGATCACCTGGGCGATCAGGTCGTCGTGGACGAAGAGCAGGCCGGCCCCGCTGTCCTCCAGCATGAACGCTGCCTCCGGCGCCTTGCAATGCCAGTTGAGCGACACGAAGTACACGCCAGCACGCCGGCAGGCCAGGATCAGCGCAGCATAGGCCGGGCAGTTGCGCATCATCACGGCCACGGTCTGTCCGTGCTGCACGCCGGCTGCCTGCAGGCCGGCGCTCACGCGCTCGACCTCGGCTTCCATCCACTCGGGCGTGAAAACCCGCCCTGAAAAAATGATCTTGGGGTAGCTCACTTTGTTGTCTCCTTTTTCTTCTCGCCGAGGGATGAGATGGCGTCAACCGGTCCGCGCCGTCGGGGCAAGTTGCGCGAACGCGTCCTCCGCATGGCGCGCGCCGACGGTCAGAGCCCGCCGCAGGTACAAGCCCGCGTCGTGCTCGTCGGCGAAGCCGATCGCGCCGTGGAACTGCACCACCTCCTTGGTGACACGCAGCGCAGCCGCGGCGGCGCGGTGCACGCTCRCAGCCGCAGCCCAAGCCTCGCGCCCGCCGCCGAAGGCGCGCGCCGATTCGTGCACCAGCGCGCGCGTGGCCTTGAGGTCCACGTAGCAAGCGGTGGCACGGTGCTGCAGTGCCTGGAAGCTGCCGATGGGCACGCCGAACTGCCGGCGCAGGCACAGGTAGTCGAGGGCAAGGCGCAGCGCCGCGTCCATCAGGCCGCAGAGGTAGGCGGCGTCGCCCAGCCACAGCAGGTGCCTACCGCTCTGCCATGCCGCCTGCCCGACCGAGCCCGACAGCACACGCGGCGCGTCGCTCCAGGCGGCGTGATCGATGGATAGGTCGGCGAGCCGGCTGCCGTCTACCGCGGCGCGGGTGTTGCAAACTATTCCAGGCAGGCCCCTGCGCAACAGCCGCACCTCGAAATCACGACCCTCGCCTAGTGCCACCAGCCACTGGTTGGCGGCGTCACCGTCCGGCACCAGCGGCGCCCTGACCGTGGCATCCGTCCCGACCGCAGCGGCCGCAAACGCGACGTGCCCCGCGCCCATCATCAGCGTCTGCAACGCCTCCTCGGCGGCGCCCTGGCCTTTGGCAAGCAAGAACGCGGCGGCCATGCCCATCGTCAGCGGTGGCGTCATCAGCGCGCGCCCGGCCTCTTCCGCGACCACTGCGGCGGCCGGGGCGTCGAGCGCAAGTCCTCCATTCGCCTCGGGCACCGCGATGCCTAGCCAGCCGAGTCCGGCGATGGCCTTCCACGTGGCCGCCTCCAATGCCGCACCGCCCTCATGCACCTGCCGTGCACGTGCGGTACCGCCGTGCGTGGCCGCGAAGCCCGCGGCGCTCTCGCCAATCATGCGCAGCTGCGCGGCGTGTTCGGCGTTCATGCCTTGCTCCCAGCGACGGGCAGGCCGAGCACCCGCGTCGCGATGATGTTGCGTTGCACTTCGCTGCTGCCGCCATAGATGCCGAGGCGGCGTGCCTGCAGGAACATTTCCGTGGCGTCGAGCAGGTCGTCGCCATGGCGAATGGCGTCGCGCAGTGCGGCGCCCTGGCCCGCCACCCGCTGCACCAAGTCGAGCAGCAGGTGCACGGTGTCGGTAGCGAGCAGCTTGAGATAGGAGCTGTCGGCGGCGACACCCTGCTCCGCGGCTTCGGCGGCTTCGAGATAGGCGGCGACCAGCGTCTCGACCTCCACCTCGGCCAGAGCGGCGGCCTCGTGCACGCTCTCACGCAAACGGCCTTCCGGCGCGGCGCGCAGCATCATGCGCAGGCGCTCCAGCGCGCGCAGCGCCTGGGCCGGGGAGCCGATGCGCAGACGTTCTTCGCTCAGCACCGCGGTCGCCACCTGCCAGCCCTTGTCGATCTCGCCGACCACGTTCTCGATCGGCACCACCACGTCGTCGAAGAACACCTCGRCAAACTCCTCGTCGCCGGCGATGGTGCGGATCGGCCGGCGCCGGATGCCCGGCGTCGTCATGTCGATCAGCACGAAGGTGATGCCGTGCTGCGGCTTGCCGGCGCTGGAGGTGCGCACAAGCGCGAACATCCAGTCGGCGTGGTGGCCCCAGGTGGTCCAGATCTTGTGGCCGGTGATGACCAAGGTATCGCCACGCAGCTCCGCGCGGGTGCGCAAGCTGGCCAGGTCCGAGCCCGAGCCGGGTTCGGAATAACCCTGGCACCAGATCGCGTCGCCAGAGAGGATCGGCGGCAGGTGGCGCCCCTGCTGCGCCGGTGTGCCGCGCGCGATCAGCAACGGGCCGATGTGGTTCAGGCCCTGCGTGGGAAAGTCAGGCGTGCCTGCGCGCGCCATCTCCTCCATGAGGATGACCTGTTGCACCGGGCTGGCCCCCATGCCTCCGTGCGCGCGCGGCCAATGTGGTGCGATCCAGCCGCGCTGGTAAAGAGCCCTGTACCACTGCATGCCTTCTGCGGGCAGCGGCCTGAAGGTCTTGTGACGCAATGCATCGGGTACATGGGCGGCGAGCCATTCGCGCACCTCGTGCCGGAAGGCTGCTTCCGTGGTCGATTCGGGTCTCAGCATTTTGCAATAGCGGCGGCGTCAGAGGCTGCCGATCTCCTGATAGACATGTTTGATTTCGAGGAAGTCGTGCATGCCCTCGGCGCCATGGAGGCGACCGAAGCCGCTTTCCTTATAGCCACCGACCTCGGCCTCCGCGAAGAGCTTGTTATGCGCGTTGATCCACACCGTGCCGCAGCGAAGTTCTCTGGCGATACGATGCGCCCTTACGCTGTCGCGCGACCACACGCTGGCCCCCAGACCGAAGCGCGTGGCATTGGCCAGCGCGAAGCCGGTGCGGTCGTCGTCGAACACCTCCAGCGTCATCAGGGGCGCGAAGTGCTCGGCCTGAACGGCTTCGCTTTGCGGATCGTCGACTTCGACCAGCGTCGGCGAAACAAACGCCCCATGGGCCGGCAGATTAGCCACCGGGCCGCCCCGCACCAGCATGCGATGGCGGTCGGCAAGTTCATCGACAAGGGCGAGGATCCGGTCGCGGTTTGCCATATCGATGACGGCGCCCATTTGGCTGTCCGGCAGATGGCCCGGCCCGACGGGGAAGTGCCGCATCGCCGCGACCATGGTGTCGCGGAAATCGTCATAAATCCTCCTGTGCACCAGGATGCGGCTCGCCGCCGTGCATTGCTGGCCCGACAGGATTGTCCCCGCTTCGAGGATGGCTGGGATAGCAATGGCCAGATCCGCGTCGTCGCACACCACGCAGGGCGCCTTGCCGCCGAGTTCCAGCGACAGACGCTTTAGCTGCGGCGCCGCCGCGGCCATGATGGTCTTGCCAACGGCGGTGCTCCCGGTATAGCTGACCACGTCGACATCAGGCGAGGCGACGAACGCCTGAGACACGTCGCTGCCAGGCTCATGCACAACGTTGATCGTGCCCGGTGGCAGATCCACGGCTTCAGACAGGCGTTGCGCCACGCGATGCATAAAGAGCGCTGTCTGCGGCGCCGCCTTGACCACCACAGTACAACCCGCTGCAAGCGCGGGGGCTAGCGAGCGCACGAAGAGAATCAACGGCGCATTCCAGGGCACGATGATCGCCACTACACCCGCGGCCTCGTGCGTAATCAGCGAGCGCACGCCTGGCATGGGCTCCACCACGCGGCCGGCCGCACTCCGAGCCATACCGGCGTAATAGCGCAGCTCTGACGCAGCCCCCTCGACCTCGCCGGCCGACTCGCGCAGCAACTTGCCGTTCTCCAGTGTGAGTAACCGCGCAAGCGCGGGAGCATCGTTCTCCAGCCGGAAGGCCATGTCGAGCAGTACCCGAGCGCGCAGACGCGGACTGTAGCGCCAGGCCGTGGTATAGAAGACATGCCGGGCTGCGTTGACCGCAGCCTTCGCCTCGGCCGTTCCCCCAGCCGGTGCGCTTCCAATCAGCGAAGCGTCGGCCGGGTTGGTCGAATCGAAGTACGCGCCCGAAGACACCCACTCGCCTCCTATCCAGTGCGACGCCTTTGCATCCAGACGAAGCTCCATGTTCATGTTACCGGCTGTGCCAGCCGCGCAAGCGCGATCTCGCGCAGATCGGCCTTGAGCACTTTGCCAACGCCGTTGCGCGGCAGCGCGTCGACGAAGAAGACATGCCTAGGCTTCTTGTAGCTGGCGATGCGCGACTTGGTATGTTCCTGGATCGCATCCACGCTCAACGCCCTGCCGGGATGCCGCTCGATGAAAGCGGCCACCGCCTCTCCGAAGATGTCATCGGGCACGCCCACCACGGCCGCATCGGCGACGTCGGGGTGCTCCGCCAGCACTTGCTCGACCTCTTTCGTATAGATATTGAAGCCGCCGCTGAGCACCATGTCCTTCTTGCGGTCGACGATATAGAGGTAGCCGTCGGCGTCGAAGCGACCCATATCGCCCGTGTGAACCCAGCCATCGACGATCGTCGCAGCAGTCGCCTCCGGCCGCCCGAAATACCCCTTCATTGTGGTGAACCGACCTGCCTCGCCGGACCGCACCAGAATCTCGCCGACATCATCGACGGAGACCTGCTGGCCCTTCTCGTCAATCAACTTCACCTGCACACCGGGTGTCACGCGACCGACCGACGCAGGGTGCGTGAATTGCTCCTCGTGATTGAGGACCGTGACAGATCCCACCTCCGTCATCGCGAAGAACGAGTGAAGCCGTGCCTTTGGCAGATGATCGATCATCCGGCGCTTGAGTTCCACGGGAAATGCTTCGCCGGTGACGATGATGTGGCGCAGGCTGGCACAGCGCGCGGCCTGCTGTTCGAGCACCGGCATCAACATGCGCGCGACGGTGGGCACCATGCCGGCAGCACTCACCTGCTCGCGCTCGATGATGTTAACCGCCGCCTGGGCGTCAAAGCGCTCCATTACCACCAGCGTGGCACCCAGGCCCATGGAGTTCATCAGGCGCGCAAGGCCCGTGCGATGCGCCAGTGGCGTGGTGACGAGAAACACATCGTCGGCCGTGACACCCCACTCCACCGCGTTGACGAAGGCATTGCCGATCACGAAGTTGGCGTGCGTAAGAATGGCACCCTTGGGCTTCCCGGTCGTGCCCGACGTGTACAGGATCATGGCGTCGTCGGGCGTCAATGCCAACTCGGGCAGCCGTTCGTCGGAACGCGTCAGGAGCGTCTCGAGGGATTCGGCGCCGGCCACGTCGCCACCGACCGACAAGCGCCGAACACCCATGAACTCGGAAGATAGCTCTTCGATCGCCGCCGCGCTCTCGGCGTGAAACACCAACATGCGCGCCTGGCTGTCCTGCGCGAAATAGACCAGCTCGCGTGGCGTGTTGCGCGTGTTCACCGGGATGACGATTGCACCTAGCGTGAACGCCGCATACATGACCTGCACGAACTCGATGCAGTTGGGGAGGTACACGACGATCCGGTCGCCTTGCACCACGCCGGCGCGCCGTAGCCCGGCGGCCAGGGAACGCGAACTGCAGAGCAGATCCTCGTAACTCAACCGCTTATCGCCGACGACCACGGCCGCCTTCGCTGGCGTGCGCAACGCATGCGCCGCCATAAATTGTTCGAGACGCATGGCGTTCCTTATTCGAGTTCGAAGGCCGGGTACGGATGCTCGGGCGCCAAGTGGTCGATGGCCAGCTTCACGCGCTTGCCGATCGCCATGTCACTTGGCGCGCATCTCAAGACATTGGCGATGATGCGGACGCCCTCGTCCAGTTCGACGGTCGCGACGCACAACGGAATGCGCCCCTCGACACCGGGGCCGGCGATTCGCACCACGGTGCACGCGTAGATCGTGCCCTTGCCGGAGACTTCGCGCCACTCCAGCGTGCGTCGGCCCGTGAAGCCGCTGACCGGCTTCGGATAGTGCTGGAAGCGCTGGGCGACTGTGCAGTACTGCAGCATCAGCTTGCCTTGCGCGATGCCGTCCCAGAACGGCTTGCTGTCGACAAAGACGCCCTGCTTCGGGATCGGGCGGGACGGGGGAGTGTTCATCGTTTCGTTCATGCTGTTCATGCCTCCAGGACCATGGCCGAGCTGGTACCCCAGTTCCGACCGTAGGGAATGACGCCAATGCCGGTAACCAGCGCGTTGCGCGGATCGTTCACCTGGCGGGCGCCGCCTTCGCCGAACATCTGGCGCACGGCTTCCGCAAGGTTGAGCCCGCCGCTTGCGAGTCCTGGCTGGCCGGCGGAAATCTGGCCGCCGCCAGTGTTGAGCGGCAGGTCACCGTCGAAGGAAAGATCGGTGCGCAGCGTGTAGGCCGAGCCCTGGCCGCGCTCGCAAAAGCCGAAGGCCTCGAACTGCATCATCACGGCAATCGTGAAGTCGTCGTAGGGCTGGAACATGCGGACGTCCCTGGGCGCAAGCTCTGCCTTGCGCAGAACCTCGGGGCCTATCCTGGTGAAACCGGACAGCGTGATGTCGGCCAGCGGATCGGCCCCGTTGAAGTTGGTGACCTCCCCATAGGCGACCGGGTAGACCATCTTCTTCAAACCCAGGCGCCTGGCATTCGCCTCGGTGGTGACGATAAAGGCGTTGGCCCCGTCGCAGAACATCACGCTGTCGAGTACGCGCAGCGGGTCCGCGATGACACGCGACTGCATGTACTCCTCCATGGTGAGTTCTTTCTGGAACTTTTTGTAACCGTTCGGGTTGTGCAGGGCATGCGCGCGCTGCGTGATCGCGATCTTCCCCAGCGCTTCGGGGTCCAGCCCGTACTGGTGGATATAGCGACTCATCAGCAGGCCGAAGGTGGCGGGCGGCCCCTGCACGCCCGGAGGGTCCTGGAACTCGCTGCGGTAAGCGCCGTAGTTCGAGCGCCAGTCGGAACTGGGCGCATCGGAGGACATCACGACAGCCAGCTTGCACATGCCGTCGCGGATTGCCGACATGGCACGCGCCACGCCACCCGTAGCCGAGCAGCCGCCGATACCCCCGTAGTTCAGCCATGTTGGTGTCAGGCCAAGCGCTTCGGTCATGTAGACAGCGAAGAACGGATTCTGGGCTTCCGACAAGGCGGTGGTTACCGACAGCCCATCAATCTCACTCTTGTCGATGCCTGTCTTCGCAAGCAATTGGTCGAGTGCTTCCCCGGCCAGGTCATACGCGCTGCGGCCCGTCTTGTAGTCGATGGGAGTTTCTGCGTATCCCCCAATCACGATATCCTTTTGCTTCATGCTCTCACTCTCCTCGGAAATCCGGTGTACGCTTTTCGCGGAAGGCATTCAGACCCTCCTGGCGATCTTTTGTGAAGTACAGCATGAAGGACACATCTCCTTCCGCCGCCATCCCTTCCATGAGCGGAAGGTCCATCCCGCGGTCGATGACCGTCTTGGTAAACATCACCGACAGAGGTGCATTGCCGCTGATCGTGCGGGCTAGTTCGCGCGACTTCTCCAGGGCCATGCCTGCTTCGGTAACGTGGTTAACCAGCCTGTACTCGCGCGCTTCGGCAGCTGTGATGCGTCGACCGGTCCACATGAGTTCCTTGGCCAACGCGGGGCCAACAAGACGCGGCAGCGTCTGCGTGCCGCCGCCACCGGGCATCAGGCCCAGCCGGATCTCGGGCAGGCCGAACTTCGCGTTGGCGCCAGCGACAATCAGGTCGCCGACAAGCGCCAGTTCCAGCCCTCCGCCTAGAGCGAAACCCTCAATGGCGCTGATGATCGGCTTCGAGAAACCAGGGAGTTCCCGGAACAGTTGGTTCACCTTGCGCAGGCGCCGACGCTTGCGATAGAAGTCAAAATACTCGTTGTCACCGATCGTGAACTCGCTGGTGTCGATACCCGTGCAGAAGGCCTTTTCACTCCCCTTGAGAATCACGGCCGCTATGTCGCGACGCGATTCCACCTCGCTCAGCACGCCCAGAATCTCTTCCGCGGTCGTCTCTCGCAGCGAGTTCAGTTTCTCCGGGCGATGGATGGTGATCTCCAACCAGCCTTCTACTTTTTCGACAATGATGTCCTGATGGTCCTGATTTTCCCGATGGTCCTGATGGCTCATGTGATGCTCGCTTTCTCACTTAGTCTGGGTTGTTGTGGCTTTGGCTAGGTCGACCTGGCGGTCGGGTTGCGTGCCCCCTAATGCACAAGTGACTCGCCTCCGATAGCACGCTCGATTTGTTCATGCATCTCGGCCATGCGAGTGGCATCTCTTCTCTGTTCTGCGTCAATGGATAGCTCAAGACAGACCCGGGCAGGTGCCGCGAGCACAATCACCCGATCAGCAATCTCCAGTGCATCTTCAATACGATGCGTGACGAAAACACAGGTCTTGCGTTGCTCACGCACGATCTCGGAGAAATCGCGTCGCAATGTTTGCGAGGTGACGTGATCGAGCTGACTGAACGACTCGTCGAGCAAGATAAGTGCTGGATCGACTGCCAGGGCACGAGCTAGCGATACGCGCTGGCGCATGCCTCCCGAGAGTTCCACAGGGTACTTATTGCATGCGGAACCAAGTTTCACTCGATGCAGCCATTCCTGTGCGCGCTGCTGTGCCTGCTTCCTTGGGTAGTTCAACAACAGCAGGCCAAGCTCGACGTTTTCTTGCGCAGTGCGCCACGGCAGTAGCCGATCCGTCTGAAAGCTAACGGCCAACTTGCCACGAAGTGCCGTGAACTCGCTAGCTGGATCGACACCAGCAACCATTACCGAGCCCGCATCCGCGGTGGCCGTTCCCATCAGCAGCGACATTACCGTGCTCTTGCCGGCGCCAGTTTGACCAAGCAGCGCAACGGTTTCACCCTCCCGGACCGCCATCGAGAGGTGGTCGATCGCCGTGTAGCTGCCGAAGCGCTTTACTACATCGCGCAGTTCAATAATCAGACAATTCGAATCTTTCATTAGCGCACCTTTGCTTCCTTACGCCAACCGAGGAGCCGGCTTTCCGCGAATGTGGCCACCCACTGAATCGCCAGGTTCAATAAGACCAGAAGGAATGTCCACGCCATCACCTGATCAATCCGGAACGTGGACTGGGCGAAACTCATTCGTGACCCTATTCCGAAAGCCGACGCCACCAGTTCCGCGAAGATCACCATGCGAATGGCATAACCGATCACGGATTTTGTCGTCAGGAATATGTACGGGATAATGTGCGGCGCAACCAGGAAGCGCAGCATCTGCCAGCGTGATGGCCGGAAGCTTTCCAACATGTCAATCCATTCTGTCGAGAGAGCACGAACACCTTCGTACACATTCATGGCATAGAACGGCAGCAAGATCACCGTGAGTATGAAGAAGATGCGGGCTTCCGGATCTTTGAACCAGAAGACGGCAAGCAGCATCCATGAGAGCGCAGGAATGCCTGTATCGATCATTACGATGGCTTTCAAGTAGGGGCCGACGCGCTTCGAGGTTCCCATGAGGAGTCCGACAACGACCCCCGTCACGGCGGAAAAGACGATGGCCGCCACAAGTCTCCCGAGCGTGATCGCTATGTGCAGCAGATCGGCCCCGATCAGCTCGGTTAGCGCCCTGGCAATGACTACCGGAGAGGGCATCACGTAGTCGGGGACGTACCCGCTAGCTACCTGCATCAGAATGCAAAGTAACGCCACCACAATGACCAAGGCTTTCGCGTCGCGACGGTCGTGTTTCCTGGCCGTCGTGCTGGACTGCTTGGTCGAGGAATCCAAAGACTCCACTGGGGACTCGGCGACGTTGGTCCCCGTGATATCTGCCTGCTTCATAGCGCAAAGAATCCGTTGTCAACCGTCTTGGCCAGGGCGCCATTGCGCACCAGGAACTCACTCGCCGCGATAACGGAACGGCGGCCCTCTTCTGTCTGCATCGATGCGTGCTTGAACTCCAGGCGCCGGGAAGCAATTGCCGCCTTTAACACATCCGGCGGCGTTCCGGAGTTCACTCCTGCAATTGCGACGGCTTCATCGGGTCTTGTGGTGATGCCCTCAATGCATTGCGCAAAGGCTTTGTTCAACCTCGCGACAAGAGTGGGGTCACGCGCGATCGCTTCCTTGCGAGCCGCAACGCCAAAATAGGGCAGATCGAGATTGAGCTTGCGGCGATATTCTTCGCCAGCGTTGTAGAGAACGCGCATGTCGGGAACGCGCTTGATCCCCACAGATACATTGGGTTCCCAAGTGAGTCCCGCATCGGCGCGGTTGGCCATCACCAGGGTGATTGCGGCGGCTGGATTGTCGACGTTCTGAACGACTGCGTGCTTCTCGATATCGATCCCGCTGAGCTCTTTTACAACGGCACGCATCATGCGGTACGTGCCTGTCGACTGCGGAGCGGCAAGGGTCTTTCCTTTGAGGTCTCTGACAGCGGCGAGTCTCGTTTCCCGCGTTACGATACTGATCATGTTGCCCGTGGTGACGGAGCAAACGTACTGCAGCGGCACACCCGAAAGATAACGGGATGCAAAGGTGTCCCAGCTGCCGATACAGATATCGTAATTTCCCGCAACGAAGTCGTTGTAGTAGGTCGTAACCGATGTGTAGGCCGTGGGTCTTCCCAGCTGGAGACCGTTTGCCCTGTCGATCCCCTTGGCAACCATGTATTCCGTCAGCAAGGTGGTAAAGCCAGGCGCGAGGTTGGCCCATCTAAGCGGCGTTTGAGCCAAGGCACGTGGAATTCCGAAGGCGCCGAGTCCGAAGGCTGCAGCAGGTGCAAAGACGGATGCCTCCTTCAGCAGCGCCCGTCGCGAGAGTGTGCGTCTGTTCATTGGTTGTCTCCGTATTGTTCTTTTCTGTTCGGGCGCATCGGCGAAGCATTTGCGTCCGGTGTCAAGCTGTGGCCAATGGTAGGATGGTGTCTGCGTTCCGAATAGCTGCAAAAATGGGCGGGGCGTTCCAGTTGTGGAACGCATTGCCGGTGCCTCGCTGGAATGTGCAGCGACTTATCCTGTGTTCCAAATTTTCCCGGTCATGGCAGAAAAACTGGATCTCAACTCCCTTCGTCTCTTTTTTGACGTGGTCAATGCGCAGAGCATCACGCGCGCCGCGAACGAGCTGGGTCTGCCCAAGTCGACGATCAGCCGCAAGTTGACGCAGCTCGAGCAACACATGGGGACAGCGCTTTTAAAAAAAGGCCCGAGGAAGCTGACCACGACGGAGATTGGGGCACGCCTTTACGAACATTGCCGCCGCGTAGTGGATGAAGTCGAACAGGCGGGTCTGGATACGCTCGAACTTCAAACAGAGATGCGTGGGGCCCTGCGAGTCAGCATCCCCATCGATTTCGGGGTGTCCTGGATCGGCCGGGTGATATCCGAATTTGTGCTGGCGTATCCCGAGATTGAATTGGAGGTGGATGTGAACAGCCGCACGGTCGATCTCCGTGAAGAGCCGTACGACCTCACCATCCAGCTCGGCCCACTCAAGGACACCGATTTGACCTATCGGCGCATTGCGACGCTCACCCGCGGTGTCTATGCGAGTCCGGAGTACCTGGCTCGTCGTGGCACGCCGTTGGCGGTGGACGATTTGCACAGGCACGATTGCATCATCACCGCTCAGCAACGCCTGGATGGCATCTGGACTCTCCGCAATCAGGCAACGCACCGCTTTGCCACGATCCACGGAAAGGTGGTGGTGAACAATATCTCCATTGCGCGAGAGATGGCCATCGGCCATGTTGGCATGAGCATGCTACCCAACGTCATGTGTGCAAATGATTTGCGCACGGGCCGGTTAAAGCGAGTGCTGGAGAACTGGGAAAGTCCCTCGATGCATGCGACTGCCATGGTCCTGGGCCGGAAGGGAATGCCCAGCAAGATCCGCACCTTCCTGGACTTTCTTGCCGATCGCCTGAACGTAGACGAATCGAGCCTTCGGCAACGCTAGGCGGGAGCCAGTGATCCGGGCGCCAGGAACAGAAGAATGGCGTTGGCCACGCAGATGATCCAATGGGGCCCGCGAGGTTCCATTATTGCTTTTGGGGCAACCTCACTGCCCAAATGCAAAATGCAGAACGCCCCTGGGATCTTTCATCCCCGGGGCGTTTTGCTACTGCATGGTCGCACTCACGCGGCAAAGAACATGTCGTCCCGGGACACCGCGGCATGCCCCCAGGCGGCCCGGGCGGTCACCGGCCTCAGCAACAAAAAGCGCTGATCTCTGGCCGGCAGCCCGCCCGAGCCACCACGATTTCCCCTCTCTTTACGCCAGCCATGGAAGGCTGTTCAGTGCGCCGCCCATTCGATTTTCGAAAGGTCTGTCCCTTCCTGGTACATCTCCCACAGCGGGCTGAGACTGCGCAGCTTCTCGACGCATGCGCGTACCTGCGCGACAACGGCGTCGACTTCCTGCTCCGTGGTGAAGCGGCCGAGCGTGAACCGGATCGAGCTATGGGCCAGCTCATCGCTGCGACCCAGTGCACGCAGCACGTAGGATGGCTCCAGCGAAGCCGAGGTGCAGGCGGAGCCCGAAGACACGGCGATGCCCCGGAGCCCCATGATCAGCGACTCGCCCTCGACGAAGTTGAAGCTCAGGTTCAGGTTGTGCGGGATGCGGTGTTCCAGGCTGCCGTTGACGAAAACCTGCTCGAGATCGCCCAGGCCTTGCCAGAGGCGGTCGCGCAACGCACTCACCCGGCCCGCCTCGGTGGCCAGCTCTCGCCCCGCCAGGCGGAACGCTTCGCCCATGCCAACGATCTGATGGGTCGCCAGGGTGCCGGACCGCATGCCGCGTGCGTGGCCTCCGCCATGGATCTGCGCTTCCAGCCGGACCCGGGGCTTGCGCCTGACATACAAAGCGCCGATGCCCTTGGGGCCGTACACCTTGTGCGCGGTGACGGTCATCAAGTCGACCGGCAAGGCAGACAGGTCGATCGGGAGCTTGCCGGCCGCCTGTACGGCGTCGCAGTGAAAGACGATGCCGCGCTCGCGACACAGGGCGCCGATCTCGCCAATCGGCTGGATCACGCCGGTTTCGTTGTTCACCATCATCACCGAGACCAGGATGGTGTCGGGCCGCAGAGCGTTTCGCAGCACGTCCAGATCCAGCAGGCCGTCCGGGCCGACATCGAGGTAGCTCACTTCAAAGCCCTGCCGCTCCAGTTCCCGGCAAGTGTCGAGCACCGCCTTATGTTCGGTGCGGACAGTGATCAGGTGGCGCCCCTTGCCGCGGTAGAAATGCGCGGCGCCCTTTAGCGCCAGGTTGTTTCCTTCCGTCGCCCCGGACGTCCAGACAATTTCGCGCGGGTCGGCGCCCAGTAGTCGGGCCACGTGCTCGCGCGCTTCCTCGACCGCCGCCTCCGCTTCCCAGCCGAAGGCATGGCTGCGCGAAGCCGCATTGCCGAATCGCTCATAAAGGTAGGGAACCATCTTCTCCACGACGCGCGGATCGACCGGCGTGGTGGCACTGTAGTCCATGTAGATCGGCGTGTCGGGGGCTGGCATGGCGGAAGGCTTTGGGGATATGGGAAGGGAGTCGGGAATGCACTGGCGGCCTTGGCAACGCGCCTGTCGGTCATGCCGGCGCGGCAAGGCCGCGCCATGTGCCGGTTCCCGATGCTGGCTCAGGCAGCGAGCTTCAGGTCAAGCAGCGAGACATCCTGCTCGACGTATGCGCGATACAGCTCGCCCGTGTAGAGCAGGCGCATCTGCGCGCCGTTCTCGCAGGCCTTCAGGCAACGCTGCTGCAGCTCAGGCGTGGTCGCATGTTCCAACACGATCTGGTAACCGCGCTCGCCGTGGATCTCGTCGGAGACGATGTGGAGATCGAAGAACTCTGCCTCTTCGTCCGTGAAGCCATATTGTTCCCGCAGCGCAGGCGCCTGCTTGCGGTAGATCGATGGCACCTGGGACTCCAGCCCGATCACGATGCCCGCCACCGCCACGACGGGGTCTTCCCGCATGGCCATCGCGTAGCACCAGCTCTGCAGCCCGCGCGTGGCTGCCAGCATGTTGTCCGGATTGACGATGCGCTCGCGCGTGGAGCCGCAGGCCTCGGCAAAGCGGATGAGCAAGTCGGTATGGCGGTCCCCGCCGATCTCTTCCTCGTACATGTTCGCCAGCAGGAAGTCCTTGACATCGGTATAGCCATCGGCCGGCGTGCGCGCGTAGATGTAACCCAGGTAGTCGGCAAACGGGCCGACGTACTGGTAGTGGTTCTCAGCCCAGCGTGCCAGGTGCGTGCGGCTGAGCTTGCCCTGGGCCCAGGCCTGGCTGAACGGCGACAAGTTGGCACTTTTGCCCCGCACGAGGTCTTCGAGGACGGTTCGGAAGCTGTCTTTATCGAGCAATTGGGTCACGGTTGTCTCTCCTTGGGGAATGGGTAGTGGCTCAGGCACACATTGCAGCGATGGCCGGGGCGTGCTTCACAGCATAGTTACAGATGATTTAATAATCAATACGTATCATTTTTTATGATACTTATATCAGCGAGTCTGATTTGCGTCAGGCATCTTTCCTCATCTATGCTTTGCAACAAGTTCACTTGCGATGATGAACAGTCAAAGTGAAATCATTTTCAAGAATGGAGAGGAGGCATATGCCGAAAGTGACCTTTCAGAAGGATGGCGTTGCCCACGAGGGCGAGGTGCGCGCCAACAGCAACCTCGTGGTGCGCGCGGGCATCAAGCAGTTTCCGCACCCCCACCTGCGCTACGCCTGCGGGATGGGCAAGTGCGCCAGTTGCGCGTGCAAGGTGGTCAGCGGGGCCGAGCACCTGCCGGCGCCTAACTGGAAGGAGAAGAAGATGCTCGGGGACCGCCTGGAAGAAGGTTTCCGCCTGGTGTGCCAACTCTGGATCAACGAGGACATCACCCTCAACCAGGATGTGGATCTGCGTCCGGCCGTGGCCGCCAGCGCCACGGCACAGGCCTGAACATACCGTGGAGACCCTGATGTACGTGATTCTCTCAAGCCGTGACGGCCACTACCGGACCGAGCTGGATGGCAGCATGGCGCCGGTTGAAAGCTACGACTACCTGTTCTACGGCCGCCGCCGCGCGCGCTTTGTGATCGCCAGCCTGGCGCAGCCGGTCAAGGTCCGCATCGTTGACTGCGGTCCGCCCGAACGCGTGAGCCTGGTTCCCTCGCGACTTTTGCCGCAGTACCCCACGCTGGAAGCGGCGCGCAGCGCGCTGAACGAACTGGTTAGCTTCGGCACGCTCGACGTGCGCCTGGAGCGCAGCGCAGTGGATGCCACCGGAGAGCCCGCATGATCCGCATCACCTTTCTCAGCAATCAGGAACGGGTCGCCGAAGTGCCCGAGAACAGCAACCTGCTGCGGGCGTCGATGCGCCATCAGGGCGGCATCCCGTTCAAGTGCGGCGGGGGCGTCTGCGGGACGTGCAAGTGCCGCATCGAGACCGGTGTAGAGCATGCCGACGCCGTCAAGCCAAAAGAGCGCAAGCATCTCAACGACGCGGATATCGCCGCGGGCTACCGCATGGCCTGCCAGACTTTCCTGAGTGGAGACGCCAGCGTTTCCTGGGAGGCGCGCGCAGTGGCTGCCAAGACCGCCCCTCAGGCCGTCCCGCAGCCCGCCGCCGTCACGAGCTAGCTTGTTCGCCGCCCAGCGCGCGGATGCGCTCGGTGAGCAGCGCGACGAAGGCAGCGGTTGCCGGTGGCAGCGGGCGGCGCGGGTTGGTCACCGCCACGACCAGCCGCGACAGCCGTGGCGACACCACGGTGCGGGCATGCAACCGCCCCTGCTCCAGCAAGGCGCGCACGGCGACACGGGGCAACACCGTCGCCAGTTGCGAGGACTCGACCAGTTCCACGATGGCGTTCAGCGAATCGGTTTCGAATACGGGCGACAGTTCCATGTTCTCGCTCTGCGCGAAATGCTCGAGCAACGTGCGCAGCCCGTGCTGGCGCGTCGGCAGGACCAGCTTCAGCGAGGCCAGCGTGCGCAGCGGCGTCTGCTGCGGCAGCGACAATTCGCGCTGGGCACTGGTGAGCAAGAGCAGGTCCTCGTCAACGATCGGCTCGATCTGCAAGGGCAAGGCGCGCCGCGGGTTGTTGATGATGGCGGCCTCGAGCTGGCCACCCGCCACCCAGTCGGTCAGAACGCTGCTGTAGCCCTCGGTGACCGACACAGTGACGCGCGGGTTCAGTTGGGCAAAGTCGGTCAGTGCGCCCGCCAGCACGCCCTGCGCGATCGAGGCGATCATGCCCACCCGCACATGGCCGCTGAGCTCGTCGTCCACGCGCAGGATCGCCTCCTGGGCGCTGGCAAAGTCCTGCAGCACTGGCTGGAACAGGCGGTACATCTGCAGACCGGAAGCGGTCGGCACCATGCCCTGCGTACTCCGCTCGAACAGCTTCTGGCCCAGCTCCTGCTCCAGCTTGCCGATCTGCATGCTAAGCGCGGGCTGCACGATGCCGAGCCGTCGGGCGGCGCGCGTCACACTGCCTTCCTCGAACAAGCAGGCGAAATATTGGATCTGCCGGAACTCCATCGTTTCTCCTTGACACGCCGATGGGCAATTCTACTGATTTTTCCCTGCTTCAAATCAGAATTTCTGATGTGCCCGGCGAGCGGCAGTCCTCGCCACCCAGCCATATTGCCCAAGAATGCGACCAATCATCACATCATTAATATTGATATACACCATCATACATGATTATTTGACGTGATATTAGGTTGGATCTAGAATCGATTCACAACATGCCGGATCCCACGGGCAGACAGCGCGGCATCGGTTCCACGACGCAGGCCGCGCCAGCGCGCGGCGACGCGCCAACAGACAAGACAAGACAAGATCGACTGGAGACAACCCCATGCGCTTTACCCGCCCCTTCCGCATCGCCACCTGCCTCATGTTCGGCGCGCTCGCCCTGAACGGGCGCGCCACCGCAGCGGACGCCCCCGCCAGCTATCCGGCGAGCACCGTGCGTATCGTCGTCCCCTACCCGCCAGGCGGTTTCAACGATACCCTGGGCCGCGTCGTCGCCAACGAACTGTCGAGGACCTGGGGCAAGCCGGTCATCGTCGACAACAAGCCGGGAGCCGGCACGATCCTGGGTACACAGGCAGTGGCCCGCGCCCCGGCCGACGGTCTCACGGTGCTGGTGGCGCAATTCCCCTTCGCCGCCAACCCCTGGCTGTACCAGAAGCTGCCCTACGACAGCATGCGGGACTTCACGCCGGTCGTACTCGCCGGCCATTCGCCGATGCTGCTGGTCGTCAACGCCGGCTCCAAGGTGCGCTCCGTCAATGACCTGCTGAGCGCAGCCCGCGCGGCACACGGCAACCTGCCGTACGGCTCCTCGGGCAGCGGTTCGTCCAATCACCTCGCCATGGCGTACTTTGCGCGGATGGCGAAGGTCGAAATGAACCAGGTGCCTTACAAAGGCAGCACGCCAATGCTGACGGATCTCGCGGGCGGACAGGTGGAAGTCGCGTTCGACGCCCTGCCGCATGCCCTGCCGTTCATCCAGTCGGGCAAGCTGCGGCCTATCGCCATCGCCGATGCGAACCGCTCGAGCCTGATGCCGGACATCCCGACCGTGGCCGAGAGCGGCGTGCCGGGATACGACGTGTCGTCGTGGCATGGCTTCATGGTGCGCACGGGCACGCCGCAAGCGATCGTCGACAAGCTCAACGCCGACATCAATGCCATCCTCCGGCGCCCGGAAATCCAGAAGCAGTTCGCGACGCACGGTGTAGCCGTCGACGGCGGTAGCCCGGCCCAGTTCCAGGCCTTCATCGGCCACCAGATGGTGCTGTGGAAACGCGTGGTCGCGGATGCACACATCCCTGCTCAGTAACCGCGAACTCGTGCGCTAGCCCCGAGCGCACGGCTTCCCGGCATCGTCCCCTCCCGCCGTTTCGCGCATTTCGCGCGGGCGGGTGGCAACGTTCATCCCAGCCTTTCTAATTTTCGCTACCCACAATGAGCGACTTTCAAGCCCCCAACCTGATTGGCGGCCAATGGCAGCCTGCTGCCTGCGGCGCCACGGCCGTTAGTCTCAATCCCGCCGACGGCACCTCGCTCGGCCACCTGGCAGACAGTGGCGAGACCGATGCGCGTGCCGCCATCGCGGCCGCCCGGGAAGCTTTCGAGAAGCCGGGCTGGTCCCAGAATCCGCGCTTGCGCCAGATGGTGATGCTGCGCTGGGCCGACCGCGTCGAAGCACGCGCGGAGGCGCTGGCCAACCTGCTGACGCGCGAGAACGGCAAGGTCCTGGCGCAGGCCCGCGCCGAGATCGCCGGCGCGGTCTCGGAGATCCGCTACTACGCCGGCCTGGCACGGCATATCCCCGGCCATGCGCTGGAAGTCGAGCCGGGCGTGTTCTCCACCATGCTGAAAGAGCCTGCCGGCGTGGCTGGCCTGATCATTCCGTGGAATGCCCCGGTCGTGCTCCTTGTGCGCGCACTGGCACCCGCGCTGGCGGCCGGCTGCACCTGCGTGATCAAACCCGCCGCCCAGACCGCGCTGATCTCGACCGAAATCCTCCGTGCCTTGCACGCGGACGAGGCGCTGCCGCCAGGCGTCGTCAACCAGGTCAACGAGACGGGCAGCGCGGTGGCCCGCTGCCTGGTCGCCTCGCCCGAGGTGGACGTCATCAGCTTTACCGGTTCCAACGCCGTGGGCCAGCGCATCATGGCCGATGCCGCGTCCACCATGAAAAAACTGTCGCTGGAACTGGGCGGGAAGTCCTGCTGCCTCGTGTTCGAGGATGCCGACATCGCCAGCGTCGCCCCTCAGCTGGCACGGGCGGCCACGGTGATTTCCGGCCAGCAGTGCACGGCAGCACGCCGCGTGCTGGTGCACGGCTCGCGCTACGACGAGATGAAGCAGGCCCTGGCGCAGGCGCTGCAATCGCTCGAGATCGGGCCCGGCTTGGCCTCGGGCGCCGCGATGGGCCCCCTGATCGACCGCGCTGCAGCCACCCATGTGGCCAACCAGATGGCGGCCGCGATGGATGCCGCCGACGAGGTCATCGTGCGCGGCGGCCCGCTGGGCGGTGCGCTGTCCGCGGGGCACTTCGTCAGCCCTGCCCTGGTCGCGCAACGCGACACCAGCGCCTTCTTCGTGCAAGAGGAAATCTTCGGCCCCTTCGTTGTGCTGGAGCGCTTCGACGACGAGGCCGAGGCCGTGGCCCGCGCCAACCATACCGAGTTCGGCCTGTCCGCCAGCGTCTGGACGCACGACGGCGCGCGCGCATGGCGTGTCGCCCGTGCATTGCGCAACGGGACGGTCTGGCTGAACGACCACAACAAGCTGTTCGCGGAGGCCGAGACCGGCGGCTACCGGCGCAGCGGCATCGGCCGCCTGCATGGCTATGACGCCCTCATCGACTTCGTCGAGATCAAGCACATCTACCACAGCGTCGGCACGATCCGGATGCCAGGTTGACTTAGCCACGACGCGCCTCCCGAGCGCGCGCCAGAACAGACTCCAGGAGACAACCGCCATGAAACCCATCCCCCGCATCCTGACGCTTGCCCTCGGCGCGCTGATCGCCGCTGGCGCGCATGCCCAGCCTGACAGTTATCCGTCCAAGCCCATTACCATCGTCGTGCCGTACACCCCCGGCGGCTTCAACGACACCATGGCGCGCGTCTTCTCCCGCAAGCTGCACGCCGCCCTCGGGCAGCCCGTGGTGGTGGAGAACCGGCCCGGTGCCGGCACCATCGTCGGCACGGAGTTCGGCGCACGGGCCGCGCCAGACGGCTACACCCTGACGGTGGTCGGCTTTCCGCTCGTGGTGAACCAGTATCTCTACAGGAAGCTCGCCTACAACGCGGACCGCGACTTCGCCCCGATCATCCTTGGCGCCCAAACCCCGAACCTGCTTGTCGTGCGCAAGGACTCACCCTACAGATCGATGCGTGAGCTCGTGGACAGGGTCAAGGCCACGCCGGGCAAGGTCAACTACGCCACCGCGGGCAACGGCACCTCCAACCACCTGACGATGGAGTACTTCAAGAGCCTCACGTCCACAGATATGCAGCAGATCCCCTACAAGGGCAGCTCGCCCATGGTGAGCGACCTGCTGGGAGGCCAGGTTGACGTGATGTTCGACAACACGCCCAACGTGCTGCCCCACCTGCGTGCGGGCAAGATGCGCGCGCTGGCGGTGACCAGCCCCCAGCGCTCGCCGCTGACGCCAGAGGTGCCGACGGTGGCGGAACAGGGATACCCCGGCTTCAATGTCTCGGTCTGGTACGGGCTGGCGGCGCCCGCCGGCACCCCGCAGGCGATCGTGACCCGACTGAATGCGGAACTCAACAAGGCACTGCAGTCGGACGACGTCAGGCAGGTGTTCACCCAGCAGGGCGTCATGCCGATGGGCGGTTCGGTCGCCGATTTCAAGACCTTCTTCCAGGCGCAGTCCCGGCTTTGGGAAAAAGTCATCCGCGACAACCGGATCTCGGCGGAATGACAGACATGGCAGTCCTGGAGACGACGCGATGAGCGCACCACGGATACTCTCGCTGGCCGATCTGGAGCGTGCCGCGCGGCGGCGCCTGCCGGCCAGCGTCTTCGGCTACGTCAGTGGCGGCAGCGAGGACGGCAGTTCCCTGGACGGCAACCGCGCAGCGTTCGCCCGTTGGCGGTTCCTGACACGGCCGCTGGTCGATGTGTCGGCGCGCTCGCAGTCCGCAGAGCTGTTCGGCACGCGCTTTGCCGCGCCGCTCGGTATCAGCCCCATGGGCGCCAGCGTACTATGCGGCTTCGACGCCGACTGCGCGCTGGCCGCCGCGGCGCGGCTCGCGAACGTGCCGTTCGTGCTTAGCGCGGCCTCGACCACGCCGTTGGAGAGGGTGGCGAAGGTCAACCCGGACATGTGGTACCAGGCCTACCTGCCGGCGCGCACGGAGGTGATCGATCCCCTGCTGGAGCGGCTGCGCCGGGCTGCGGTTCGTGTGCTGGTCGTGACCGTCGACGTACCGATTGCGTCCACCCGGGAGAACGAGATCCGCAACGGCTTCAGCCTGCCCCTGCGGCCCAGCCCGCGCCTGATCCTGGGCGGTCTCGCACGCCCGCGCTGGCTGGCGGGAACCTTCGCCCGGACGCTGCTGCAACACGGCGTGCCTCACTTCGAGAACTTCGCCGCCACGCGCGGCGGCCCCATCGTGACCGCCATGAAGGGGGACCACCGTGCAGGCCGGGCAGCTCTCACGTGGGAGCACATCCGCCATATCCGCAAGGCTTGGCCGGGCACGCTGCTGCTCAAGGGCATCCTGCGCCCGGAGGATGCACTGGCCGCACTGCGAGCCGGCGCCGACGGCATCTTTGTCTCCAACCACGGTGGGCGACAGCTCGACGGCGCGCTTGCGCCGCTGGACGCCCTGCCGGCCATCGCCCACGCCGTGGCCGGCAGCGGCCTGAAGCTGATCCTGGATGGTGGCATCCGGCGCGGCACCGACGTGCTCAAGGCCCTGGCCCTGGGTGCCGACGCGGCGTTCTGCGGCCGCCCGCTGCTCTATGGACTGGCGACGGGTGGGCGCGCCCTGGCGCAGGAGGCGCTGGAAGTGCTCAAGCGCGAGATCGATGTCAATCTCGCGCTGCTCGGCTGCCCCGACGTCGCGGCGCTCGACCCGTCCTATCTGTGCGCCATCGGCGCCCCCGCCATGCTGGCCAGCGCAGCCTCTATGGCCACTCATCGACACGAACATGCGGAGCTTCCCCATGCAGCCTGACCTCAAAGACCGCACCGGCGGCCAGATCCTTATCGACGCCCTGCTCGCCCAGGGTTGCGACACCGCTTTCTGCGTGCCCGGCGAAAGCTTTCTCGCGGCCCTCGACGCCATGCATGATGCGCGCGCGCGCCTGCAACTGGTCGTCTGCCGGCAGGAAGGCGGTGCCGCCCACATGGCCGAGGCCTACGGCAAGCTCACCGGACGCCCCGGCATCTGCTTCGTGACACGTGGGCCGGGCGCGACCAATGCCAGCATCGGCGTGCATACCGCCAGCCAGGACTCCACGCCGCTGATCCTGTTCGTCGGCCAGGCCGCGCGCGGCCATCGCGGGCGCGAGGCATGGCAAGAGATCGAGTTCCGCCACATGTTCGGCCACATGGCCAAGTGGGTGGACGAGATCGACTCGCCCGCACGCATCCCGGAACTGGTAAGCCGCGCCTACCATGTCGCCATGTCGGGCCGCCCCGGTCCGGTCGTGCTGGCCCTGCCCGAAGACATGCTGGAAGAAGTTGCCTGCGTGGCCGACTGCCCGCCGGCCAGGCCTGCCCAGGCGTGCCCGGATGCCGATGCGATGACGCGACTGCAGGAACTGCTGGCCGGGGCGCGCCATCCTCTGATGGTGCTGGGCGGCGGCGGTTGGACCGAACAGGCGTACGCCGACATCGCGGCCTTCAGCGAGCGCCACGCGCTGCCCGTCATTTGCGGGTTCCGCCGCCAGGGCCTGTTCGACAACCGTAGCCCGCGTTACGCCGGCGAAGCGGGACTGGGCATGAACCCCGCCCTGGCGCGCCGGATCACCGAAGCCGACCTGATCCTGTCCGTGGGCGCCCGCCTGGGCGAGACCAGCACGAACGGCTACACGCTGTTGCAGGTGCCGCGCCCCGCGCAGACGCTGGTGCACGTCCACGCCGATCCGGATGAACTGGGCCGTGTGTACTGGCCGGAGCTGCCGATCAACGCCACCATGCCGGCCTTCGCCCGCGCGGCGCGCGCGCTGCCCGCCCCAGCGGCGGCGCCCTGCTGGCAGGCCTGGACCGAGGCCGCCAATGCCGACTACCGGGACTTCCTGCGTCCCACCGCCATGCCCGGCGAAGTCAACCTCAGCGAGATCATGGCGTGGCTGCGCGAGCGGCTGCCCGCCGACAGCATCCTGACCAACGGCGCCGGCAACTACACCCTGTGGGTCCAGCGCTTCTACCCGTACCGCGGCCTCAACACCCAGCTTGCGCCGACCAGCGGCACGATGGGCTACGGCCTGCCCGCCGCCATTGCCGCCAAACTGCGCCATCCCGGCCGCACCGTGGTCTGCTTTGCCGGCGACGGCTGCTTCCTGATGAACGGCCAGGAGTTCGCCACCGCCATGCAATACGGCGCCAACGTCATTGTCGTGGTGGTCAACAACGGCATGTACGGCAGCATCCGCATGCACCAGGAGCGCCACTATCCACGCCGCGTGTGCGGCACCGACCTGTGCAATCCCGACTTCGCGCGGCTTGCCGAGTCCTACGGCGGTCACGGCGAGGTGGTGGAACGCACCGCCGATTTCGCCGCCGCCTGGGATCGCGCGGTGCAGGCGGGACGGCCCGCGCTCATCGAGTTGCGCACCGACCAGCAGGCGCTGACCCCGCGCCTGACCATTGCCGACCTGCACAACACGGGCACGACGCGCTGAGTGCCCGCGCCAGACTTTCACCGCCTTATGGAGACTCCCATGTCGGATTCCGAAACCTTCACCGCCCGTATCCTCGCCACCCGCACCATCGCCGAACATACCGTCGCCTTCGACCTCGAACGCCCGCCCGGCTTCGAGTTTGAAGCCGGCCAGTTCCTCAGCGTGCAGATTCCGGGCTTCACGCCCACCGAGGAAGACGATGGCGAACGCATGCTCTCCATCGCCAGCGCCCCGCACGACGGCCATCTCACGGTGGCGATGCGGATGCGCGATTCGGCGTTCAAGCGCCATCTCGGGCAAGGCCAGCCAGGCGCGTCATCGGTGCTGATCAGTCCGGCGATGGGCGACTTTGTCCTGCAAGACGACCAGCGACCGGTAGTCATGGTGGCCGGCGGCATCGGCATTACGCCGTTCTACAGCATGCTGCGGCACCTGCAGCGCAACGGCGCAGGTGCTGCGCGCCGGGTCACCCTGCTGTACGGCAACCGCTCGCCGGCTAGCGTGGCCTGGCGCGAAGAACTGGACGCCCTGACGGCCGAACTGGAGAACTTCGAAGTGGTGCATGTGTTCAGCGAAAGCAGCGAAAGCAGCGAAGGCTGTGGCGAACACGACGCTGCGCACGCGAAGGTGCGCACGCGCGGCGGCTTCATTGACGCCGGGCGCATCCGTGCCGACGTGGCGGACTGGCAGGACAGCATCTACTACGTGGTCGGGCCGACCGCGATGGTGGGTGCGCTGCAAGACTCGCTGGACGCCTGCGGCGTGCCGCCCGAACAAGTGGTTGCCGAGTTCTTCGCCGGCTATTGAGGAGAGCACGATGCCTGACTTCACCCCCCGCATCACCACCGTTGCGCTGTCCGGGCGCGGTCGCCTTCATGTCGTGCGCGCAGGCGACCCCCGCGCGCCGGCGGTCTTTCTCAGCCATTCGATCCTTTCCAGCCACGCCATGTGGGACGCCCAGGCAGCACTGCTCGCCAGCCGCGGCTGGCAGGTCGTTCGCGCCGACATCCGCGGCCACGGCGACTCGACCGTCGACACCGCGCCGGCCAGCATGGACGACCTGGTGGCCGATACCGTGGCAGTCCTGGATACACTGGACCTGGAACAAGTCCACTACGTGGGCTTGTCACTTGGCGGCATGATCGGCTTCGGCCTTGGCCTGCACCACGCCGAGCGCCTGCTCAGCCTGTGCCTGTGCGATGCCCGCGCCGATGCACCGCCGGAAGTCGCCGCGCCGTGGGATGCGCGCATCGAGCAGGCCCGCGCAGGCGGTTGCGCCGCATTGGCCGATGGCACCCTTGAGCGCTGGTTCGGCCTTCCGTTCCTGACCCGGGAACCAGAGACCGCGGCGCGGCTACGCGCCATTGCGGCTTCAACCTCAGTGACCGGCTTTGCAGGCTGCGCCCGGGCCATCCAGCAACTGAACTACCTGCCGGCGCTCGCCGGAATCCGCACCTGCACCACCCTGCTGGTCGGCGCGAATGATGGGGTACTGCCGGAAGCCAACAAGGCAATCCAGACGATGATCCAGGGAAGCCGGCTCGACCTGATCGAAGGGGCGGGCCACTTGCCGAATATCGATCAGCCGGAACGATTCAACGCGGCCTTGCTAAGACATTTGGCAAGGAAAGACTAGGACGGCCAGGGCGGACAAAGGTCACCGCCCAGAGGTCAAGTGTCTGATCCCGTGCGCGGTCCTGCAGTTGGGCAACCCGCTGTCCTCGCTCACGCACGAATCTGCTGTCGCCGCTGCCACTGTTCCGGCACATGAAGCTACCTGAAACCCCTCTTTTGGAATGCGAAATTGGCGAGGCGCTGAAGATAGCCGATGCTCGACGCCTGCCAATGCAAAAGTTGGCGATACCGCAAGCGCCCCACCCCGGGAGGGGCCGCAAGACCAAACGGAGACAAGGCACATGATGCAATCGCGCACCGTCGGCGACCTGAAGATCACCCGCATCCTCGAATACGCGGGACCGACGCACGACCCCGCCTTCCTCTTTCCGGACATCGACCGCGCCGTGCTCGACGCCAATGCCGGCCTGATGGCGCCGCACCATTGGATACCGCACATGAACAAGCTGATCGTGACGATCCAGTTCTGGGTGGTGCACGCCGGCGACGACATCATCGTGGTCGATACCGGCGTGGGCAACTTCAAGCCGCGCGCCGGCATTGCGCGCATGAATATGCTCAACACGCTGGTGCGCGAGTGGATGATCGCCGCCGGCGCGCCGCCGGAGAAGGTCACCCATGTGGTGATGACGCACCTTCACGCGGACCACGTCGGCTGGAACACCACCTGGCAGGACAACCGCTGGGTGCCAACCTTCCCCAATGCGCGCTATTACATCCCCAAGGATGACTTCGTCTTCTGCGACGAGGGCCGCAACAAGGAGCCGGGTGTGGTGGACGTGTTTGGCGAGTCCTTTTTTGACAGCGTCATGCCAGTGGTCACGGAAGGTCTGGCGGAAATGATGGTGCCCGGGCAGGAGATCGCCGGCTGCCTGCAGGTCGAGCCCGCCGAGGGGCACAGCCCCGGCCAGGTCGCGTTCCGCATCCGCTCGCGGGGCGAGGAAGCGATCTTCTGCGGCGATATCCTGCACAGCCCGCTGCAAATCGTGCGCCCTGACGTGAATTCCGGCTACTGCATCCGCCCGGACCTGGCGCGCAGTACGCGCCTGGCCTTCCTCAACCAGGCCGCCGACCGCGAGGCGCTCATCCTGCCGGTGCATTTCGGCGAGCCCTACTGTGGCTATGTCAGGCGCCAGGGCGCGGGCTTCCGCTTCGAGCCGGCCACCTGGTAGCTACGGGGCGGCCGCTTGCCCGCCGCGTGCCTTCCCGCCGTCACGGGTATGATCGTGGCACACCCAGTTTGCCGCGAGTCCAGCAGCATGGCCGTTCCCTTCGACATCACCGATTTCCGCCTCTTTGTCAATGTAGCGGAAACACGAAGCCTCACCCGTGGTGCGGAGCGCTCCTTCCTCTCCGTGCCGGCGGTCAGCAACCGCATCAAGAATCTCGAAGACACGCTGGGCGTGCGCTTGCTGGAGCGCTCGCCCCAGGGCGTATCGCTGACAGCGGCCGGCGAGGTTTATCTCCAGCACGCCCGCGTCGTGCTCGCCGAGCTAGAGCGGCTCACAGGCAATCTCCAGCCGTTTACCGCGGGCCTTTCGGGGCAGCTCAAGCTGGTAGCCAACACCACGGCCATCACCGAGTACCTGCCCCCGGTGATCGGCGACTACCTCGCCAGCCACCCGGACGTGCGCATCGACGTGCGCGAGCGCCTGAGCGACGACATCGTCCGCCTGGTGCGCGAAGGCGCCACCGATCTCGGCATCATCTCCGGCAATGTGCCCACCGCGGGCCTGCAAGCGGTGCCCTTCGTCAAAAGCGCACTGATTCTGGTCGCGCCGCTCGGCCATCCGCTGCTCGCGCAACGCGAGGTCTGGTTCGAGCAGTTGCTGGAGTACGCCTTCGTCGCGCTGCTCGAAGGCAGTGCCTTCCAGATGTTCATGATGCGTGCTGCCGGCGCGCTGCACAAGCCCATGACCATCCGGGTGCATGTGGCCAGTTACGATGCCATCTGCCGCATGGTCTCCGCCGGGGCCGGCATCGCCATCATGCCAAAGGCCGCGTTCGCGCGCCTCAAGGGCGAGCAGCCGATCGGAGCCTGTAACCTGCGCGATGACTGGGCCATACGCACCTTCCAGGTTTGCGCACGAGACCTGGAAGGCCTGTCCAGCTTCGCCCGTGAGTTCGCCAACCGGCTGATCGGCCGCTACGCACCGGGCGGCATCGCCAGCTAGCTCGCGCCCTTCCCTGCTTGCACCTGCCCCCGCTCGATCTCCGCCCCGAAACTGGCTAGCGGGGCGCGGTGTCGCCCGCGCTTCGAAGCAGGGACTCTGACAACGCAGCCCTTCTCAACACGCAACCGGGCGTGCAGTCGCCCCGCTTCGCCACGCCTTAAGCCAGCGCTAAGGCAGCTTGCAGAACCCGAAATTGTTAGGCCGCCGACTGCATGGCAACCTAGTCTCGCCAAACAACAATGAAGCGAGACATGATCGATAAGCTCTACAGAACGGCGCGCGAAGCCGTGGACGATGTCCACGACGGCGCCACCATCGCGATCGGCGGATTCGGCGGCGCCGGCATGCCCGATGCACTGATCGACGCCCTGATCGAACAGGGCGCCACGGATCTCACGGTAGTCAGCAACAACGCCGGCAACGGCGACCACGGGCTGGCCGCACTCCTCAAGACCCGCCGGGTACGCAAGCTGGTGTGCTCGTTCCCGCGCCAGCGCGATGCCTACGTCTTCGAAGCACTGTACCGCGCCGGCCAGATCGAGCTGGAAGTCGTGCCACAGGGCACGCTGGCAGAGCGCCTGCGCGCCGCCGGCAGCGGCATCGGCGCCTTCTACACGCCAACGGGCTTCGGCACGCTGCTGGCTGAAGGCAAGGAGACACGCCAGATCGACGGACGCGGCTACGTGCTCGAGTACCCCATCCACGTCGACGTCGCGCTGATCAACGCCGCGGCGGCCGACCGCTGGGGCAACCTCGTCTACAACAAGACCGCGCGCAACTTCGCGCCCGTCATGGCGATGGCGGCAAGCCAGACCATCGCCGCGGTAACGCGGGTCTGCGAGCTGGGCGAGATGGACCCGGAAGCCATCGTGACCCCCGGGATCTTCGTCAGCCGCGTAGTGCTGCGCGACAACGCCGGCACGCAAGCGGCACTCTTGCAAGCGAGTTGAACACCATGGACCAAGTGGCAAAGAACCTTCTGGCCGCGCGCGTGGCGCGGGATATCCCCAACGGCTCTTATGTGAACCTCGGCATCGGCCTGCCGACCCTGGTGGCCAACCACCTGCCCCGCCACCGCGAAGTCATCCTGCACAGCGAGAACGGCGTACTCGGGCAATGGTCGGCAGCGGAGCCGGGACAGGAAGACTGGGACCTGATCAATGCGGGAAAGGAGGCGATCCGGCTGGAGAAAGGCGCGGCCTTTTTCCATCATGCCGACGCCTTCGGCATGATGCGCGGCGGCCATCTCGACATCTGCGTGCTCGGCGCCTTCCAGGTATCGGAGCGCGGCGACCTGGCCAACTGGCACACCGGGGCGCCCGATGCCATTCCGGCCGTGGGCGGCGCCATGGACCTGGCCATCGGCGCCAGGCGCGTGTTCGTCATGATGGACCACATGACCAAGGACGGGGCCAGCAAGCTGCGCCACCAATGCAGCTATCCGCTGACGGGCCTCGCCTGCGTAAGCCGCATCTACACCGAACTCGGCACCTTTGCCATCGGGCCACAAGGCGTCTCGGTCATCGAGATCATCGGTGACATGTCGCCGCAGGCCCTCCAGTCAGTCACAGACGTAGCGCTCGACTTCACCACCCTCGCCATGGCAGAGCCTGCCTGATATCCGCCGGAAAGGCCGGCGCTCGAGGCAGCGATGCCTCGGAACGCGGTGGCACAACACTGACAAAGAACGAGACACAAACAGGAGACAACCATGCTAGCTTGGTACAAGACTGGGACACCCCAGCAGAAGAAGACGTTCTGGGCCTGCTATTCGGGCTGGGCGCTGGATTCCTTCGACATGCAGATGTTCAGCTTCCTGCTGCCTGCCCTGACGCTTGCGTGGGGGCTGACCAAGGCGGAAGTCGGCGTGCTTGGGACCGTGGCGCTCATCGTTACCGCCGTTGGCGGCTGGGGTGCCGGCATCCTCAGCGACCGCTACGGCCGCGCGCGCATCCTGGTGCTGGCGATCATCTGGTTCACGTGCTTCGGCGTGCTCGCCGGCTTCGCCCAGACGTATCAGCAACTCGTGGTCGCCCGTACGCTCCAGGGCCTGGGCTTTGGCGGTGAATGGGCGGTCGGCGCGGCGCTGATGGCGGAAGTGATCGACCCGAAGCACCGGGGCAAGGCCATGGGCTACGTGCAATCCGGCTTCGCGCTGGGCTGGGCGCTGGCGGTCGTCGTGGCCACGCTGCTGCTGGCGTGGCTGCCTCACGAGATGGCATGGCGCGTGGCGTTCTGGAGCGGCATCATCCCCGCGTCGATCGTGCTGTTCATCCGGCGCCATATCAAGGACGCGCCGATGTTCGAGCGCGCCCGGCAGAGCCACGCACCGCGTGCCACGCTGGCATCGGTGTTCAACCGCAAATACGGGCGTTCACTGGTCCTGTCGAGCATCCTGGTAATCGGGCTGCAGGCCGGCTGCTACGCCATCCTGGTCTGGTTGCCGTCCCTGCTTAACCAGCGCGGGGTCGCAGCCACATCGATGATCGTGACCGTCTTCATCATGGCCTTCGGCTCCTTCTGCGGCTTCGCGGTGGCGGCCGACCTTTGCGACCGGATCGGCCGGCGCCCCACGCTGATCCTGCTCTCCATCTGCGCATGGATCGTCACCGTCAGCTATATGCTGCTGCCGCTGAATACCACGATGGCCACCATCCTGGGCTTCCTGGTCGGCTTCTCCGCAATCGGCATGTTCGCCGCGCTCGGGCCCTTTCTCAGCGAACTGTTCCCCACCCATGTGCGCACCACCTGCATGGGATTCGCCTATAACGTAGGCAAGTCGGTGGGAGCGGGCTCCGTCGTCGGCGTCGGCGTGCTGTCCACCCATATCGGCCTCGCCAATGCCATGGGCACCTTCTGTCTGGTGGCCTATGCCTTCGCAGTGTTCGGCATACTGCTATTGCCCGAGACGCGCGGCATTGCCATCGAGAGCATCGGCGAAGAGGACGAGCGCCATGCAGCGGCACCGCTGGCCGCACCGGCGCAGGCGCATACCTGACACGCAGCGCGCTCCCGGCAAGGAGCGCATAAACACGACTGAGCCAACCCCAAACCGAGAGGAGCCAACATGATTCGCCTGCTGTACCTGCTGGTCAAGCCAGAAGGCATGTCCGACAAGACCTTCCGCGCGGAATGCCTGCGCCACTACGAGATGTCGCACGATGTGCCGGGCCTGCACAAATATGAGGTCCGCCTCGTCGCCGCGCAGCCCACCGATACCCATGTGCCCTTCTTCGACATCGGCCACGTCGACGCCATCGGCGAATGCTGGTTCGAGAACGAAGCTGCCTACGAGACCTACCTGGCGTCGGACGTCCGCAAAGCCTGGTTCGAGCATGGCAAGACGTTTATCGGCCGCCTCAAGCCTTTCCGCACAACGCCTGTCACCGGTGACGACAGCGCGGGCTGAAGGCCCGTCCACCCCACTTTCAACAAACAAGGAGACACCATGCTTTACTGCGTACAGATGGACGTGAAGATCCCCGACTCGCTCGCGGCGGAGCGCGCCGAGGCCATCAAGGCTGCCGAGAAGGCGCGCGCCATCGAGATCCAGAAGTCTGGCAAGTGGCCCCACCTGTGGCGCGTGACCGGCCGCTATGCCAACGTCAGCATCTTCGATGTGGGAAGCAACGATGAACTGCACGAACTGCTGTCTTCGCTGCCGCTGTTTCCCTACATGACCATACAGGTCACGCCGCTGGCGCGGCATCCGTCGGCGATTTGAGAACTAGTTGTGATGCGTCAAGACGTTATTTATCGAGGCTGCGAGTGGGGCTAAATCGGCCTGATGTGCGTTTTGTCACAACTTGCCCTCCCGTCCTGGACGGACGGGAGGCAACAGCATGTCTCCGTGCAAGCACGCCAATATCAATCCGCCGGCTTCAACTCGATCAGCAGATCCTTCGCGGCCACGCGGTCACCCTGCTTCACATGCACTGCGGCAATCTCGCAGTCGCGATCCGCGGTGATGTGGGTTTCCATCTTCATCGCCTCCAGCGCCATCAGCGTCGTACCCGCCGCCACGCGCTGTCCTGGCTGGACCGCCACCGTCACGATCGAGCCCGGCATGGGCGCGGCGATATGCAGCGGATTGCCGGGCTCGGCAACCGGACGGCTGCTGCGCACCACGCTCGCATGCGTGGTACTACGC
>NZ_JBFTNF010000056.1:0-49163 GCF_056397345.1 Cupriavidus sp. 05N38
GGCCTGAACCGCGCCATTCTCGACGTGGCATTTGGGGAGATTCGCCGCCAGATCGAATACAAGAGTGCTTGGTATGGGACAACGCTAGTGACGGCGGATCGCTTCTTTCCTAGCTCAAAGCGTTGCTCATGCTGCGGCGAGGTAAATTCGGCTTTGATGTTAAAGGATCGAGAGTGGACTTGCGTAAGCTGTGACACGCGCCATGACAGAGACTTTAACGCGAGCGCAAACCTCGAACAAATGGTTTTTCTACCTGAGGCTATCGGGAAAGTTACGCCTGTCAGATACGAGCCTGGCCAGTCAGGGGGTTCGGGGCAGGAACCGGACGCGCACATTTGTGCACGTTTTGGATAGCAGTGCATGCAAGGAATGAAGCGATCAGGATTCCACGGCTTTGCGCCGCCGATGCCGATGTCGAGCGTTACGGTCTGCATTTTGAAGTATTGCGGACTTGCTTCTGTTCTGAGGTGTCTCCGCCTTTAAGCCGGCATTGCGCTTCGTCCCCTAGTCATCCGAGGTCGGCCGTTCGAAGCGGCTGCCTCAGGGAATGGCTGTTCCCAGGACCTCCGGGCCCGCTAGCTAGCCGTCATTTGAGCTCGGCAAGCAGCACCCTCGCTTCGCGCAGGTCGTGTGTATCCAAGCCTTCGTCGAATGCGCTGTATCGATCGGCCAGCAGCCGGCTGGCGTCATCCTTTTTGCCTTGCTGCTGCCAAAGCCGGCTCAAAGACATCACCGCGCGCAGTTCCAGGGATCGGGCGCCTTGGCGGCGAGCGAGCGCGATCGCTCGCAGGAAGCTGGCTTCGGCTTCGCCTTGGCTGATGTGCCCCGCGCGTTCGGGGCACGGCTCCATCAGCATTAGCTCGCCATGGAGCCGATGTAATTCGGCTTCGTACACGCGCTCGCCGGTGCGGTCGGCCTGGCCCAGTGCCTCGGCAAGCGTCGCAAGCCCTGCTTCAGTTTGCCCCGTTTTTGCGAAGGCTTCGGCCAGCAGCATAAGGAAGTGAGTCCGCAACACTTCGGCCCCCGTGGCGCGGTACGCGCTCAAGCCCTGCTGTATCAATTCAATGCCCTCTGTCGCGCGTCCCTGCCCGGCCAACGCCCAGCCAAGAAGAATGGTTCCACACGCCAATCCGAACGGCAGGCCGAAGTCGGTGGCGAGGTCGACGAGCGCCTGCGCGAGCTCCATTGACGGCTGCACTTCCCCGCGGAGCAGGCGGACTTCGGCGGCAAAAAATAGCGCGTCGGCCGAGTCCGAGGGATGGGAAGGCGTCTGGGCCAGGGCGAGCGCCTCCTGGCTGCGCGCTTGGGCTTGATCCGGGTAGCCAAGCAGCCAGAGGTCCATGGCAATGTGGTTCAGCCCCTGCACACCGGGCTCCAATCCATAGATGAAGGCATGCGAATGGTGTTGTGAGGGGTCATAGAGCGCCATGGCTTGCTCCAGATGCGCACGGGCGGGCACCAGTTCGCCAAGATAGAACAAGGCGGTTCCCAGCGCCCGACGCGCCTGGACCAATAACGCAGGATCCTGCGACGTTTCGGCAAGCGTCACCAATTGCTCTGCCAATTCGCGCGCGGTCTGGAGTTCAGCCCGAACTGTGTAGAACGTGCGCAGCCCCAGTATTGCAGGGAATAGATGGAGGGTTTCGCCGAGCTGCCGACACAGCTCCAGGGCGCGCGCGTACGCTGCCCCCACTTCCGGGGCGGCGAAGCCCCTGGTGGCCATCCAGGCCGGACCGAGGGTGATCTGGAGTGCAAGTTCCTGCTGTGCGCGTTCCTTGCTATCAGGCAGCGTCGCGAGCAGGGTCAGCGCCATGGTGAGGTGGGTGACGGCTTCTGCGTCGGCGGAGCGTTGCACTGCCTGGCGTCCGGCACGGTGCAGGTACTCCACGGCTTTTGGCGTGTTGCCGCTGCGGCTGAAATGATATGCCAGCTCGCTGCAGTGCTCCTCGAGCTGGGCGCTAAACAGGGCCTCGATCGCCTGGGCCGTGCACTCATGCAGCGCACGACGCCGCTCGCTTAGCAGGGAGCCGTAGGTCACCTCCTGGGTCAGCGCATGCTTGAAGCTGTACTCCACCTCCGGAAACGCCGGCTGCTCGTAGAYGAATTCCCCGGCTTGCAGCCGCGCCAGCAGGCTCCTCGTTGTGTCCTCGGGCTGCTCGACGACGCGCGCGAGCAGGCTCCATGGAAATACCTTGCCGATCACCGCCAGGGTCTGCAGCAGTGCTTTCTCGGCTGGTTGCAGGCGGTCGATGCGGGCGGCGAGCACCCCCTGCACGGTGGCCGGGATGTGCAGCTTGCCCGGGATCTGCTCGAGACGGTAATGCCCGCGCTCGCCTCGCAGCACCTGCCCCTCGACCAGGTCCTGCACCACTTCCTCGATGAAGAATGGATTGCCTTCGGTCTGCGCCAGGATCAGGTGCTCGAGCGGAGCAATTCCGGCGGCATCGCCCAGCAGGGCTCGCAGCAGTTCCCGGGCTTCGGCTTCGCCCAGGGGACCCAGGCGTAGCTGGGTGTAGTAGCTCTTGCGGCTCCAGTCGTGCCGGTACTCGGGCCGGAAGTTGACCAGCAGCAGGATGCGGGCGCTGGCCACGCTCTCGCCGAGAAAGCCGAGGAAGGCCTCGGTTTCCCGGTCGAGCCATTGCAGATCCTCGACGATCAGCTCCAGCGGCTGGGCCAGGCTTTCCCGCACCAGCAGCCGCTTGATCGCCTCGAAAGTGCGCTGCTGGCGGATCTGGGCGTCCATCGGCGCCAGCGCCGAGTCAGGCTCGGCGGCCCCCAGCAGGTGGAACAGATAAGGCAGGCTGTCTTCGAGCGCGCGGTCCAGCGTCAGGAGCTTGCCGGTGAGCTTCTCGCGCCGCCGGCGCTCATCGTCCTGCGCCGTGATCTGGCAGTAGTTGCGCAGCAGTTCGATCAGTGGCAGATACGGATAGGCCTTGCCGTGCGACACCGAGAAGGTTTCCAGCACCAGGCAATCGCGCGGCGCGAGCAGCTTGAACTCATGGCAGAGCCGCGACTTGCCGACCCCTGGCTCGCCGACCACGCCGACGATCTGACCATGTCCGGCCCGCGCCCTYGCGCGCGCCTCATATAGTTGTTCAAGCTCGCGGGCACGGCCGACAAAGCGCGCCAGCCCGCGGCTGGCCGACACCTGCAGCCGGGTGCGCAGCGGGCCGGGGCCGAGCACTTCGAAGACCGCGAGCGGCTCGGGCAGCCCCTTGATCGGCGTCGCGCCGAGCGCCTTGAACGCGAAATAGCCTTCGGTCAGGTTGTGGGTGTGTGCGCTCGCGACGATCGAACCGGGCACCGCGATGCTCTCCATGCGCGAAGCAATGTGGATCGATTTGCCCACTGGGTCGTAGTCAGTGTGCAAGTCCTGGGTGCGGATCGCGCGCACCACCACTTCGCCGGAGTTGATGCCGACGCGGATCTGCAGCGCGATCCCCTGGGCCAGGCGCACTCCGTCGGCGTAACGGCGCATGGCCTCCTGCATGCGCAGCGCCGCCAGCAAGGCCCGCTGCGGATGGTCTTCGTTCGCGATCGGCGCGCCGAACAGCGCCAGGATGCCGTCGCCCATCGACTTGGCCACATAGCCCTCGTAGTGATGCACGGCCTCCATCATCAGCGCCAGCACCGGGTCGATCAGGCGTCGCGCATCTTCGGGATCGAGGTCATGGATCAGTGCGGTCGAGCCGGCCATGTCGGCGAACAGCGCGGTGATTGTCTTGCGCTCGCCGTCTGACGGACCGCGAGCTTCCATCTCTGCTTGCGCCGCCCGGATGCGCTCGGCCAGATAGGGAGGCGTGTAGTCGATTGGCGTGTTGGGCGCACAGGTCGAGACAGGGAGCGTGCCGCCAGGAGGTCCACTTAGCGATGCGCCGCATTCGCTACAGAACTTGGCGCTCGCAGCCGCCCCCTGGCCGCAGGCCGGGCAGACGCGCACAAGCCTGGCGCCGCATTCCTCGCAGAACTTTGCGCCTGCCGCATTCTCGAACCCGCAGATTGCACAGCGCATGGGCTAGGCACCCTTTCCGGGCGCATGGAAGATTCACCTATTAGATGTTATCAATTGCGCCCCAGAAATCGAGATATGTTCACACGCGGAGTGCATGCATACCCTCTTCTGGTGTGGAGCGGCGCAAAACGTGCACAAACGCGGGGGGCGCCAGGATGCTTTAAGCAAGAACGCGCCGAATCAGGTGTGATGCGTCAGCCGCCGAGGCCCCCGGACGTTACCCGTTACCTCCCCTTCTTTGCGGCCTCTCCAAGGTGATCGATCAGCGCCAGCACGGTCCGCGTTTCGCGCGCGCCCCGCCGCGTGATGATCTTGAAATCGAGATGCGTGGTGTAGCGCTCTGGCGCAATACGGCGCAACAGGCCGGGCGCCACCCACGCATCGGCATAGTGCGGCGGCAGGAAGCCAATGTAGTTCCCGGACAGGATCAGCATGGCGCGCCCTTCGACGTTATCCACCATCGCTGCAGCCTCCTGCATCCCGAGCAGGTCAAGCTCCTGGCGCCCGAGGTAGCCGCGCGTCGCCAGGTTCGCACTGGCAACCTGCTCCGCCTGGCCCTTCTGACCGGCATGGGAGAAGAGCGGATGCGGCGATGCGCAGTAAAGTCCTTGCTCCTCGCGATAGAGCATGCGGTAGTCCAGGCCCGCTACCGGGTCCGGAAACGGTCCGACCGCGAGGTGGAGGCTGCCATCCAGCACCCGCTGTTCGAGGCGGTTGGGCGAGTCGATCTCGATATGTAGCTGCACCTTCGGCGCGGCTTGGCCAAAGCTGCGGATGGCGGCCAGTTGAGGCGCCCCACGGTCGGTAAGCGTGGCCTCGATCAGCCCCAGGCGAAGTACGCCGTGAAGCTCACGGCGGATGGTCCCGGCTTCCATCTGGAAGGTGTCCACTGCCGCGAGCAGTCGCTGGGCCGCAGCGTGCATTTGCTGGCCCTCCTCGGTCAGGCGAAACCCGCTGCGCCCGCGCTCGCACAAGCGCACACCCAGTCGGGTCTCGAGTTGCGTCATGTGCTCGCTGATGCTGGACGCGCCAATGCCCAGCAGCGATTGCGCCGCGGCAAAGCCACCGCATCCCACGATAGTTTCGAAGATTCTCAGTAGCTTGAGGTCCACATCGCGGAGTTTCACGTTCCCGTCTTTAGTTCGGATTTTAACGAACTGAAGTTCTAAACATTCTGATTGTACCGGACCATGCCGTTGTCCAGAATGAACTCGTCCCCACCGCATCAACGAAGAAAGGATTAGTGAACGCGATGTCTGAAAATCAATATGAGAAGGGCCGGCTCGACCTCCCATTCGTCGGTATCTGCACGTTCGGCAAATCGCCGCTCTGCCTTGACTGGGATGCCATCGACGCCGACGTGGCGGTCATCGGCGCGCCGTTCGACTGTGGCACCCAATGGCGAGCCGGCGCGCGTTTCGGGCCGCGCTCGATCCGCGAGGCGTCCACGCTGTTCTCCTTCGGCCACAGTGGCGCCTATGACTTCGAGGACGATGTCGTGTACATGCCGGCCAGCGAGGTCAGGATGGTCGACATTGGCGACGCCGATATGGTGCATACCAATACCGAAAAGTGCCATGCCAACATCGAATACGGGGTGCGCAAGATCCTGAAGGCCGGCGCGCTGCCCGTGGTGCTAGGCGGGGATCATTCGATCAATATCCCCTGCATCGCGGCCTTCGAAGGCCAGGAGCCGTTCCACGTGGTCCATATCGACGCCCACCTGGACTTTGTCGACGAGCGGCATGGCGTGCGTCACGGTCACGGCAACCCCTTGCGCCGCGCCGCGGAGAAGAGCGTCGTCAGCGGCATGACCCAGATCGGCATCCGCAACGTGTCCTCTACTGCACGCGAGGGGTATGCCCAAGCACGCGAGATGGGCTCGGACATCATCTCGGTGCGCCAGCTTCGCAAGCTCGGCATCCAGGGGGTGCTGGACCGCATCCCGAAGGGCGTACGCTATTACCTGACCATCGACATCGACGGGTTCGACGTCTCCATCGCGCCTGGCACAGGTACCCCGAGCCATGGCGGGCTGACTTACTACGAGGGTCTGGAATTGTTCGCTGGCCTGGCCGAGCAGGGCGACGTGGTGGGGATCGACCTGGTAGAAGTCGCTCCCGACTATGACCATACGGGATCCACCGCCATCCTTGCCGCGCAGCTTTTGCTCAACACGATCGGCCGGGTGATGCACCAGCGCAAGCTCAAGCGCGCCGCTGCGCGCTGAGCGCTGAACGCAAAAGGGGCCGCGTCGTCATCAGGCATGCCGTCGTCTTTACATGGCCATGCAGCGCGCCATTCAGCGGCGTCGCGCGACCTGGCAAAAAAGGGGAGCCGCAATGTTTCGTCAATCTCGTTTCTGGGCAGGCCTGGCCGCCGGCGTGCTGGCGTGCCCGTTGCCGTCCTTCGTCATGGCTGCGGAGCAGCAGGTCGTCAAGGTCGGCCTGACGGGGCCACTGTCCGGCCCGCAGGCCGCCATTGGCAAGGACAATGAAAACGGCCTGCGCATGGCCATCGATCAACTGAATGCGCAAGGCCTTGTCGTCAACGGCAAAGCCGTGCGTTTTAGCCTGGTCTCCGAGGACGACGCCGCAGATCCGCGCACCGGCATGTCGGTTGCCCAGCGCCTGGTGGACGGGGACGTGAAGGTGGTGTTCGGGCCGTTCAACTCGGGCGTCGCCATCCCGATCTCCCGCCTGCTGGACCAGGCCGGGGTAGTGATGGCAACGGTGGCTTCGAACCCGGCAGTCACCCAGTCCGGGTACACCTATGTCTTCCGGATCTCGGCCAATGACAGCCAGCTTGGCAAGCGCATGGGCGAGTTTGCTTCGGTCAAACTGCGCGCCAGGCGTTTCGCGGTCATCGACGACCGGACCGCCTACGGCCAGGGTGTGGCGGACGAGTTCGTCAAGGCAGCCAGGGCGCAAGGCATCGAGATCGTCGCCCGCGAATACACCTCGGACAAGGCCGTAGACTTCGTCCCGATTCTGACCCGAATACGCGGCATGAAGGTGGACGGCATCTTCTATGGTGGCTACTACTCGCAGGCCGGACCCCTGCGCAGCCAGATGAAGCGGCTCGCCATGGCCGACGCCTATCTGCTCGGTGGCGATGCGATGTGCAATATCGAACTGGCCAGGCTGGGGGGCGATGCCGTGGACGAGCATGTGTACTGCCCGCAGGGCGGTCCCGTGCTCGAGAACACCGGCCCGGGGCGCCAGTTCAAGAGCGACTACAGGAAGCGCTACAACACCGATCCGCTCACTTACAGCGCGTCTATCTATGACGGCCTCAGGTTGGTAGCCCAGGCGATGAAGACAGCCAACTCGGTCGAGTCGGCGCAGTACCGGGCAGCGCTGGCGGGTATCGATATGGAGGGCGTGGCCGGCCGATACCGCTTCGACCCCAACCGCGACCTGCGGGATTCGCCGATCACCATCTACACCTACCGCAACAGCGCCCTGGTGCCATTGCCGCAGGACAGGTAGCGCCAGTTCGCTGGCATGCCTCGTCGGCGGGCGCGACATAGCCGTGGCATCGGGATTTCGTTTTCTTGTCGATGGATCGGCGATCCGCTGTATCGCTGCGCCTTCTTACCCTGCATAAGGAGTTCAACACCCCTTATTACCCACAGAGCAGATCCACAAGACACACAACAAGACACACCACAAGACTGGTCGCCGGTTGCATGCGGCAAAAGCCCATGCCTGGATAGACGTAGCGCGACCAGGACAAAATAATCCGGAGACAGAGTATGAGTAACACGAAATCCTTGCGCGGCGCGGAGGTGCTACCAGGTGGCAATCGCCCGGGATACCCGGCGAGCCAGGCCCGCAGCAGCGCCGTGGATGCCGACACCAGGCAGGTACTGCGCCGCGCTACCGCGGCAGGCTTTATCGGCACCTTTATCGAGTGGTTCGACTACGCCGCCTACGGCTTTCTTGCAACCGTCATTGCGGTAGTGTTCTTTCCCAAGAGCGACCCGACCACCAGCCTGATGGCTACCTATGCCGTATTCGCGCTGTCCTTCGTCGTGCGTCCGATCGGAGGGGTGATCTGGGGGCATTTCGGCGACAAGTTCGGCCGGCGCAATACGCTGTCGCTGTCGATCATGATCATGTCCTGCTCGACCTTCCTGATCGCCTTCCTGCCGACTTACGGGCAGGTGGGCTTGTGGGCGCCGGTACTGCTGCTTGTCATCCGGCTGGTCCAGGGCTTCTCGGCTTCAGGCGAATACGCCGGCGCCTCGGCCTTTCTTGCCGAATATGCACCGAACCGCAAGCGCGGGCTCTACACCAGTGTCATCCCTGCCGCGGAAGCCGCCGGCCTGCTGTTCGCGTCGCTGTTCGTCGCCGGGCTGCATACGGTGCTGACCTCCGGACAGTTGCTCGAATGGGGCTGGCGCGTGCCGTTCCTGCTGGCCGCCCCTTTTGGGCTGGTTGGCCGTTACATCCGGCTTCAACTAGAAGATACGCCGAAGTTCGTCGCGATGGAGCACGCCAATCACGCACCGCAGGCGCCGCTGCGCGAGTTGCTCACCTCGCATCGCCGTACCATGCTGGTCGGCTTCGGCGTGACCTGCCTGAACGCCGTCGGCTTTTACTTGTTGCTCAGCTATATGCCTGTGTACCTGTCAAAGGAACTCGGCATGAGCGACTCGGTGTCCTTCCTGGTCTCTACCGTATCGCTGGCCAGCTATGTCGTGATGATTTTCGTGATGGGCCTGCTTTCCGACCGGTTCGGGCGGAAGACGATGCTGGTTTCCGCCTGCATCCTGTTCGCGCTCTTCACGGTGCCGCTGTTCCATTCGCTGTCGAGCGCCAGCATCGTCGGCATCTTGCTGATTCAGGTGGCACTGGGCGCCTTCCTCACCATCAACGACGGCACGCTGCCGTGCTTCCTGTCGGAGAGTTTTCCGACCCGCGTGCGATATAGCGGCTTTGCACTGTGCTTTAACAGCGCGAACGCCTTGTTCGGCGGCACCGCCCCCCTGGTCGCGACCTGGCTGATCAGCGCCACGGGCAATAAGCTTGCACCAGCCTGGTACCTGGTCGGGGCTGCGGTGGTGTCGCTGATTGCCATCCTGGCCAGCCGTACGCCTTCGGGCGGTGCGTTACCGGACTAAGCAAGCAAGGGGCGCAGCTTGACGCATCGGCTGTGATCCCGGGCAGCCCGGCCGCAAATCGGCCGCTAAGCGGCCACTAAGCGGCTGCAAGACGACGCAGGAGAGACCGGGGATGGTACGTGCCATCCCCGGCGCCGACGGAGCAACCACCCCGGAAACTCTCAGGCAAAAGGACTGTGGCGTCGATTCAAGAATCTGGAGAGTGGCATTGCAAGGAATGCCCACCGAAGGGGACGGCACCGGTCACCGGCCGCTGCCAAAGCTCTCAGGTACCGGGACAGATGGGGTAGGAAGCCGAGGATTCGGCCATCGCTTTGCCTGACAGAGGACCCTGCCATGTCTCAAATCATAGTCATAGGCGCCGGCATTACCGGCGTCACCACCGCCTACACGCTATCGAAACTCGGATACGAGGTGACTGTCGTCGACCGCCATCTTTATCCCGCCATGGAGACGTCGTTCGCCAATGGCGGCCAGCTCTCCGCGTGTAACGCGGAAGTCTGGAACAGCGCGGGAACGATACTAAAAGGGCTGAAATGGATGCTGAAACGCAACGCGCCGCTGCTGGTGAACCCGAAGCCGTCGTGGCACAAATACTCGTGGATGGGGGAGTTTGTGTCGAACATCGCGCGTTATCGGGAGAACACCATCGAAACGACGAAGTTGGCGATTGCCGCCCGCCAGCATCTCTTTGCCATGGCCGAGCAGGAGAATATCCAGTTCGATCTGGAGCGCCGCGGCATCCTGCACTTCTATCATGACAAAGCGGCTTTCGAGGCCGCGGGCAGGACGAACGCGCTACTCGTGGCAGGCGGACTGGAGCGCTTTGCGGTGTCGCCGCAGGAGATCCGGGCGATCGAGCCGACGTTGCAAGGCCAATACTTTGGCGGGTACTTCACGCCATCCGATTCAACCGGGGATATCCATAAGTTCACGCGCGGCCTGGCGCTCGCTTGCGAGCGCCGCGGCGTGCGCTTCCTGCAGGGCTGGGACGTGCGAAGCATCGACCTATCCGCCAGCGGCGTGCGTATCGGCCTGCAGGCGGTGGACGGTGTGGCGTCGCCATCGGTCCACGCCGGTGCCGCGTACGAGATCGCCGGCGATGCGCTGGTGGTTTGTGCCGGTGTGGGCAGCCGGCATATTGCCGGCATGCTGGGCGACAGGATCAATGTCTATCCGGTCAAGGGATACTCCATTACCGTGCACCTGGACGATGCCGACAGCGTGGCGAACGGGCCGTGGGTCAGCCTGCTCGACGAAAGCGCAAAGATCGTGACGAGCAGACTTGGCAAGGACAGGTTCCGCGTGGCAGGTACCGCCGAATTCAATGGACAAAACCGAGACATCCGAGCCGACCGCATCGAGCCGCTCGTGTCATGGACGCGTCGCAACTTCCGAATCAATACCTCCCGCGTAGTCCCCTGGGCGGGGCTTCGCCCGATGATGCCGGACATGATGCCGCGCGTGTCAAAAGGCAGGGCGCCACGGGTGTTCTACAACACCGGCCATGGCCATCTTGGATGGACGTTGTCTGCTGCAACAGCGGCAACGATCGGCACGACCATCGCCGAGAGCTATCCCGTTGGGTAGGAGGCAGTCGGACAGCAAGGCAAGTCAGGTATCTCGCTCCGGGCAGGAGCGAGCTTCGCATGTCGGCGCCGGGGGCTCCTTTACTGCGCCTACGTCGACTGGCGGCCCCGTGCTGGGGAGCCGCGCTACTGGGCTGGGATGGTGATCAACGGCTGCGACTCCTTACTGCCGGTATCCGCCAGCGTGAAGAACAACATGATGGCCGCAAGGGCGCGTTTCGTTGTCAGGTCGCCTTGCTCAACCCAGAACCAGTAGCCACGGTACCGTACCGCAGCATATGGCTCGGCGGGCCTTTCCTTGCCACTGTGAATCCTTAGGGCGCCTTGTTGCCTCTCAGTTGTGCCCGGCGCAACCGCAGGCAGCGCACTGTGGTCTCTGATGTGTTCCTCCGGAACGTCCAGGTAGCTGGAAAAGGCGCTCATGATTTGCAGCATCGAGCGGCTGTTCACCGCAAGTTCGTCGTCCGCGCCGCGGGCTGGGGAATACCGGAGGATGAACTCCTGCCTGGTCAGTGGCATTCTGAGCAGGCGGCGGATCTCGGTCATTTTTTCCTCGATGTCGGGAGTCACGCCGTCACGCCGGAAAAGCACGACGGCGGTTGAACCTTTGCTCTTGCTATCCTCAACACGCATCCCGAACGCGCCGGCGCCCTGCACGTCGCGCAGCAATGCGATGGCTCGCAGAAACGCGGGATCCGCCTCGCGCATCGCCCCTGCAACCGTCGAACGATTGCGCACGCCATTGAGCGACTCCACGGTCATGCTCAGCAGGAAATCTGCGGCATAGCCGCTCTGAAGCATGAAGAAGATGTTTCTGGGCTCGATCGGCACCATCAGCCCCTGCACAAACCGTTGCCCGGTCGCTGGCGTGTAGGTAATGGTAGGCCGGTCCGTATATACCCCTTGTACCCCGGCGGAAACGAAATTGCCCTGTACGGTGTTGGCCGAGGAGACAGTGCTGTTCATAGACACACCAGTCTGCAACGAGTAACCACTGACAACCGACGCCACGTCTACAAAGACCGGCAGGTCCATGTAGCGAAGCTTGACGATGTTCAGCAGCGTTTGCTGCTTCCAGGAGTCCGCGATCGCCGCGCTGTAGTCGAAGCGGTCCGCAACGATGGTCGTGGGGCCGATAGACCCACAGCCAGCGAGCAGCGCGAACACCCCGAGCCACAGGCGGGGCCTGCGATTCGCCAGCCTTGCAAGGCGCAGCGTGCCAAGCATACTTCCGTGGTTTGAGGGTTCCATGGTCTTTGGTTCTTTTTGGTGGACCTCTTGTCTGATCGCCTGACCCGCGCATGCGAGGCCATCCCGGGTGATGCGATGCGATGTGATGCAATTAGCACTAATCGTGTGACCAAACTCCTGACGACCTGCCTCTAGAACACTATACGAATGCGACCGGGGACAAGTTGGTGCAAGTTGATGGCCAGCACCGGATTCGCACGCGGCATCGTTAGCACCGGCCATCTCTGGCGGCAATGCTCTGCTTCTCCCATGTGGTTCTCTCTTCTCTCTGAAGGGAAGGTGCCGTGCGATCAGCGGATGGGAATCACGGGGGCGGTAATAGTCCGTTCCTCGGTCATGAGAACTGCGGCGTGCATGCGGTGCAATTCAAACGGGATGCCTTGCGCTCTGAGTGCGTGGGCCATCGAGACTAAAGGTGTTACGCCAATACCACCGGCCACGACACTGACGCGGGACGACGCCATGGCGTGAAGTGGAAAGCTGTTGAATGGCCCCGTCATCTCGATGGTGCTTCCCACCGCGAGTTCATCATGCAGGCATCGGGCGCCGCCTTTGCCATGCACTTCGAGCTGTACGGCGATGCGATATGTGTCGGACGGCCCCTGCGCGCCGCTATCTACATGGCGCGCAGCCAGATCGGCGAACCCCTGAGGTGACGAAGTAAAGAAGTGCGGGCCCGGCATACCAGCCGGGCCCTTTTCTTATGGAGACTTCGAAGACGTCTCGATCCTGCCAGTCTGAAGCATGTCCGCCAGCAATCTGGCCGATTGCCTCCTGGTACCCCAATTTACCGTCGTATTGGCATGCGCTCCGTTCGATTCCGGGCTCCTGGCAGCAGCGGGTCTGTGGCAAAGGCGCCGTGCTGCGCCGGGAGGCGGGGCGGAAAACACTCAAACCCCATCCCCAAACTCCTTCCTCAACTCACTCTTGAGCACCTTCCCCGCCGCCGACAACGGCAGGCTGCTGCGGAACGCGAAGCTCTTGGGGCATTTGTACGCGCCCAGCCAGGTGCGGCAGTGCGCGCGCAGCTCATCCGCGGTGGATTGCGCGCCCTCGCGCAGCAGCACCACGGCGTGCACGGCCTCGCCCCATTTCTCGTCGGGGATGCCGATGACGGCGCTGGTGGCCACGGCCGGGTGGCGGCCCAGCGTTTCCTCTACCTCGGCGGGGTACACGTTCTCGCCGCCGGAGATGATCATGTCCTTGATGCGGTCCACCACGTAGAGGTAGCCCTCGTCGTCCATGTAGCCGCTGTCGCCGGTGTGCAGCCAGCCGTTGCGCAGGGCCTGCGCGGTTTCTTCGGGGCGGTTCCAGTAGCCCATCATCACCGCGGGGCCGCGCGCCAGGATCTCGCCCATGCTGCCGGTGGGCACCTCGCGCCCGTCGGGGCCGGCGATGCGCAGCTCGGCCGCGTAGCCGGCGCGGCCGGCAGAGCGCAGGCGGCCGCCTTCGCGCGCCTGCGGGGTGCTGCCGATGTGGTGGGCGGACACCGAGGCGGCTGTCTCCGTCATGCCGTAGGCGTGGAGAAATTCCACGCCGGGCAGCGCGGCCATGGCGCGCTCCAGCAGCGGCAGCGCGATGGGCGCGGCGCCCCAGACAATGCGGCGCAGGCTGGTGAGGTCGTACCCGGCAAAGCCTGACGCATCTACCAGCATCTGGATCATGCTGGGCACCAGCACCATGTCTGAGATGCCTTCCTGCGCGATGGTGCGCAGCACGGTGTCGGGCTGGAAGCCCGGCAGCATGACGCAGGTGCCGCCCACCACCAGCTGGCCCACCAGGCGGCCCAGGCCGGCCACGTGAAACAGCGGCGCCACCAGCAGGGAGACAAAGTCGGGCGGGTTGGGCACGTCCGCCATGCGGCCGATGCACGAGGCCCACAGGTTGCCGTGGGAGAGCATCACGCCCTTGGGGAAGCCGGTGGTGCCGCCGGTGTAGAGGATGGCAGCCAGGTCCGCCGTGGCGGCGCGGGCGTCTGCCACCGGCTGGGCGTCGGTGATCAGCGCGGCGTAGTCCAGCATGCCGGCGGGCGCCGGCTGCGGGCCGACATGGACGATGGCCTGCAGGCCCGGCACCTGGCGGCGCAGCGCGCCGGCCAGCGCGGCGAAGGGTTCGCCCGCCAGCAGCACGCGCACGCCGCAGTCGTGCAGGGCGAAGGCCATCTCGGCCTGGCTCCAGCGGGTGTTGACGGGGTGCAGCACGGCGCCGGCCCACCAGACCGCCAGCTCCGTTTCCACGTACGCCGCGCCGTTGGGCGCGAGCACGGCCACGCGGTCGCCGCGCGCCACGCCCAGGGATTGCAGCGCGCCGGCCAGCCGCGCCACGCGCGCGGCCAGCTGGCGGAAGGTCAGGCGGGTCTGCCCGTCTACCAGGGCGATCTTGTCGGGGTGGCGTTGCAGGGAGCGGTGTAGTCCGGCGGTCAGGTGCATGGGTATTGTCTCCTTGTGCTGGGTGGCGGCTGCCTCGCCCCGTGGCGCATGCGCCAGCGGTGCGGGGCGGCGCTGGCCTGCGCCTGCGCCCGCGGGCGCGGGCCAGCGCGGATCGGCGTGATGGTCTGCAGGTCTCCGCACATTTAAGCGCCGCAGCGCGCCCACGCCAATTGCGGAACCGCTCAACGCGATTGGCARGAAATGACACCGGCCCGGCGGGCAGCCGCGCGGGCATGAGCGTTTCTGCCAATCGGTTTGGGCGTTCCGGCAATTGTGGGCGGGAGTGCCGGCCGGCTAGCCTTGGCGCGACAGGAGCCAAGCGCCTGCGACACGCACACAAGAACAAAGGAGACAACCATGCAAGACAAAACAAAGGCGGGCGCCCTGCCCCGCCCGGCCTGGCGTAGCCTGGCGCGGCGCCTGGGTGGCCTGGGGGGTATGTTGGCGCTGGCGGCATTGACGGCGGCCGTGTCCGTATCCGTGTCTGCCCCGGCGCTGGCCGCTGGCCCTTATCCGGCCAGGCCGATCGAGTTCTGGATCCCGTTCCCGCCGGGCGGCCCCACCGACGCGCCGATGCGCGCCCTGCTCAATGCCGCCGGCAAGGAGCTCAAGCAAAGCATCGTGCCCATCAACAAGCCTGGCGCCGGCGCCACGCTGGCGGCCACGGTGATGAGCCAGACCGCCGCGCCGGACGGCTACACGCTGGCGCTGGTGGCGGCCAATATCTTCCGCATGCCGCACCTGCAGAAGACGGTGTACGACCCGCGCAAGGACTTCACCTACATCATCGGCCTGACCAACTACCGCTACGGGCTGGTGGTGCGCGCCGACGCGCCGTGGAAGACGCTGGAAGACTTCCTGGCGTATGCCCGCGCCAATCCGGGCAAGGTCACCTACGCGGCGGTGGGCACCGGCAGTTCGGGCCATATCGCCATGGAGAAGCTGGGCAAGGCCGCCGGCGCCAAGTTCACCTTCGCGCCGTACAAGGGCGGCTCGGAGGAGCTGATGGCGCTGATGGCGGGCGATATCGACGCGGTGCTGGACCCCGGCTGGGGCCCGTATGCCGTGGCCGGCAAGGTGCGGCCGCTGGCGATTGTGGGCGACGCGCGCTTTCCGCGCTTCAAGGACGTGCCCACGCTGAAGGAGCGCGGCTTTGACATTACCGCCAGCTCGCAGGTGGGCGTGGTGGGGCCGCGCGGCATGGACCCCGCCGTGGTCAGGCAGTTGCATGACGCGTTGCGCAAGGCCGCGCAGTCGCCGGCGTACCAGGCCGCGCTGGAGGCCATCGACCTGCAGGAGGTGTACCTGAGCAACGACCAGTATGCGCAGTTCGCCGCGCAGCAGTACGAGCGGGAGAAGGTGGTGGTGCGCGAGCTGGGCATCCGGCTGGACTGAAGCGCGCGGCGCGGCATGCCGCCGTGCCAGCTGCTTGCCCATGCTGCAGCTTGATACTTTTTGCCAATGGTTTTGTCCCGATCGGCGATTGGCGGGCGCGGGCACGCGGGGCACACTGCATTGCGAGGGGCGGCCCGGCCGCCAGACCAGGAGACCAGAGAATGACCCAGATGAAACGCGCCGTCCACGTGGTGGGCGTGGGCATGATTCCCTTCAGCAAGCCGGGCGCCAGCGAGCCCTATCACGTGATGGGCGCGCGCGCCGCCAGGCTGGCGCTGGATGACGCGGGCGTGGCGTACCAGCACGTGCAGCAGGCGTACGTGGGCTACGTGTACGGCGACTCCACCGCCGGGCAGGCCGCGGTCTACGGCGTGGGGCTGACCGGCATTCCCGTGTTCAACCTGAACAACAATTGCTCCAGCGGCTCAAGCGCCCTGTACCTGGCGCGCCAGGCGGTGGAAAGCGGCCAGGTGGAATGCGCGATTGCGCTGGGGTTCGAGCAGATGGTGGCGGGCGCGCTCAAGGGCGCCTATGACGACCGGCCGTCCCCGATGGCCCGCTTTGTCGACACCATGACCGCGCAGCAGGGCTACCAGCCGGATGCGCCGCGCGCCGCGCAGTTCTTCGGCGGGGCCGGGCTGGACTACATGAAGGAGCACGGCATCCGTGCCGATACCTTCGGCCGTATTTCGGTGAAGGCGCGCCAGCACGCGGCGCGCAATCCGCTGGCGGTGTTCCGCCAGACGCTGACGCTGGAGGAGGTGATGGCGTCCCCCGCGGTGTTTGGGCCGCTCACGCGTTACCAGTGCTGCCCGCCCACGTGCGGCGCGGCCGCGGCCATCGTCTGCTCGGAGGCGTTTGCGCGCAAGCACGGCCTGGACCGCCGCGTGGTGATTGCCGCGCAGGCCATGACCACCGATACGCCCAGCACGTTCGAGAGTGGCGACATGCGCAAGGTGGTGGGCTATGACATGACGGCCGCCGCCGCACGCCAGGTGTACGAGGCCGCCGGCGTGGGCCCGGAAGACCTGGACGTGGTGGAGCTGCACGACTGCTTCAGCGCCAACGAGCTGATCACCTATGAGGCGCTGGGCCTCACGCCCGAGGGCACGGCGGAGAAGTTCATCGTGGACGGCGACAACACCTACGGCGGGCGCGTGGTGACCAATCCGTCGGGCGGGCTGCTGTCCAAGGGRCATCCGCTGGGCGCCACGGGCCTGGCGCAGTGCGCGGAGCTGGTGTGGCAGCTGCGCGGCACGGCCGACCAGCGCCAGGTAGAGGGCGCGCGCACGGCGCTGCAGCACAACCTGGGCCTGGGCGGCGCCTGCGTGGTGACCCTGTACCAGGCCGCGTGAGGAAAGACGCCATGATCGACAAGCAATACATCGGGCATGTGTTCCCGCCGTTCAGCGCGCACGTGGAGGCTGGCCGCCTGCGGTTCTTTGCCAAGGCGACCGGGCAGACCGACCCCGTCTACAGCGACGAAGCCGCGGCGCGCGCCGCCGGCATGCCCGCGCTGCCGGTGCCGCCGACCTTCCTGTTCTGCCTGGAGATGGAGTCGCCCGACCCGGCGGCGATCCGCGAGCTGCTGCGCATGGACTACCGCAGCCTGCTGCACGGCGAGCAGGGCTTTACCTACCACGCGATGGCGTATGCGGGGGACACGCTGACGTTCCGCCAGCGCATCGACGATATCTACGACAAGAAAGGCGGCGCGCTGGAGTTTGTGGTGCGCACCACCGATGTCACCAACCAGCGCGGCGAGCGCGTGGCGGAACTGCGCTGCGTGACCGTGGTGCGCAACGCCGTGGGAGCCTGATATGCGCCATGCTGAAATCGACCTGGCCAGCCTGAAGGTGGGCGATGCGCTGCCCGCGTTCGAGACCCCGCCCATCTCCCGCCTGGCGCTGGCGCTGTATTGCGGGGCATCGGGCGACCACAACCCGATCCACGTGGATACGGACTTTGCGCGCGGGGCCGGCATGCCGGACGTGTTTGCCCACGGCATGCTGTCCATGGCGTGGCTGGGCCGCGTGCTGACCAACTGGGCGCCGCAGCCGGCCATCCGCGCGTTCAGCGTGCGCTTTGCCGCCATCACGCAGGTGGGCGAGCGCATCACGTGCTCGGGCCACGTGGCGGAGCTGCTGCAGCAGGACGGCGAGCGCCGCGCGCGCGTGGTGGTGTCTACCGTGAACCAGGACGGGCAGACCCGCCTGGCGGGCGAAGCGGTGATTGCGCTGGCGTGAAGGCCGGCGCCCCCCTACTCAATCCGATCAGATCAGTGCAGTTCAGACACATAGAGACAGACAACAGGAGGCAACGATGACTCGCAAACTCGAAGGCAAGGTGGCGCTGGTTTCCGGCTCCGGGCGCGGCATTGGCCGCGAGATCGCGCTCAAGCTCGCCAGCGAAGGCGCGCGCGTGGTGATCAACGACCTGGATGCGGACCCCGCCGCGCAGACCGTGGCGGACATCCGCGCGGCCGGCGGCGAGGCGGTGGCCTGCGTGGGCAGCGTGACCGAACCCGGCTTTGCCGACCGCTTTGTGAAGCAGGCGCTGGACAGCTTTGGCGGCGTGGACATCATCGTCAACAATGCCGGCTACACGTGGGACAACGTGGTGCAGAAGATGAGCGACGAGCAATGGGAAGCCATGCTGGCGGTGCACCTGACGGCGCCCTTCCGCATCCTGCGCGCGGCATCCGGCTTTATCCGCGAGGCGGCCAAGCGCGAAGCGGAGGCCGGCACGCCGGTGTTCCGCAAGGTGGTGAACATCTCGTCCACCTCCGGCGTGTACGGCAATGCCGGCCAGGCCAACTACGCCGCCGCCAAGGCCGGCATCAACGGGCTGACCCGCGCCATGGCCAAGGAATGGGGCCGCTACAAGGTCAACGTCAACAGCGTGGCCTTCGGCCTGATCATGACGCGCCTGACCGAGACGCCGGCGGACGCCGACGCCAGCATCGACATTGCCGGCCAGCAGATCAAGGTGGGCGTGAACCCGCAGGTGCTCAAGAACGCCGAGGCCCTGATCCCGCTGGGCCGCGGCGGCACGCCGGAAGAAGCGGCGGGCGCGGTCTATATGTTCTGCATCCCCGAGTCCAACTACGTCAGCGGCCAGGTGCTGGTCTGCGGCGGCGGCCGTCCGTGAGCGCGGCGATGGACGACTTCCAGGGCAAGACGGTCTTCGTGGCGGGCGGCAGCAGCGGCATCAACCTCGCCATTGCCAAATCCTTCGCCCGCTCCGGCGCGCGCGTGGCCGTGGCCAGCCGCACGCCGGAGCGGGTGCAGGCCGCCGCCGAGGCGCTGCGCGCGCTGGGCGCCGACGCGCTGGGCCTGGCCGCCGACGTGCGCGACGCCGAGGCCATTGCCGCCGCGCTGGCGCAGGCGCATGAAGCCTTTGGCGATATCGACGTGCTGGTGTCCGGCGCCGCGGGCAACTTCGTGGCGCCGGCGCTGGGCATGTCCGCCAAGGGCTTTCGCACGGTGGTGGACATCGACCTCAACGGCACCTTCAACGTGCTGCGCGCGGCCCATGCGTACCTGCGCAAGCCGGGCGCGTCGGTGCTCAGTATCTCCGCGCCGCAGGCCTACAACCCCACGCCCTACCAGGCGCATGTCTGCGCGGCCAAGGCCGGCGTGGACATGCTGACCCGCGTGCTGGCGATGGAATGGGGTGGTGACGGCATCCGCGTGAACTCCATCGTGCCGGGCCCGATCGGCGACACCGAAGGCGTGCGCCGCCTGGCGCCCACGCCCGAGGCGCTGGCGCGCATGCAGGCATCGATCCCGCTGGGCCGCTTTGGCGCGGTGGAGGACATTGCCGACATGGCGCGCTTTCTCAGTTCCGCGCGCGCGCAGTTTGTGACGGGGGCGGTGATTCCGGTGGACGGGGGGAGTTCGCTGGGCGGGGCGCGGGATCTGTCGGCCGCGGTGGCGGCTTAAGGGGGGCGGGTTCCCTGCGCTGATCTTGCGCTGAACGTGCGCTGAACGTGCATTGATCGTGTGCAGCGAACCAACCGGGAAGGGAAACCCCGCGGGTTTCCCTTCCTGCTTTTGCGGCTCAAGGCGCTCGGCAGGTGGCCTACGGCTACCGCGACGAGGGCGCATTCCCCGGAATTCCTCGTTGATCGCCCCAAAAAAAGAGGGTGTAGGCGCGGGGAGTGCCTACACCCTATCGGGAATTAGCAAGGGGTCAAGCTTGCCGGGGTGGATTATTGATGGGCGTGCCGACCGCTCTTACCCTGCTTTGGTGGGACCCACGCTTAGGTGGGGATAGAACGACGATGGCCGGGTCGGCCTGCCATTGACTTGCGCAGCGGATGCCGCGTCGCGCAGACATTGATACCCTTTGCGTGCGCGCCACCTACCAAGGCGGGGTACCCGCATGGGGAGCGCAGCCGCAGAATTCTTCTCAGACACGACACGGTCCGCATGGCACATGGCGGACCGGTGGCCGCTTGGGGCCACTGATGCGTGACGTACGTATGAGAGGCAGCAAAATGCAGGAAGCCATGGTAAAGCGCGGCGCGGTTGCGCCGGATACGTTTGCGTCGGGCGAGGCCTGGATCGAGGCACACCTGACACCATCGGGCTGGATTTACGGCAGCTATAAGGATGAGGACGCGCGTCCCGTGCTGATTCCACCGCCGGGTGAGTCGCTGCTGACGGTGCGGCGGCATTTCCTGGTGGGCGCGGCCGCGGCGCCGCGCCGGCTTAGCGAGATCCGCACCACGCGCGCGAATTCGGCGCGCGAGATTGCGCGACTGCTGGAGGTGTTTGGCGAGCCGCACTTCAATGTGAGGTCGCAGCGGGTGCCGCGCGTGCCCGGCCTTGCGCCTTGAGGCCTTGACGCCTTGAGGGCTTGAGGCCTTGACGCCTTGACGCCTTGAGGCCGGCGGCAGGATTGCCCTGCCGCCCGGCTTCTCGCGCGTCCTGCTGTCCACGCCCGCCTCTTTGCGTTGTCCTCTCTCGCCACATGCGCCGCGCCCAGCCGAATGGATGACAGAGCTAGGGCAAAGGGAGAGTTGACCGCGACGGCCTGCGGGCTAATATCTCCGTTAAGCGCCCGCAACTGTCCGTAGGCGATCCTGGCACCCGAGGCCGGCCGATTTCCGCAATGCGGCGCAGATTCCACGCGCGCAGCGTCCTTGCCGCCATGCGTATACACTGCCGGCTCTCCCCGCGCATGTGACTTTGGCAGCGCACCTCACGAAACCAAACCTAGAACAAGACAATGAAAGTTTCGACCACCAATGTCCTCAACGTGCTGGAGCAAGACGAGATCGACGCCGTGCGTGACCTGGCTCGCGCTGTTTCGCATCCGCGTGCCTTTGTGCTGCTGCGCGCGGCCTTTGTGACGCTCGCGGTGGTGGCGGTGCTGTGCTTTGCTGCCAGCAGCTTCGAGCTCGAGGCCATGGCGAACATCGGGATCGGCGCGGCGGCGCTGGCGGCGGTGCTGTTTTTTGTCGAGCGCCGCGTGTTCGGCAACCGTGACGAGGTGGCCGTGCCCGGGGCCCGGCTGGCGGTGCTGCGCGGGCAGCTGCGCCCGGAGATGTTCGACAAGCTGGAGGAAGTGGCGGGCCGGCTCACGCATGACGGCCCGGGCGACGGGGTGATCCGCGTGCGCACGCTGTGGCTGTTCTTGTCCGAATCGGTGGCCAGCGAGACGCTGCGACGCAGGAATGCGCGCGGCCCCGCCAAGGAATCGCAGGCGGGCTAGCAGGCGAGGCAGTGAGTGGGGAAGCCAGCGGATTCGCCTTCCCCGCGCGCCACGCAGCGGCAAACCCTCAGGATTTTTTCGTTGCGTTCACCAGGCACTCGGACAGCCTGTCGAAATGGCGCAGCGCTTCGGGCGTGAGCCCGAGTTGCTTGCGGCGAGTGTCTTCCGTGTCCGTCAGCATGATCCAGCCTTTCTCGCGCATGGATTTCAGGCGGGCGTGCAGCGTGGCAGGCGAGCCCAGTTCGTTCCTGGCCATCATGTCCCTGACCGACAGCCGTTCCTGCGTCTGGCTGGCACGCGCGATCAGCTCGAGAATCCGCTCTTCGAGGGGATCGAGCGCCGGCAGCGAGGGGAGTCCTCGCAATGCCTCCGCCAACTGGAGAAAGCGCAGGTAGATATCGGCCGGCCGCGTCACGACGATATCCTGCCGGAAATGGGTTGCGGCTTGCTGTAAGCGGGATCGACTATCATCAGGCCCCATTTTGAATATGCCCCGACGCATTTTACGGCAATGCCCCATGTCCGCCTGCAATTGAGTATGGTGTTCGCCACAATTGCCATGTTTGTCTTGACGCTCGCCCTCAACGAGTGGCTTTTCCGGCAACTGGAGTTTGTGCCGGGCATTAACTGGGTCTACCTGCCGGCGGGGATACGCCTGCTGAGCACCCTGCTGTTCGGCGAGGCCGGCGCGCTGGGGTTGCTGATCGTGTCCTGGGCGGTGAGCTTCTTCTACTTTTTCCCCAATGACTTTGCACGCGCGTTCATGGGGGGAATCCTGGCGAGCGTTGCGCCGTACCTGGTCTACCGGCTTGCCCGGCACAGTTTTGGCCTGCACGCATCGCTGACAAACCTGACGCCGGCGCGGCTGCTGGCATGCGTTGTGGCATATGCAATCGCCAGCCCCCTGCTGCATCACATCTGGTTTGCCCTGCACGCCGACCACATCGTTCCCGCCGAGCTGATTCGCGGTTTCCTGGTCATGTTCGTTGGCGACCTGACCGGCACGCTGATCGTCATCTACGCCATGAAGGCCGTGCTCTGGCTGCTGCCCTCGCGCGGCGCTGGCGCGCGGAGTCTGCGCAGCTAGCGGGCGGCGCGCGCTCAATATGCCGCCGCGACTCGCTTCGGCCCGCCCAAATCTGGTGCCGGCCGTGTACCGCAGCTTGCGCAGTGCTTAGAATAAAGCCTGGACCTGAGTGGCTGGAGTGCGTAGGCAGGCACACTGCGCTCGCTCACCGATCCACTCCCTGCGTTCTCAAACTTCCAGAGCGGCCGAGGGCAACATGCGCCTACATGAATTCATGCGAGCCAATATCGAAGCGATATTGACGGCCTGGGAGCGGGAGTTGAATGATGCCGGCTCATCCGGCAGTCCGATTGGAGCGGCCGCGCGCCGGGACCTCACCCGCAAGATCCTCCTTGAAATCGCAACACGGCTGGAGAAGGCCGGCGCTTTCCGTTCCGACGTGCCTGTCCAGCCTGCAAGTACCGAAATCGTCCCCTCCAATCACGGTGGCCAACGGCTTGCGACTGGCTACTCCCTGCTGGAGCTTCAGTCCGAATACCGGGTACTTCGGAGCGTCGTGGTCAGCGAGTGGATGAAGGTGCGGCACTCGTGGCTGCAGCAGGAAATCGCGGATATGGCTTATTTCCATGCCGCGCTGGACCGGGCCTTGGGCGAATCCACAAACGCCTATGTCGCCGGACTCGATCGCTCTCGTGACATTTTTGTCGGGGTACTGGGTCACGATCTTCGCGGGCCGATCAACACGGCCCTGCTGAACATACGCCTTCTCGAAATGGACCCCGATCTCAGAGAGCAATCGAGGGCGGCGGTCCTGCGCATCGGAAGATCGGTGAGGCAAATGAATGAGCTGGCTGCGGAACTGCTGGAATTCGTGAGCATCCATTTTGACCGCTACCGGCCCCTTTCCCTCTCCGACGTATCGATGTCGCGCATCTGCGAAGAGGCGATAAGCGACGCGCAAACGCTCTCCCCGGATCGCCAGCTTGTCGCCCGGCTGGACGGCAATACGATAGGGCGCTGGGACGCCCACCGGCTCAGGCAAGCGGTGTACAACCTCTTGCGAAACGCCATGGACCACGGGGCAGTGGACGCGCCGGTAGGCATTACCACACGCGGGGACAAGGATACGGTGTCAGTGGAAATTCATAGCCAGGGCCACCCGATTCCCCCTGGCTCGCTGGCTCGGGTTTTTGATCCATTCACGCAAGCCTCGTCCGGCGAAGCTGACATGAAGATCCAGGGCARCATCGGCTTAGGGCTCTTCATCGTCCGGGACGTTGCAACGATGCATGGCGGAAACGTGTCGGTTACTTCGACGGCGGAGAATGGAACGACCTTTCGTATTGAAGTACCGCGAAGCGCCAGGGATGCCGCCGGCGTGAAATAGCCGCCGGATCAGGATCTACAGGCAGGCTATACAAGCAGGCTCTACAAGCAGGTTCTACATCAACCGGGCAATGTATCTTCCCAGTGCGGTCTGCAGGACGTCCGAGTTCAGCCCCGATGCGCCGCTCAGCGGCGGGCATATCAGCAAGGTGGTAGGCCCGTCCACGCATACCTGTATCGGCTTGCCCTGGTCCGCCGGCTGCAGGACATGCTCCGTCTGCGGGGCATCGGCAAATCCGAATGCCTGCAGGAAATCGTCCGTGTTGCGGCTGCCCAGGCAGACGATCACCTTGGGCTGCCACTGCCGGCGCAGCGCGGCGATGAACCTGAAGCGGCTGCCTTCGCGGCACAGGCCGAGGTAGCGCTCCTGCGGATTGAGCACGGGTTGGTGGCCATAGAGCCGGGTCCAGCCTCTTGCGCCGGCCTCGAGCGTTGGCAGCGGAAACAGCGAGAGCTTGAACTCGTGGCCCGAGGGGCCATAAAGGCGCTGTTCGAAATATTGTTTCGCTTCGCACGGCTCCACGCTATCCGCGGCACTGCGCACCGCTGCCGCGATGCGTGCGAGCTTCTGCTGGGTGGCCCAGCGCGCGAGCATCTCGCTGTGCCGCATTCGGAAATCCGTGTCCCAGACCAGCGGCGCGGCCACCGGCGCCAGCAGGCTCGCGAGCGGCGCCGGTTCGGCATGGGCCCTGACATCGCAGAACCACAGATCAGCCGAAGGATTTCCTGCCATGCCCGAGTACGAGCCCAGGTAGGCGTCCAGGCACTGGCTCGATATGGCCGCTTGCTGGTTGTGCGGATCGGCTTCCCGATAGCCGCGCGCCGGCGCTGGCGGTCGCCGGCCCGCAGTCGTCATCGCGTCCTGCCACGCCGGAAACCGTGCCCGGTCACCGGCCCCGGTCCAGGCGGGTTGTCCTTCACTCCCGTCACTCATGCCGCTCCCCTTGCAATTGCCCGCACCATCAAGCCCGCTGCGCCGATCGACGGCCTGTCATGCGCCGTTTGTTTTTTTGATATAAAAATTATAACAATAAGATCGGCGGGCCGTCATCGGCCAATATCCGCGGGCGGGATGCCGCCGGCGCCCGGGGTGCGCGAAGCGTGCCTGCACGGGTCCATGCAGGGTTGCCACGTAATGCCAACTGGCACCGGTCTTTGTTAACATGGCCGCTTGCCACTGCCAGGGATGTGCGCACCGCGATGCCGCAGCTTGATCTCAAGACGACGGTCTTCCTTGCATCGATCATGTCGGCCCTGATGTCCGTGGTGCTGCTGTCCGCGTACAACAGCTTTCCCCGGAGCATCAAGGGCATCGGCCAGTGGGTGGCCGGCTCGCTGGTCCTGGTGGTCACGCCGATCCTGTTCTGGCTGCGCGATATCGCGCCGGACTGGATCTCCATCGTGGCGGGCAACGCCCTGCTGCTCGGCGCGGTGGCGCTGTGGATGCTCGGCACGCAGGCCTTCTACGGCCGGCCGCAGGCGCGCAAGCCCGCGGCCATCGTGGTCGTGCTGGCTACCCTGCTGCTGGCGTGGTTTGTCTATGGACGCGCCGACTATGATGCGCGCGTCACCATCGTGACCTTGCTCATGTCGGTCTTCTTCGGCACGCAATGCGTGCTGGTGATGCGCCATGGCGGACGCCATTTCAGCGCGCGCTTCTTTGGCTGCCTGCTGCTCGTGCAGACCGTGGTGATGGTGGCACGCTGCGTGGCCAGCCTGTTCACGGGCCTGACCGAGCAGAAACTGTTCGCCACCGCCGACGTGATCCAGACCATCTACCTGTGCGCCTACACGTTGATGGACCTGGCGCTGGCGGTCGCCTTCATGCTGGTCATCACCCGGCGCCTGCATGTGGAGCTCGACGTGCTCTCCAGGACCGACCCGCTTACGCAACTGCTCAACCGCCGCGCGCTCTACGATGCCGGCCAGGAAGAGCTGGCCCGCATGGCCGAACATGGCGGCGAGATGGCGCTGCTGCTGATCGACCTGGACCATTTCAAGCACATCAACGACAGCATGGGCCACGCCGAAGGCGACCGCGTGCTGAGCGATTTCTCGGCCATGCTCAAGCGCGAGCTGCCGCCCGGCGCGTATCCGGGCCGTTTCGGCGGCGAAGAGTTCCTGGTGCTGCTGCCCCGCACCACCATGGCGGCCGCGCTGGCCCTGGCCGAACGCCTGCGGGTCACCTCGTCGCGCTTTTTCGGCAGGCGCGTTGCCGACCTCACCATCAGCATCGGCGTGGCCAGCGTCGACAAGACCGAGAGCCGGCTCGATGCCGGCATCGGACGCGCGGACCTGGCGCTCTACCGCGCCAAGAGCGCGGGCCGCAACCGGGTGGAGGCAGTGATGGAGGCGGCCTGAGCCGCAAGGCCAGGCGTGGCGTTCCGGTTCCGGCGCGCCCGGGGCCAGGCGCGAGATCCAGGGCAGGATCTAACGCAGGATCTAATGCAGGATCTAACGCAAGATCTAGCGCAGGATCTGGCCGAGGGTCGCCACGGCGATGGTGAACACGCCGAGCAGGAGGTTCAGCCCGACCGCCTGCCGGATACGCCCGAGCGCGGCGCCCGCGGATGGCCAGTCCTGCGCGTCCACGGCCCGCCGCAGCGCGCCGTAGGGGCCGGCGAACACGTAGACGAAGATCAGGATCATGAGCAGGCCCGTGCCAAGCATGAGATGCCAGTGGACCGGCGCGGCGGCAAACCCGACCCGCGCGATCATGACCGCGCCGCTGCAGGCAATGACGATGACGGCCACCCACACCCACGCCAGGAAGCGGGCGAACACGCCGCGCCACAGGCGCAGCCGCTGCGGCGGCTCCAGGCTGCCCGCCGCCGGACGCAGGCAGACATAGGCGAAGAACATGCCGCCCACCCACAGGGTGGCGCCGGCAATGTGCAGAAAACGTAGCACGGGATCGAGGTTCATGGATGACGGCTCTCCGCCGAAGCGCGGCGCAAGGAATGTATGGACAAGAAAAAACTGTTGGAAGAATGCCGCATTCTAGCCCTGCACTCCACACATGGGAGCCGGCCGCGTCACCGCGAGCGCCTGATGCGTCACGCATACCCTGCCGCGAGGCTGCGGCAAGCCCGGTCCGTAGCCCTGCTTCTGCTAACCTGTGAACCGGGTCAGTCGCCCGCGGCGGAGGACGGGCAGCCGGGCTGAGCCAAGCCTGGCAGCAGGACTAATCCGCACACGAAGAATAAGATAACCATGCGGCACTCTTTAAAATATCGGGTGGCCATCGCGACCGCGGTCGTGGTGACGCTTATCGTCCTGGCGCGCGCGCTCTTTGCGCAGTACTACGCCTTCCAGGGTCTCAAGGCACTGCGCCAGGCGCAGCAGGAGACGCTGGTCAAGTTGGTCGCCGAACAGCTCGACGAAAAGTTCGAGATGCGCGCCACGGCCCTGCGCCGCCTGGCACACCAGCTCCAGCCCATGCTCGGCGAGCCGCCCGCCACCATGAAGCGCTTCGCCGCCGACGCCGTGGCCATGCCGCAGATGTTCAATGCCGTGTTCCTCGCCTGGCCCGACGGCGACATGGCATTCAGTACCGCCGTGCCCGACGGGCAGCGCATCCACCTGGCCGACCGCGACTACTTCCGCGACGTCGCCCACGGTGCGGAATTTGCCATGTCCGACCTGCTGCGCGGCAGGCTGAGCGACTCTCCCGGCGTGGTGCTGGCCGTGCCGCTGCGCGCGCCCGACGGCAAGCTGCTGGCCGTGGTGGGCGGCGCGCTGAACTTCTCGGAAAGCAATTTCCTCGACCAGATCGCCCATAGCCGGGTCGGGCTCACCGGCAGCTATTGCCTGGTTTCCTCCGGCGGCAACCCGCGCTACGCCATGCATGCCGAGCCATGGAAGGTCATGACGCCGGCCAAGGCGCTGGGCGAGAGCTGCGGGCTCGAAGTGCCGCAGACCGACTGGGAACCCCTGCATCCCACCCAGCCTGTGGTGGCGCGCTACCTGCTCGAGGCCAACGGCTGGGAGGTCGTGTCCGTGCTGCCGGCCAGCGAAGCCTATGCGCCCTTGATCGAGGCGCGCCACAAGACCATCGTGAGCGCCGGCTTCTCGCTGGTGCTGGCGGCGCTGCTGATGTGGCTGGTGATACGCCGGCTGCTGGCGCCGCTGGAGCTGCTGCATCGCGTGGTGGGCGAAGTGCCAAAGGATCCGGCCGCGCTGGCCGCGCTGCCCACCGGGCGCAACGATGAGATCGGCGAGCTGGCCACCACCTTCGGCACGGTGATGCAGCAGCTGTCCGAGCGCGAGGCGGCGCTCAGCGCCGCCAAGGACCGCGCCGCCGAGAGCGAGAAGCGCATCGAGGCCATCGCCAACCACGTGCCGGACTTTGTCTCGTTCATCGACACGCAAGAGCGCTATGTCTTCGTCAACGAGGCCTACGCGCAGCGCTTCGACCTGCCCGTGCGGCAGATCGTCGGCCTGACCGTGCGGGAGCTGTGGGGCACGCCCGCGTACCTGGCATCGCAGCCCTACCTGGCGCAGGCTTACCTTGGGGCGTCGATCACCTTCAGCCTCGAAGGCCAGGAAGGCGCGGAGTGCATGGAAGTCACCTACCAGCCCGCGTGGAACGACGCGCGCGACACCGTGCAGGGCCTGTACATGTTCGCCCGCAACGTGACCACCGAACGCCAGAAGATCCGCAGCCTGGAAGCGCAGACCCTGACCGACCACCTGACGCGCCTGCTCAACCGCAAGGGCTTCGACCGGCGCCTGGCCGAGACCATGGCGTGCGCCGGCAACAGCGGCCTCAACGCAGCCCTGCTGCTGGTGGACGTGGACGACTTCAAGACCATCAATGACAGCTACGGCCACGCGGTGGGCGACCAGTTGCTGGCGGCCTTCGGCGAGCGCCTGTCAGCCTGCGTGCGCGCGGGCGACGGCGTGGCGCGCATCGGCGGCGACGAGTTCGGCATCGTGCTGGACGACGCCGCCAGCACGGCGAGCCTGGAGCGCATTGCCCAGGCCATCGTGCATGCCGCCCAGCGCCCGCATTTCATCGAAGGCCATACCATCGTGGCGACGGCCAGCGTCGGCATCGCCGTGCACCGCCCCGACGACGGCCAGACCGCCAACGAACTCTTCATGCGCGCCGACATGGCGCTGTACGAAGCCAAGCGCGCGGGCAAGGCCCGCTACACGCCGCCGGTATCGAACACGGCTGCCTGAGCTGGCCGCCCGAGCCGGCGGCTGGCGCTGGCCGCCCGATGTGTGTGTTGTCGTACCCGCCCGCCCACCACCCCACCCATGAGGATGACACCGTGACCGACCCGATCCTGATCCGCCCCGCCAGCCCGGAAGACTACCCGGCCTGGAAGGTGCTCTGGGATGGCTACAACGCCTTCTACGGCCGCAAGGGGCCGACCGCGCTGCCGGAAGACATCACCCGCATGACGTGGTCGCGCTTCTTCGATGCCTACGAGCCGATGCACGCGCTGGTGGCCGAACGCGGCGGGCAACTGCTGGRCCTGGTGCACTTCCTGTATCACCGCAGCACCATCCAGATCGGACCGAGCTGCTACCTGCAGGACCTGTTCACCGCCGATGCCGCGCGCGGCACCGGCGTGGGCCGCGCGCTGATCGAGGCCGTCTACCAGCGCGCCGCGGCGGCGGGAGCGAAGCGGGTCTACTGGCAGACGCACGAGACCAACGAGACGGCCATGCGGCTCTATGACAAGGTGGCGGAGAAATCGGGCTTCGTGGTGTATCGCAAGCAGTTCTGAGGCGGCGCCGAGGCGACGCTCGCCGGCCGGGCAGCGGTGCTCACTCCGGCTCGATCCCCGCCGCCTTGATCACCTTCGCCCATTTCGCGGTTTCGCTGCGCACGAAGGCAGCCAGTTCGTCCGGCGACGACGGCGCGGGTTCGCCGCCCGTGCGGCCGAAGTAGTCGGCCGCCCTGGGATCCGCCAGGCCCTTGCGCACCAGCTGGTTCATGCGCTCCACCACGGCCCTGGGCGTGGCGGCGGGAAAGAATGCCGCCGACCAGGCCACCATCTCGTAGCCGGGCAGGCCGCTCTCGGCCATGGTGGGCACGTCCTTGAGCACCGGATGCCGCTGCGCGGTGGTGACCGCGACGGCGCGCAGCTTGCCGCCCTGGATCAGCGTCATGGCGGGCGACACGTCCGAGATCATGAAATCCACCTGATGCCCCATGAGGTCGGTCAGCGCCGCCGGCACGCCCTTGTACGGCACGTGAAGCGCCTGCACGCCGGCCATCATCTTGTACAACTCGCTGGCGATGCGCGTGGACGAGCTGCCGCTGGCGAAGGTGAGCTTGCCGGGCTTCTCCCTGGCCAGCGCCGTCAGGTCGGCCACGCTATGCACCGGGCTRTCGGGCGGCACCACCAGGACCAGCCCGCTGCGGGCGATCAGCGAGACCGGCGCGAAGTCCTTGACAGGGTCGTAGGGCAGCTTCCTGAACAGCGACGCATTGGCCGCATGCGTGGTGTTGGTGGTGACCARCATGGTGTAGCCGTCGCCGGGCGCGCCGGCCACGGCCTGCGCGGCGATGAAGCCGTTGGCGCCGGGCCGGTTGTCCACCACCACCGTCTTGCCGGTCTGGCCGGTGACGGCCTCGGCCACGTAGCGCGCGCTGCTGTCGGTGCCGCTGCCCGCCGGGAACGGCACGATCACGCGCACGGGCCTGGCGGGGTAGTCGGTGGCCGCCTGCGCTGGCGCGGCGCCCAGCATGAACAGCGGCAGCAGCAGGCCGGCAAGCCTGCGCGAAGGGTACGGCTTGTTCATCTTGTCTCCTTGCGTGCCTTTTCGGCATCTGTCGGATTTGCGGGTCGCGCCCGCGTCAGCTGCGGCTGTCGGGTACGGCCAGCGCCGGATAGCGTTCGGTGAGCTGCGCCGGGAATTCCACGTCGAGGATGAAGCGGTCGCCGCGATACCAGAAGCAGCCGGCGGTGAGCACGTTGCCGTCGGTGTCGAGCGTGGTGCGCACGATCTTGGCGATGGGCGCGGCAAAGCCGTAGGCCAGCTCGCGGGCCAGCGCGTAGTCGGCCGGTTCCACCGTCATGGTCTGGTGCATCATGCCCAGGCGCTCGCCCACGGCCTCGCGCAGCAGGCGCGCGATCTTGCGGTGCTTCTCGGCGCCGCGCGGAAACTGGTTGAAGACCGCGGCAGCCACGTACAACTCGATCAGGCAGAACGGTTCGCCATCATGCAGATGCAGCTTGCGCAGCAGCACATACTGGTCCAGCGGCGTGCCGCGCGTGGGCAGGCCGGCCGGCAGGCGCACGTCCTTGCGCTTTTCCAGGATGCGGATTTCGAGGTCGCTGCCGCCGACCAGCTCGTCGTTGATCACCGAGCGCATGCCGGCGCTGGGGCCCGGCGGCAGGCCCGTGACGTGCGTGCCGCGCCCGCGCTGGCTGCTGACCAGGCCTTCTTCCGCCAGCACGGCGAAGGCCTGCCGCACCGTGACGCGCGCAATGCCATAGGCCTGTGCGAGCTGCTCCACGGTGGGCAGGCGATGTCCCAGCGGCCACTCGCCTGACACGATGCGATGGCGCAGCACGCTGGCCAGCTGGCGATAGCGTGCCACGCCGCCGCCGTCCTCGGGCAGCTGCGCTGAAGGCGTTTGCGCGGCACGGTTCACGACAACAAGCCTCGCGGCACGCGCACCGGCATGCCCAGCAGGATCTGCGCCATGCCCTTGCCGAGCGGATCGTTGCGCAGCGAGGCCATGCCGCCGCCATCGAGGGCCTCTTCGCAGACCAGGTTGATGGCGTGGATGCCGGGCAGGTCGTGGCGCGTGACCGGTCCTTTCACCAGGTGCCCCAGCCATTGCGCGACGCGCTCGGTGGTGGCGCCCGCGCGCAACCACGGCAGATACTCCGGGCGGCGCGCCATCAGGCCGATATTGGAGATATCGCCTTTGTCGCCGCTGCGGCCATAGGCCAGGCGGATCAGCGGCACTTCCTCGAAATCACCGCCGGGCGGCAGCGCATCGGGCAGGGCAACCTGCGCGGGCCGCCCGCCTTCGGCGGACGACGCGGCTGGCATGGCCACCGGCTTGCGCTCGCCATCGATCAGCACGGTGGGCGATAGCCGGGTCTTGTCGAGCAGGAAGGCGTACTGCCGGATCGAGGGCGAAGGGCTGGGCCGGCCGCCGCCCGAGCCGGTGGTGCCGGGCGACCAGCTGGTGCCGGCCGCGGAGATCTCGCGCGCGAACAGTTCCAGCGCGGCTTTCTCGGGATGCATCACGGCCAGGCGCATGATGGCCTCGCGCGTGTGGCGTGTCTGCGCGTGCGGGCCGTAGCACGATTCCGCGCCGAGCACTTCGATATGCGTGCGGCTGTAGTCGCCCAGGCCATGCCCGGCGAACAGCGTGCGCGTGCGCGCGAGGATGGCCTGCGCGGTGCGCTCTGCCTTGGCCACCGCGTCGAATCCGACGATGGAGAGCTGCGCATTGCAGCGAAAGCCGTCGACATAGGTTGCCGATACCTTGTACTGGCCGCCGGGCGCGCGGCCGCGCGCGCCGTTGACCTCGACCAGGTCCGGGCCGGCCTGCGCCAGTGTCACGGCGGTGAAATCGCAGGTCACGTCGGGCAGCAGGTAGGCGGCGGGATCGCCGATTTCGTAGAGGATCTGCTCGCCCACGGTGGCGGTGCTGACCAGCCCGCCGGTGCCCGGCGGCTTGCCCACCAGGAAGCTGCCGTCGGCGCGGCACGCCACTACCGGGTGGCCGATATTGGGCCAGTCCGGCACGCTTTCCCAGTCGGTATGCAGCCCGCCGGTGGCCTGGCAGCCGCACTCGATGATGTGCCCGGCCAGGCTGCCCTGCGCCAGCCGGTCGTAGTCGCCGGCCCCCCAGCCGAATTCGTGCATCAGCACGCCGAGCGTGACCGCGCTGTCCACGCAGCGGCCGGTGATGACGATCTGCGCGCCCTCGTCGAGCGCCTGGCGGATCGGCAGCGCGCCGAGATAGGCGTTGGCGCTCACCAGCTTGTCCGGCAGCGGCAGGCCCTTTTGCATGTCTGTCACGCCGGCCTCGCGCAGCGCGGGCAGCAGCGGCATGACATCGTCGCCTTCCACCACGGCAATGCGCACGTCGATGCCCTGCTCCGCGGCGATGGCGGCCAGCGCCTGCGCGCAGCCTTGCGGATTGATGCCGCCGGCATTGCTGACCACGCGGATCTTGCGCTCGGCGATCTCCCTGAGCAGGCTTTTCATCGTCACCGCGACGAAGTCGGTGGCGTAGCCCAGTTCCGGCTTGCGCAGGCGCGCCGCCGCCAGCACCGACATGGTCAGCTCCGCCAGGTAGTCGAACACCAGGTAGTCGATATCGCCGTGGCGCACCAGTTGCGGGGCGCCCACGCTGCTGTCGCCCCAGAAGCCGGAAGCGCCGCCAATGCGAACGGTGCGGGCGGCTTGCTCAGCCGTGGTCTTTGCATTCATCTTTGCCTGTCTCCTTTTTATGCTCGCTCAAGCCTTCGCGGGCTCGCCCGTGCTGCCGGCTGCCATCATGCGATCGATGTCGGTGTCGTGGTAGCCCGCCTCGCGCAGCACTTCGCGGCTGTGCTCGCCCAGCGCGGGTGCATGGCGCCGGCTGGTGGGCGGCGTGCCAGACCATTCGCTCGGCACCGCCATCTCGCGGATGCGGCCGACGCCGGGATGCTCGGTCTCGCGGAAGAAGCCGATATCGCCGAGGTGCGGATCGTCGAGCAACGTCTCGAAGGTATGCATGGGAAAGACCGGGATATCGGCTTCCCTGAGCAGCACGCGCCATTCCTCGGTGGTGCGCCTGGCCATCTCGTCGCTGACCATGGCGTACAGCTCGGTGATATGGGCGGTGCGCGTGGTGATGCTGGCAAAGCGCGGATCGGTGTCGAACAGGTCCGCGCGCCCGATGGCCTTGAGGAAGGTGCGCCAGTGATGGTCGTGATAGATCAGGCAGCAGACGTGGCCGTCGCGCGTCTTGTACGGCCGGCGCTCCGGCGAGAGCAGGCGCGGGTAGCCGAAGCCGCCGCGCGCCGGCACGAAGGTCTCGCCGTAGAGGTGGTCGCCCAGTACATAGGGCACCATGGTCTCGAACATCGGCACGTCCACGCGCTGGCCGCGGCCGGTGCGCGCCTGCGCGTACAGCGCGGCGCAGATCACGCCGAAGGCGTACAGCCCCACCGAGCGGTCGGCGATGGTGATGGGCAGGTAGCGCGGGATGTCGCCGCTGCCCATCGCCACGGCCTGCGGCAGCCCGCTGGCTGCCTGGATCAGGTCGTCGAAGGCGGCCTGCGGCGCGTAGCGCCCGCGCTGCGAGAAGCCGAACATGCCGACATAGACCAGACGCGGGTTCAGCGCGGCCAGCGTCTCGTAGTCCAGCCCCAGCCGCTGCATGGCCTGCGGCCTGACGTTGTAGGCCAGCACGTCGGCATCCTTGACCAGGCGCAGCAAGGCCTCGCGTCCCTCGGCGCGCTTGAGGTCCAGCACCACGCTGCGCTTGTTGCGGTTCAGGCCCAGGTAGAGCGGTCCCATCTTCTCGTCGCCGCAGGGACCGATGCCGCGCGTGACATCGCCTTCCGGGGACTCCACCTTGATCACGTCGGCGCCCAGGTCGCCCAGCATCTGGGTGGCCGAAGGGCCCATGAACACGGCGGTGATATCCACCACCTTGACGCCGGACAGCGCGCCAGCCGTCATCTCCATTGTCTCGCTCCGTATATTTGTTTAGTTCTATAAATAGAACTATAGGGCAATACGCAGCCGCGACACAAGGGCAAGAATGCACCCTCACCGGCGCGCGCCGGCAGCGGCGGACATCGTCGCGGGCGCGGGCGCGATACCTTGACAAGCCTGCCTGGCCTGTGCCTCCAGCCCATTTTTTTGGGCCGCGTTATCCACAATTACTGTGGATAACAGCACCTCCGGAACCTGCAAACCCGCTTGCCGCCGCCAAAGCGCTCGGACTGCCTAATGTTTCAGCAAGTTGAAGGTTTCATGGCATATCCGAGACATTCCAGGCTGGCCGCGGACGACTCCCGCCCCGCGGCGGGACTGATGTCCCGGCCCCGGGACGGCCGATGCCCGCCAACCGGGACACTGGCCTCATGGCTGCGGCGCGGGCGGCGCCCGACAATACGTCCTCGCCATCAAGGCCACCGCACCGCCGGGCAGGCCGCGGACACCAGGACTCGAGACATCAAGGCATCAAGAACCACAAGGCATTCAGCTAAGCGCTGCAAGCCCCGCCAGGGATGGGATGGCGGCTGGTCAGGCTGGCGCTGGTAGCCACCGCACGGCAAGGGCATCCCGTGCGGCGCCGGCTTTGACCAGATTGCCCGCAGAGGCTCTGCCTGACCCGCATCGCCGGGCGGCAACCCCAGTTGGAGAACGAGATGCACCAGATTTTTTCCAAGACCCTGCTCACCGCTTCCGCGCTGGCATCTACCGTGCTCTGCACGGCCCTTGCACGCGCCGAGGCGCGTGTACCCGCACCCACCGCCATTGCCGCGCCCGCCCACACCGGCCAACGCGACGCCTTCGTCGACGGCGCGCGTACGGGGCACCCCGAGGCCATACCTCTGGCCGCGCTGGGTCGCCAGGGCCTGTCGGCATGCATATCGCGCAAGTTCGATTCCTACCAGGACGGCCTGCGCTCAACACCGCGCGACCCCTATGCGGACGGTGGCCGCATGGGGCAGCGGGATGCCTTCACGGACGGCGCCCGCGGCTCCCAGGCCGATCCGTACTCGAGTGGCGCCGAGTGCGTCTCGGCCCTGCAGCACGGGGGCGGCGCAAGCCACGATGAACGCGCGGCATAGCACCGCGCGACAAGACGGAGCGCGCCACCAGCGCGCTTCGCCATAAATGCCAGCCGTCCCTGCGCGCTGGCGGGCGTGCCGCGCGCTTTTTGCGCGCGTGGCACGCCACCGTCACCTGACCCTCGCCGCGCGCCTTTCGCGGCGGTGTTCCTTTGCTAATCTACATGCAGCACGCGGCGTCACCCGCGCGACGGCCCAGCCATGGCCGGCCGCGCCGTCAACCCATGCCCGCGTGAATGCCATGCCCACGCGCAAGCAACAGATCCACCTATGCACGAGCCAGGATGGCGTGCGGCTGGCTTACGCCATCAGCGGCCAGGGCCCGCCGCTGGTGAAGGCCGCAAACTGGATGAGCCACCTGGAGTTCGACGTGGAGAGCCCGGTGTGGAGCCACCTGCTCAATGAGCTGTCGCTTTCGCACACCCTGGTGCGCTACGACGAGCGCGGCTGCGGCCTGTCGGACCGCGATGTCGAACTCTCCTTCGAGGCCTGGCTGCGCGACCTGGAGACCATCGTCGACGCGACCGGCGTGGACCGCTTTCCGCTGCTGGGTATTTCGCAAGGCGCATCGATCGCCGTGGCCTACGCGGTGGCGCACAGCGAGCGTGTCAGCCACCTGATCCTGCACGGCGGCTACGCGCGCGGCAGGCTCAAGCGCAGCCCCGACCCGCGCCTGCGCGAAGAGGCCGAGCTGATGAACCGCCTGGCCGAGATCGGCTGGGGCCAGGAGAACCCGGCCTTCCGCCAGTTCTTCACCACGCAGTTCATTCCCGGCGGCACTGCCGAGCAGCACCGGTGGTTCAACGAACTGGAGCGCGTCTCCACCTCTCCCGCCAACGCGGCGCGCTTCATGCGCATCTTCAACGACATCGATGTGGTCTCGCTGCTGCCGCAGGTCACCTGCCCGACGCTGGTGCTGCATGCCGTGCGCGATGCGCGCGTGCCCTTCGACGAAGGCCGCCTGATCGCCAGCATGATTCCCGGCGCGCACTTCGTGCCGCTGGAGAGCGACAACCACCTGCTGCTGGAGACCGAGCCGGCGTGGCTGCGCTGGCTGGACGAAGTCCATGCCTTCCTGCCCCCCACGCACGCCGGCGCCGACGGCGTCTTCCCGGTGCTCACGCGGCGCGAGCGCGACATCGTCGAGCTGATCGCGCAAGGCCGTGACAACGCCCAGATCGCCGCCCGCCTGGGCCTGAGCGAGAAAACCGTGCGCAATCACATCACCAGCGTCTTCTCCAAGCTCGAAGTGGAAAACCGCGGGCAGGCCATCGTGCTGGCGCGCACGGCGGGCTTCGGCAACCTGAGCGCTTAGCAGCCCGCTGCCGCGGATTCCCGGCACGGCTCTCATCAATGTTGATGATGACCGGCGCGCCGTGCATTGGGCCGCCGGCAGACCCGCCTGGTGCGGCTCCCGGAGCCGTTCCGCACGCCCGCCTGAGACGCGCCGCTCAGGGCCATATGCGAGCAGGCAGCGGACGCAGGGATAGACGCCCGTCTCCACGCGCGCCGCCATCCACGCGTGCAAGCGCGGGGTGCGGGCGTACGGAGATGCGAAGCGGCCCGCAAGCGGACCTACTGCAGGTAGTCCTCGAAGCGCGCGCGGATCTCGTCGAGATTGGCCAGCGTGCCGGAGAGATGGCGGCGCAGGCAGTCCTGCGCCTGGCCGGCATCGCCCCGCGCGATGGCATCGACGATGGCGGTATGGTCCGCCACCACGGCCTTGGCCTTGCCGGGAATCGGCAGATGCAGGCGGCGCAGGCGGTCCAGGTGGCCGCTCTGCCGGCGCACCAGCAGCCACAGGTCGGGTACCTGCGCGGCGTCGTACATCAGGCGGTGGAAAGCCTGGTCGAACTGGGAGAATTCGGCATAGTCTTCGGCGGCCAGCAGCGCCTGCTGGCGCGCCACCATCAGGCGCAGGCGCTCGACCAGCGCCGGGTCCGGCGCCTCGGCCAGCGTGCGCACGATCTCCACCTCCACCGAGCGGCGCAGGAAATGCGCCTGCTGGGCCAGCGCGATGCTGATGGGGCTGACCACGGTGGCGTGCTGCGGGAAGATATCGACCAGGCCCTCTTCGCTCAGGCGCATGAGGGCGTCGCGCACCGGCGTCTGGCTGATGCCGTACTGCGCGGCGAGATCGGTGCGCGACAGCACGGTGCCGGGCGTCAGCGTCATCGAGATGATCAGGTCCCGCATGTGCTCGAACACCTGCGGCGCGGCATGGCGCGTGCGGTCGAACTGGAACTGGATTTGCGGGGCGGTGGCTTCCATCGGGGTAGCGGCGATCTTTCTCCGGCGGCGGTATGCGTCTCCGGAATATCAGGTTTGGCGAAAAGCGGGGCCGCAGCGCGGCGCACTGTGGTGCACTTATGGTTCATGCGGCCACGTACACCGGCGGCGAGGCGCCCTGCCCCGCATTCTAGTGGAAACTTTCCTGGTTTGACACACTAATATATTAGTGCTTTAATTGGCTCCATCGATATCAGATGTCATACCTCCACTCCGGGTGGAGGCCCCATAACAACATCCGTGGAAGAGACAATGACGTCACGAAAGAAGACGCCCGAGACTTTGCGCAGCGCGCGCTGGTTCGCTCCTGACGACCTGCGTTCCTCCGGCCACCGCTCCCGCATCATGCAGATGGGCTACTCGCCCGACGAGTGGCTGGACCGCCCGATCATCGCGATCATCAACACGTGGTCCGACATCAACCCCTGCCACTCGCACTTCAAGCAGCGCGTTGACGACGTCAAGCGCGGCATCCTGCAGGCCGGCGGCTTCCCCATCGAGCTGCCCGCCATTTCCTTGTCCGAAAGCTCGGTCAAGCCGACCACCATGCTCTACCGCAACATGCTGGCGATGGAGACCGAGGAGCTGATCCGCTCCCACCCCATCGACGGCGCCGTGCTGATGGGCGGCTGCGACAAGACCACGCCGGGCCTGCTGATGGGCGCGTCCAGCGCCGGCGTGCCGGCCATCTACGTGCCCGCAGGCCCGATGCTGCGCGGCAACTACAAGGGCAACGTGCTGGGCTCCGGCTCGGACGCCTGGAAATACTGGGACGAGCGCCGCGCCGGCAATATCAGCAAGACCGAATGGATCGGCATCGAGGGCGGCATCGCCCGTAGCCACGGCACCTGCATGACGATGGGCACGGCCAGCACSATGACSGCCATCGCCGAGWCCATCGGCATGACGCTGCCGGGCGCCTCGTCGATTCCCGCCGCCGACGCCAACCATATCCGCATGTGTTCCGAGGCCGGCCGCCGCATCGTCGACATGGTGTGGGAAGACCTGACCCCGCAGCAGATCCAGACGCGCGCCTCGTTCGAGAACGCCATCGCGGTGGCCATGGCGATGGGCTGCTCCACCAACGCCATCATCCACGTGATCGCCATGGCGCGCCGCGCCGGTTGCGAGATCGGCCTGGAAGACTTCGACGCGGCCAGCCGGCGCGTGCCGGTGATCGCCAATATCCGGCCCAGCGGCGACAAGTACCTGATGGAGGATTTCTTCTACGCCGGCGGCCTGCCCGCGCTGATGAACCGCATCAGCGACAAGCTGGACCTGAGCGCGCTGACCGTCACCGGGCGCACGCTGGGCGAGAACATCGCCGGCGCCGAGGTCTACAACGACGACGTCATCCGTACGCCGGAGAACGCGCTGTACCAGGAAGGCGCGCTGGCCGTGCTCAAGGGCAATATCGCGCCGGACGGCTGCGTCATCAAGCCCAGCGCCTGCGAGCCACGCTTCTTCAAGCACACCGGCCCGGCGCTGGTGTTCGACGACTACCCGTCGATGAAGGAAGCGGTGGAGCGCGACGATCTCGACGTCACCGCCGACCACATCCTGATCCTGCGCAACGCCGGCCCGCAGGGCGGCCCGGGCATGCCGGAATGGGGCATGCTGCCGATCCCCAAGAAGCTGGTCAAGCAAGGCGTGCGCGACATGCTGCGCATGTCCGACGCGCGCATGAGCGGCACCAGCTACGGCGCCTGCATCCTGCACGTCTCGCCCGAATCGTATGTCGGCGGCCCGTTCGCGCTGGTGCGCACCGGCGACATGATCTCCGTGGACATCGACCGCCGCAGCATTCACCTGGAGGTGTCCGACGAAGAACTGGCGCGCCGCCGCGCCGAGTGGACGCCGCCGCCACCGCGTTTCGAGCGCGGCTATGGCTGGATGTTCTCCAAGCATGTCCGCCAGGCCAACGACGGCTGCGACTTCGACTTCCTGCAAACCGACTTCGGCGCGCCCACCGGCGAGCCCAGCATCTACTGACCTGACGCCATGACCCAAGCCAACCCGCTCAGCCAGCAAACCCGCGACCTGCTCAAGACCGTCAGCACCGCGACCCTGTGCACCGCCCTGTTCAAGCGCGGCCTGCGCAACCAGTTCATCCAGGACGTGCATCCGCTCAACCCGGAAGGCGCCAACATGGTCGGCGAGGCCTTCACGCTGCGCTACATCCCGGCGCGCGAAGACCTCAACCAGATCACGGTGTTCCAGGATCCGGCCCATCCGCAGCGCCAGGCCGTCGAGCAATGCCCGCCGGACGCCGTGCTGGTGATCGACAGCCGCAAGGACGCGCGTGCGGCCTCGGCCGGCTCGATCCTGATCACGCGCCTGATGCGGCGCGGCGCGGCCGGCGTGGTGACCGACGGCGGCTTCCGCGACTCGCCGGAAATCGCTCGCATGGCCATGCCCGCGTACCACCACCGCCCGTCCGCGCCGACCAACCTCACGCTGCACCAGGCCATCGAGATCAACGGCCCGATCGGCTGCGGCGACGTGGCCGTGTTCCCCGGCGACGTGATGGTGGGCGATGCGGAGGGCGTGATCGTGATCCCGCGCCACCTGGCCGACGAGATCGCGGCCGAGGCCGTGGAGATGACCGCGTTCGAAGACTTCGTCACCGAGGAAGTCGACAAGGGCCGCTCCATCATCGGCCTCTATCCGCCGACGCAGGAGCAAAGCCGGCTGGACTTCGCCGCCTGGCGCGAGGCGAACGGCCGCTAGGACTTCCACGGCCGCGCACACAAGCGCGGACAAACGCAAGAGACCGCCGCCCCGCACACGCCGGGGCAAGGCGGCCAACGACGGAGACACGATGAATCACAGCAAGCGAAGCGCATTGCGCCGCGCCGGCGCCGCCTGCGCGCTGGCCACCCTGGGCACGCTCGGCGCATTCGGCGGCGCCGCGCAAGCGCAGGACAAATGGCCCTCGCGCCCGATCACCTGGGTCGTGCCGTTCGCCGCGGGCGGCTCGACCGATATCGTCGCGCGCACCATCGGCCAGGAAATCTCCAAGGCGCTGGGCCAGCCGGTGGTGGTGGAAAACCGCCCCGGCGCGGCCGGCGCGGTGGGTGCGGGCTATGTGGCGCGCGCCAAGCCCGACGGCTACACGCTGTTCGGCGGCACCATCAGCACGCACGCCATCAACCCCAGCCTCTACAAGAACCTCTCCTACGATCCGGTCAAGGATTTCGAGCCAATCAGCCTGATCGCCTACGTACCCAACGTACTGATGGTCGACGCCAAGCTGCCGGTGAAGAACGTGCAGGAGCTGATCGCCTACGCCAGGAAGCAACCCGGCAAGCTCAGCTTTGCCTCGTCCGGCGCGGGCACCTCCACGCACCTGGCCGGGGAACTGTTCTCCGAGCTGATCAAGGTGCCGATGACCCATGTGCCGTACAAGGGCAGCCCGCAGGCGATCCAGGACGTGGCCTCGGGCCTGGTGCCCTTCCTGTTCGACCAGCTCACCGCGGGCGACGCCATGATCAAGGCCGGCCGCCTGCGCGCACTGGCCGTGACTTCGCCGAAGCGCTCGGCGCTGGCGCCCGGTGTGCCGACCATGGCCGAAGCCGGCGTGCCTGGCTTCGAGATGGTGTCATGGCAGGCGCTCTACGCTCCGCACGGCACCCCCAAGGACATCGTGCAGCGGCTGAATGCCGAAGTCGTGCGTGCCCTGAAGCAGCCGGCCGTGCAGCAACGGATGACGCAGCAGCTCGGCATGGAAGTGGTGGGCAGCAGCCCGGCCGAGCTGGCCACGTTCATGAGCAAGGAAATCCCGCGCTGGGCCGAGCTGGTGAAGAAATCGGGCGCGACGGCGGACTGATACGGCGGCACGGCGCAGCGGCACCGCTGGCTTGCTTCCCGCTCCCGCGCCTGGGAGGGGGGCCGGGGAGAGGGCTTGGGCTTGGGCTTGCACGAGCCCAAGCCCTCTGTCCACCGCAAAGGAAACAACGCAGTCACCGCAACACCACCATACAAGCCACAAAAACACGGCAGGAGACACTATGCAGCATCACCCCCACCCCATCCTCCGCACACTTGCGGGCGCCGTCGCGGCAGTGGCGCTGACGGCCGCCGCGCACGCCGCCGAGACCAGTTTCCCGACCAAGTCCATCACCATCGTCGTGCCCGCCTCGCCCGGCGGCGCCATCGACCTGGTGGCGCGCCTGGTGGGCCAGAAGATGACCGAGGACTGGGGTCAGCCGGTGGTGGTGGACAACCGGCCCGGCGCCACCGGCATCATCGGCACCGACCTCGTCGCCAAGGCCCCGCCCGATGGCTACATGCTGGCGCTGGTGGCCAGCAGCCACGCCATCAATCCCAGCATGGTGAAGAAGCTGCCGTTCGACACGCTCAAGAGCTTCGAGCCGGTGGCGCTGACCCACGTGGTGCCGCTGATGCTGGTGGTGTCGCCCTCGCTGCCGCCGAAGACGGTCAGGGAACTGATCGCCTATGGCAAGGCCAATCCGGGCAAGCTGTCGTTCGCGTCGAGCGGCTCGGGCGGCGCGCCGCATTTCTCCGGCGAGCTGTTCAAGAGCATGGCTGGCATCGACATGATCCACATCCCCTACAAGGGCAGCACGCTGGCGCATCCGGACCTGACCAGCGGGCGCGTGTCGCTGATGTTCGATACCGTGGCCGCGATCGGCCCGCAGGTGAAGGCCGGCAAGGTGCGCCCGCTCGCGGTGACCACCGCCAGGCGCTCGTCGATCGCGCCGCAGGTGCCGACCATGGCCGAAGCCGGCCTGCCCGGCTACGAGACCAGCACCTGGGGCGGCGTGCTCGCCCCGGCCGGCACGCCAAAGGCGGTGATCGACAAGCTCAACGCCGAGATCAACAAGGCCCTGGCCGCGCCCGACCTGCGCGAGCGCCTGCAGCACGCAGGCATCGAGCCGGCCGGCGGCACGCCCGCGCAGTTCGGCAGCTTCGTGCAGGTGGAAATGGGCAAGTGGGCCAAGGTGGCCAAGGATGCCGGCATCCAGCCCGAGTAAGGACCAGCCCGGCCTTCACGCAACCAGCGACTGGTTGTCAGACCGGTTGTCAGACCGGTTGTCAGCAAGCATAGACGGAGAGACAAGATGCGCCCCTTCACACCCCCCTCGCTGCGCCGCCGCGCGCTGCTGATCGCCCTGGCCGCGAGCGCCTGCGTGCCCGCCGCGCAGGCCCAGCCTGGCGCTGCCTGGCCGACCAAGCCCGTCACCATCATCCTGCCCTTCGCCCCGGGTGGCGGCACCGACGTGGGCACGCGCCTGGTGGCGCTGCGGCTGTCGCAACTGTGGGGCCAGCCGGTGCTGGTGGACAACCGCCCCGGCGCGGCCGGCAACGTCGGGCTGGAGCTGGTGTCGCGGGCCAGGCCGGATGGCTACACGCTGGTGGCCGGCAATGTCGGCACGCAGTCGATCAACCCCACGCTCTACAAGAAACTGAGCTACGATCCCGGCGCGCTGGTGCCGGTCAGCCTGATGGCCGAGCTGCCGTTTGCCATCGTGGTCACGCCCAAGCTGCCCGCCAAGACGCCCAAGGAACTGGTGGCACTGGCCAAGGCGCAGCCCGGCAAGCTCACCTACGCCAGCTCGGGCAGCGGCGGCTCGCCGCATTTGTCGGCCGAGATCTTCAAGATCGCCACCGGCACTGATATGCTGCACGTGCCTTACAAGGGCGGCGGCGCGGCCATGAGCGACCTGATGGCGGGCAATGTCGACATGCTGTTCGCCTCCATCCTGGAGACCGCCGGCCATGTGAAATCTGGCAAGCTGCGTGCGCTGGCGGTGACCAGCAAGGTGCGCTCGCCCGCCATGCCGGACGTGCCCACGCTGGCCGAGACCGGCATCAGCGGGGCCGAATCGGGATCTTGGGTCGGGCTGCTGGCACCGGCCGGCACGCCCGCCGAGGTCGTCGACAAGATCGCCGCCGGCGTGAAGCAGGTGGTGGCCATGCCCGCGGTGCGCGAGCAACTGATCGCCCAGGGCGCCATCCCCGTGGGCAGCACGCCGGCGCAGTTCGCCGAGCTGATCGCCACCGACCGCAAGCGCTACGCCAGGATCATCCTGGACAACAAGCTCAGCGCAGACTGAACATATCGACACCACGGTGGCGCCAACCCATCAAACCCGATCAACGACAAGGGATCTCTCTTCATGAAACAACGCCTCCTCCAGCACGGCCGCCTGCCGGCCGCGCTCGAAGCCAGCCTGGCCGAGCACTACGACGTCCACCCGTTCTGGGCCGAGACCGATCCCGCGGCATTCCTGGCCGCCCGCGGCGGCGAGTTCACCGCCATGACCACGCGCGCGGCGATCGGCGCCGACGACGCCATGATGGCCGCCATGCCGGCGCTCAAGGTCATCTCCAGCTTTGGCGTGGGGCTCGACAAGATCGACCTGGACGCTGCCCGCAAGCGCGGCATCGCCGTCGGCTATACGCCGGACGTGCTCAACGACTGCGTGGCCGACACCGCCTTCGGCCTGCTGATGGACGTGGCGCGCGGCTTCAGCGCGGCAGACCGCTTCGTGCGGCGCGGCGAATGGCCCAAGGCCCAGTTCCCGCTGACCACCCGCGTGAGCGGCAAGCGCATGGGCATCATCGGCATGGGGCGCATCGGCCGCGTGATCGCGCGGCGCGGGCTGGGCTTCGACATGGAGGTGAGCTACCACAGCCGCCGCCCGGCGGGCGACGTGCCTTATCGCCACGAGCCGTCGCTGGCGGCGCTGGCCGAGTGGGCGGACTTCCTCGTCATCGCCACCGCCGGTGGCCCGGAAACCCGCCACCTGGTGTCGGCCAGCGTGCTCGAGGCGCTCGGCCCGCAGGGCTTCCTGATCAATATCGCGCGCGGCACCGTGGTCGACGAAGCGGCGCTGGTGGATGCGCTGGTGAACAAGCGCATCGCCGGGGCGGGGCTGGACGTGTTCGAGAACGAGCCGCAGGTCCCCCAGGCGCTGTTCGCGCTGGACAACGTCGTGCTGCTGCCGCATATCGCGAGCGGCACGAATGAAACCCGCATTGCCATGGCCAACCTGGTGTTCGAGAACCTGCAGCGCTTCTTCGCCACCGGCGCCGTGCAGCAGAGCGCAATCTGAAGCCGGGTTGCCGGCCTCGGGGCGGCGGCCGGTCCTTGCGGAGCGCCGCCCCTGCCGGCTCACACCGCCGACACGAAGATTTACGGTTTTAGCCGCATTTTTCCCCCGAACGGGTCAGAAAATCGCACGATCTGACCCGTATCCCCCACTGCCGAGTGGTATCCAGGCATGTGCGCCCCTACGCATACTTGTCGCTCACCAGAAGAAACAGAACAACGGCGAGTGGAGAGGGTCAACCATGGAAGCAATCACCTTTGCTGCATATATCCTGGCGTTCCTGCTGGCAGTGCTGATCGGGGCGAGAAGCGTCAGCCGTCATCACCCGGCCTTGCGCCAGGATACCCCGCCGACGCTGGAAGGCCAGCAGCCCTGAGCGCTCTCTCCCGCCAGGGGCCCGGCAACGCAGCCGTCAGGACCCCGTCGCCGCGCTTTCGTCCGTGGCGGACCGTGCCAGCACCTTGAGCCGCGCCATCGAGTTACGGATGTGCAGCCTGGCCAGATACTCCGCCTGGTCGCCGTCCGCGCTCTCGATGGCGGCCACGATCTGCTCGTGTTCCCCGATGGCGGCCAGCGCGCGGTCCTGCGCGAACACGATCCTGGGCGCGAACACCTGCGATGTCATATGCACGATGGGCACCTGCCGCGCCAGGTACTCGTTCGATGCCAGGCCGATGATCGCGGTGTGGAACTCCACGTTGGCAGCCGTATAGACCTCGGGCTGCCATGGCGCGAGGCTGCCCCGCTGCGTGCCGATGATGGCGCGCAAGGGCGCGCCGGCCAGCTTGCCCGCGCGGGCGGCCGCCAGCCGCGCGGCCAGGCCGTCGATGACCTCCCGCAAGGCGTAGGCATCCATCAGCTGCCGGAAGTCCGCGCTGACCACGGTGACGCCGCGCGCGGTCTCGGCGCTGACCAGGCCTTCGCGCTCCAGCATGCGCAGGGCCTCGCGCAGCGGCGTGCGGCTGATCTTGAGGTCTTCGGAAATCTCCACCTGGCGCAGCGCCTTGCCGGGCGGATAGACGCCCCGGTAGATCCGCTGGCGCAGCACCTGTGCCACCTCTTCCACCAGGCGCGTGCGCCCCTGCCATTCGAACGTTTCTGCCATTTGCCTCTCTGAGCGCCGCGGCGCAGTGAAACTCCGGAGTTTGTCGGCGCGGTTTACAAGCGCATGACACACGTCTACTATAGCTGCAAAGAATGGATTCTGGATCCAAAAACCAATGGCGCGATTGACGCCCGATTGACGCCCGATTGACGCCCGATTGACGCCCGATTGACGCCCGATTGATGCCGCGATTAATGGCGCGACCGTCACACCGCGGCCGCGCCATGGCGGTGCCTTCGATCCGCTCCGAGACATTATCTGGAGACGCCCGCCGATGAGCGATGCGCTTTGCTTCTTGTCCGCCACCGAACTCCAAGGCCGCATCGCGCGCAAGGAGATCTCCCCGGTAGAACTCGTGCAAGCGGTGCTGGAACGGGCGGCGCGCCTGCAGCCCGAACTGAACTGCTTTATCACGCTGTGCGCCGACCAGGCCATGGACGCGGCCCGCGCGGCCGAGCAGGCGGTCATGGCCGGCAAGCCGCTGGGCCTGCTGCACGGCATCCCCTTCACGGCCAAGGACCTGGTCAACACGCGAGGCGTGCGCACCACCTTCGGCGTGGCGCCCTACCGCGACAACATCCCCGACACCGACGCCGTCGCGGTGGCGCGCCTGCGCGAGCAAGGCGCCATCCTGATCGGCAAGACCACCACGCCCGAGTTCGGCTCGAAATGCCTGACCGACTCGCCGCTGTTCGGCCGCACCCGCAACGCCTGGAGCGCCGCGCGCACCAGCGGCGGCTCCAGCGGCGGCGCGGCGGTGGCGGTGGCCAGCGGCATCGCCCCGCTGGCGGTGGCCACCGACGGCGGCGGCTCCACGCGCATTCCCGCGGCGTGCAACGGCGTGGTCGGCATCAAGCAGAGCAACGGCGTGATTCCGCACAGCCAGGCCCAGGACCTGTTTGGCAACCAGACCTATGTCACCCCGACCACGCGCACGGTGGCCGACACCGGCCTGATGATGCAGGCCATGGCCGGCGAGCATGCCTGCGATCCGTGGTCCATCGGCGTGCCCAAGCCCGACTACGCGGGCGCGGCGCAGGCGCAGGGCGACCTGCGCGGCAAGCGCATCCTCTACTGCCTGGCRCCGCCGGGACGGCCGGTAGCGGCCGAAGTGGCGCGCGCGTTCGAGGCCAGCCTGGCGAAGCTGGCCGGCCTGGGCGCGGAACTGGAGGCGTTCTCCGGCGAAGGCTTCGACGTGGAACCGATCTGGCGGGCCATCAACCATACGGTCTGGCGCGCGCGCTTCGCCGCCATCGCCGCCGAGCACGGCGAGCAGCTCAGCGCCACCTTCCTCAGGCAAGTGGCATCGGCCGCGCAGGTCAGCGGCGTGGAGTACCAGCAGGCCATGTTCGACCGCTCGCAGCTGTTCCAGCGCGTGCAGGCCCTGCTGGCGCGCGGCGATTTCCTCGCCATGCCCACGCTCACGCGCACCGCGCTGCCCATCGGGCAGGACCTGTTCGGCACCATCGACATCGACGGCCAGGCCTATGAGAACGTGCGCGCGCACTGGTTCCCGTGGACCATGCCGTTCAACATGACCGGCCACCCCGCCATCAGCCTGCACTGCGGCTTTGGCAGCGACGGCCTGCCGATCGGCTTCCAGCTGGTCGGGCAGTTCCGCGGCGATGCCGGGCTGTTGCGCGCCGCCGCGCTGTTCGAATCCGCGCACGGCCTGCTCGGCCAGTGGCCGCAGGCATGACCGCGCGCCGGCCCGCCGCCGGCGCCAGCCGTACCCTTCCCCCCTCCCGAATGACACAACCCGCCCGCGCCATGATCCAAGCCTCCCGCCGCAAACTCGTGCTCCACACCCTGGCGCTGTCGGCCTGCGCCGTTGCCGTGCTGGCCCTGCCCCGCCCGGCGTCCGCGGCGGATTCGGGCGAGCCGATGCGCATCATCGTCGGCTATGCGCCCGGCGGCGCGGCCGACAGCCTGGCCCGGCTCTATGCCGAGCAATTGCGCCAGGACGGGCACGGCACCGTGATCGTGGAGAACCGTCCCGGCGCCTCCGCGCGGCTGGCGCTGGATTACGTCAAGCGCGCCAAGCCCGACGGCAAGACGGTGTTCATCGGTCCGTCGCCGCTGTTCACCATCTTCCCGCTCACGTACAAGAAGCTCGGCTACGACGCCGACAAGGACCTCGTCCCCGCCGCCGTGCTGACCGACGTGCCCACCGTGGTGGCGGCCGGCGCGCAGCAGCCGTACAAGAACATGAAGGAGTACGTGGAATGGGCGCGCCGCAACCCGGGCGGCGCCAGCCTTGGCCTGGCCACCATCGGCAGCGCCGGCCACCTCGGCACCGTGGCGCTGGGCAAGGCCACCGGGATTGCCATCACGCCGGCGGCTTACCGCGGCGCGTCGCCGATGCTGGTGGACGTGATCAGCGGCAATGTGTCGATCGGCTGGGATGCGGTGGCCAGCATGATGCCGCTGTACAAGGGCGGCAAGCTGCAGTTCCTGGGCGTGAGCGGCACGCGCCGCGCCAAGGCGCTGCCGGAAGTGCCCACCATGAAGGAGCAGGGCTTCAGCCAGTACGAGTACGCCACCAGCTGGTACGGCGCCTTCCTGCCGGCCGGCACGCAGCCGGACGTGGTGGCCAGGGTGGAGAAGATGTTCATCGCCGCCTCGGGCAATGCCGCCACCGCCGCCAAGCTCGAAGCGCTGGGGCTGGAAGTGGCGCCCAAGTCCGGGCAGGAAGCGCGCCACCGCATCCAGATCGAGCGCGCCGCGTGGAAGCCCATCGTGGAAGCCACGGGGTTCGTGGCCGAGGACTGAGCGCGGCCTGAGCCTGCGCTGTTTCCGCGCAGGCTCCAGATCACGTGCTGGATGTGCGCGAGCGCGACCTGGACCGGCGGGAGATCGCCGCGCAGGATGCGATGGGCTGCGCGTATTGCGGCCGGCGCGGCCGGCGCGGCCGGCGCGCACGCCGGGGCGTCGGCGCGAAGCCACACCGCCGCGCCGCCGCGCTCATACGC
>NZ_JBFTNF010000057.1:0-48025 GCF_056397345.1 Cupriavidus sp. 05N38
TGTTGGCGCCGCCGTATTCCTCGGCCACCGTGATGCCCAGCACGCCCAGGGCCCAGCACGCCCAGGTCGCCCATCTTCTTCCAGGCGTCCATCGGGAACTGGTCGGTGCGGTCGATCTCGGCGGCGCGCGGGGCCAGTTCGGCCTGCGCCCAGTTGCGCACGCTCTCGCGCAGCATGTCGATGTCTTCGCCGAGGCGGAAATTCAGGCCGGGGAGTTCGTTCATATCAATGCTCGTAGTCTGGTTGGATGGGCCGCCCCGGGGCAGGGCGGCCTTGCGTCGGATGGGGGCAGGGACCGGCAGGATCTTCAGGCCGTCTTGTTCTCGCTCAGCCCGAGTTCCTTCGTCATGCTGTCGCGCATCACGAACTTCTGCACCTTGCCGGTGATCGTCATGGGCATCTCGCTGACGAAGCGGATATAGCGCGGGATCTTGTAGTGCGCGATCTGGTCGCGGCAGAAGGCACGGATGTCATCCTCGGTGGCGGTCTCGCCCGGCTTGRGCACGATCCACGCGCACACTTCCTCGCCGTACTTTGCGTCCGGCACGCCGAACACCTGCACGGCCTGCACCTTCGGGTGGCGGAACAGGAATTCTTCGATCTCGCGCGGGTAGATGTTCTCGCCGCCGCGGATCAGCATGTCCTTCACGCGGCCGACGATATTGCAGTAGCCCTCTTCGTCGATGGTGGCCAGGTCGCCGGTATGCATCCAGCCGTCGCGGATCGCCTCGCGCGTGCGCGGCTCGTCGTCCCAGTAGCCTTGCATCACCGAATAGCCGCGCGTGCACAGCTCGCCCTTCTCGCCAACCGGCACGATCTCGCCGGCGCCGTCCACGATCTTGACTTCCAGGTGCGGCTGGATGCGGCCCACCGTGGTCACGCGCTTGTCGAGCGGATCGGTGGTGGCGCTCTGGAACGACACCGGGCTGGTCTCGGTCATGCCGTAGGCAATCGTCACCTCGGCCATGTGCATCCGCGCGATCACGCGCTTCATGGTCTCGATGGGGCAGGGCGAGCCCGCCATGATGCCGGTGCGCAGGGAGGAGAAATCGTACTTCGCAAAATCGGGATGATCGAGCTGCGCGATAAACATGGTCGGCACGCCATGCAGCGCGGTGCAGCGCTCCTCGCTGACGGCCGCCATGGTCGCCACCGGCTCGAACGCCTCGCCGGGGAATACCATGCACGCGCCGGTGGAAACGCACGCCAGCACCGCCAGCACCATGCCGAAGCAGTGGTAGAACGGCACCGGGATGCACAGCTTGTCCTGTTCGGAGAAGCGCATCGCCATGGCGATGAAGCGCGCGTTGTTGACGATGTTCCGGTGCGTCAGCGTGGCGCCCTTGGGCGCGCCGGTCGTGCCGCTGGTGAACTGGATGTTGATCGGGTCATTGCGGTCCAGCGAAGCGCTGATGGTGTCCAGCTCCCCGGTGATGGCATGCGTGCCGTGCGTGAGCAGCGCATCGTAGTTCAGCATGCCGGGCGTACGCTCGCCGCCCATGCGGATCACCCAGCGCAGCGCCGGCAGGCGCGCGGCCTGCAGGTGGCCCGGCTCGCTGGTGGCCAGTTCCGGCGCCAGCGTCTGCAGCATCTCTAGGTAGCGTGACGTCTTGAACGATTCCGCCGCCACGATCGCCTTGCAGCCCACCTTGTTCAGCGCGTATTCCAGCTCCGACAGACGGTAGGCCGGGTTGATGTTGACCAGCACCAGTCCCAGGCGCGCGGTGGCGAACTGCGTCACCAGCCATTCCACCCGGTTGGGCGACCAGATCCCGATGCGGTCCCCGCGCTCCAGTCCCAGCAGGCGCAGGCCGCCCGCCATGGCATCCACCACCTGGGAGAATTCCAGCCAGGTCCAGCGCACCCCCTGTTCGCGGAATACCACCGCCTCCCGGCCGGGAAAGCGCGCCACCGTTCCGGCAAGCAAGGCCGGCACCGTCAGCTCGGACAAAGGGATGTCGGTCTCGCCCCGTACATGGGAACGTCCCGCCATGGGCAAAGTCGATGGGTCAGCCGCACCCTGCATCGTCATACTCGTCTCCAAAGCGCTGTCGCAATCTTGTCTGAACCCCGGATTTCTGAGTCTTGGTCAACTTTGTTGAGTAAGGCTCAAGTTTCGGGGTGCGCATATTTTTTGCCCGCCTGGCCTATGTATTAGGCGGATAGTCAGGCGCGCTGAGTGCAAAAGTACACGCTGGCTCCGAAAAAAGCAACCTTGAGTTGAGTAAAGATCAATTACAATGCCATGACACGCACCGAGGCTGCGCCGCAGCATGCCCGGGCGGCCAGTCAGCGCCAGTGTTTGCTGCGCCGCACTATAATCGCCGGCTCCCGGCAAGCGAGGTAACAAGTCGATGGACGACATCATGGTGCGGCGCCGCGTCCCCGCTGGCGCCAAGGCGGAGCAGCGCATCCGCGATATCCTGCGCGTCAGCCGCGAAGTCTTCGCCGAGCTGGGCTACGAGCGCGCCACCACCACCGAGATCGCCCAGCGCCTGGGCATCTCCGAAGCCACCGTCTTCACCTACTTCCACGGCAAGCGCGAACTCTGCGCGCGCGTGATCGAAGACTGGTACGACGAGATCATCGGCGTGGTCGAGGAAGGCCTGCCGCGCGACCAGAGCACCAAGGTCCAGCTCGAGTTCTACGTCCGCACCCACCTGCGCCTGTTCCTGATCCAGGGCACCGGGCTGTGCGCGCTGGTGCTGTCCGAAGGCCGTGCCAAGGGCCCCGGCCTGGGCGAAGTCTTCGTGCCACTGCAGCGGCGCTACACCGCGCCGCTGATGGACCTGCTGGCAAGGGCGCGGGAGAGCGGCGAGATCCGCACCGACCTGCCGCTCAGCCTGCTGCGCTCGGCCATCCTCGGGCCGATGGAACATATCCTGTGGGACGCCATCGCGCGGCAGCGGGAAGTGGATATCGAGCGCACGGCGCGGGATATCGTCGCGCTGCTGTGGCCGGCCCTGCAGCCCCCCGATCTGGAAGCCGCCGCGTTGCGGCAATTCTATGGCGAGGTGGGCGCCGCGCTCCGGCGCGTCGAACAGGGTGGGGCAGGCGCCTGAGGCCCTGCGCGGCCTTCTGCCGGACAGCCGCTTCGGTGAAGCCATGCCGGCGCTGATCAACGCCGTCAGCATGCTGGCGGCGAGCACGCCGGACAGGTGGGTTGAACTAAGCGATCCATTTCGCCCAGGTCGCGCGCCGCTGCCGCCAGCGGTTCGTCGCTGACGCCGGGGGCGCGCGGCATGTCGGTCGACACCGGGTACGGATGGCGGCCGGACAGCGGGCAGTAGCAGGCGTCCTGCCGTCGGGGGTGTAAACTCCTCCCTTTTTTGACTCTGGTGGTATGGTGCAAGCCCCTCGGCACACAGGTTTCAGCGGCCCGACGCTCGTTCGCTTGCTTGCTCGCCTGAYGGACGTCGATGTTCCCGAATCCAGGCAATCCCTGTCGGACCGGCTGAGCCAATGGCTTGGCTGGACGGATGCCATTGCGCTGTCCGGGGCGCTGAACGGCAGTCCGCCGGCGGTTGCCACCGGCGCGCGGACATTCGGCAGCGCCGAGGAGCGCGAATGCGCGCGCGTGCGGACCGCGCTGGCGGATGCCATTGCCGGCGATACCGCGTCCACCGCCGCCAGGCGGTCCGGGCGCGCGCCGGTGCCCACGAAGGCAGCACACGTGGACACGGATGTCGATTACGCTACTTTTCGTCAGCGCTATCTCTCTTTGCAACAGACGATGGAGACGAATATCGGCAACTTGCGCACCCGCCTGCGCGGCATGCTGGCCGGCAGGTCGCCAGAGATGGCCCGGCTCGCGGCGGTGGATGGCGTGATGGAGGGAGCGCTGGTCGTGCGCGAGCGCAGCCTCCTGGCTACGGTGCCCACGTTGCTCGCAGGGCACTTCGAGCGCTTGCGCCGGGCGGAGAAGGCGGCGCTGGCGGACGCCGAGGCCGCCGAGGCCGCCGAACGCCCCGCGGCGGTGACGCCCGGCGCATGGCTGGAAGTGTTCCGCAAGGATATGCAGAGCGTGTTGCTCGCTGAATTGGAAGTTCGTCTACAACCGGTAGAAGGCCTGCTCGCGGCTTTTCGCACCAGCTAATTAGGGCGCCATGTCCCGATATCTTGTTAAGTTTGCTGTTTTCCTGGCGGGTCTGATCGCTGTGTGCTGGATCGGCGTGGGCTATGTCGGCTCGAATGCGCTGGCGCTGGCGGTCACGATGCTGGTTGGCGCTTTCTACCTGGCGGGCGCGCTCGAGTTGTGGCGCTATCAGCAGGCCACATCCGGCCTGACGCACGCCGTGGCAGGCTTGTCCGAAGCGCCGGCCAGCCTGGGCTCCTGGCTTGAGCAATTGCACCCCAGCCTGCGCAATGCGGTGCGGCTGCGCATCGAGGGTGAGCGCGTGGGCTTGCCGGGGCCGTCGCTGACGCCGTATCTGGTGGGCCTGCTGGTGCTGCTGGGCATGCTGGGCACGTTCCTGGGCATGGTGGTGACGCTGCGGGGCACCGGGATGGCGCTGGAAAGCGCGACGGACTTGCAGGCGATCCGCGATTCGCTGGCCGCACCGGTCAAGGGCCTGGGCTTTGCGTTCGGCACCTCGATCGCCGGCGTGGCCACTTCCGCGATGCTGGGGCTGCTTTCCACCTTGTGCCGGCACGCGCGGATCCAGGCGGCGCAGATGCTGGACGCCAAGATCGCGACGACGTTGCGCATCTATTCGCAGGCCCATCAGCGCGAGGCATCCTTCAAGCTGCTGCAACAGCAGGCGCAGGCGATGCCCGCCCTGGTTGACCGGCTGCAGGCCATGATGGCGGCCATGGAGCAGCAGAGCGCCGCCATGAACGAGCGGCAGATGGCCAGCCAGGACGCCTTCCAGGGCAAGGCCGAGGCCGTATACAGCCGCCTGGCCGGCGCCATGGAGCAGTCGCTCAGGGAAGGCGTCGCGGAAAGCGCCCGCGCGGCGGGTGCGGCGCTGCAGCCGGCCGTGGAGGCCACGATGGCAGGTCTTGCGCGCGAAACAGCGTCGTTGCACGACGCTGTCTCGCAGGCCGTGCAGCGTCAGCTCGATGGCCTGTCCACGGGATTCCAGGCCACCACGACCAAGGTGGCGGGGATCTGGGGCGACGCGCTGGCGGGCCAGCAGCGTGCGAACGAGGCGCTTGCCCGGGACCTGCGCGGCTCGCTCGACGGCTTTGCCGCGACTTTCGAGCAGCGCTCGGCCAGCCTGCTGGAAAACGTCTCGACCCGCCTGGAGACCGCGGCGGGCAGCGTATCGGAGGCGTGGAGCGACGTACTGGCGCGGCACGAACGCGTCAGCGCGAAGCTGGCAGGCGACAACCAGCACGCCCTGGCGGCGGCCGCGGCGACCCTGGAGCAGCACTCGGCATCGCTGGTGCGCGCGGTGGGCCAGTCACATGCCGGCCTGCAGGCGGAGCTTGCAGCGCGGGATGAACAGCGGCTGGCGGTATGGGCCGAGACGCTCGGTGCGATGACGACGGCGCTGAATCAGGCGTGGGAGCAGGCGGGGGCGCAGACCGCGAGCCGGCAGCAAGCGATCTGCGAGACGCTGGCACAAACCGCGCGCGACATGTCGGACCACGCGCAGGCGCACGCCAGCAACACGGTCGCCGAAATCGACCGGCTGGTGCAAATCGCCGCGCAGGCCCCGCAGGCCGCGGCGGCCCTGCAGGCGGAACTGGCATCGCGCGACCAGGAACGGCTGGCGGCCTGGACCGGATCGCTGGGCTCGATGGCAGCCACGCTGCGCAMGGAATGGGAACTGACGGGCGCACACACCGCCAGCCGGCAGCAGGAAATCTGCGAAGCACTGGCCCAGACCGCGCGCGAGATTTCGTCGCAGACGCATGCGCACGCCAGCAATACGATCGCCGAGATCGACCGGCTGGTGCAAGCCGCCGCCGAGGCCCCCAAGGCTGCTGCGCAACTGCAGGCGGACCTGGCATCGCGGGACCAGCAGCGGTTGGCGGCCTGGACCGAGTCGCTCGCCGCGATGGCAGCCACGCTGCGCAAGGAATGGGAGCAGACCAGCACGCATACGGCGAGCCGGCAACAGGAAATCTGCGAGACGCTGGCGCGGACCGCGAGCGATATCTCGTCCCGGACGCAGGCACACGCCAGCGAAACGATCGCCGAGATCGACCGGCTGGTGCAAGCCGCCGCCGAGGCCCCCAAGGCTGCCGCGCAACTGCAGGCGGACCTGGCATCGCGGGACCAGCAGCGGCTGGCGGCCTGGACCGAGTCGCTCGCCGCGATGGCAGCCACGCTGCGCAAGGAATGGGAACAGACCAGCACGCAGACGGCGAGCCGGCAGCAGGAAATCTGCGAGACGCTGGCGCGGACCGCAAGCGATATCTCGTCCCGGACGCAGGCACACGCCAGCGAGACGATTGCCGAGATCGGCCGGCTGGTGCAAGCCGCCTCGGAAGCGCCCAGGGCCGCGGCCGACGTCATCGGCGAACTGCGCCAGAAGCTCTCCGACAGCCTGGCCCACGACAACGCGATACTGGAGGAGCGCAGCCGCCTGCTGGAAACGCTGGGCACCCTGCTCGATGCCGTGAATCACGCCTCCACCGAGCAACGGACGGCGGTCGACGCGCTGGTCGCCACGTCGGCCGAGCTGCTCGATCGCGTCGGCACCCGGTTCACCGACAAGGTCGAGGCCGAAACCGGGAAGCTCTCGGAAGTGGCCGCGCAGGTCACCGGCAGCGCCGTCGAGGTGGCGAGCCTGGGTGAAGCATTCGGCGTCGCCGTGCAGTCGTTTGGCGAGTCGAACGACAAGCTGGTGGCTCACCTGCAGCGCATCGAAGCGGCCATGGACAAGTCCATTTCGCGCAGCGACGAGCAACTTGCGTATTACGTGGCACAGGCCAGGGAAGTCATCGACCTGAGCATGCTGTCGCAAAAGCAGATCGTCGAAGACCTGCAACAGCTCGCCGGCGAGCGGGCATCCGCCGGCACCGAGGCAGCATGAGCGAGGACATCGACGGCGGGCTGGAGCCGGCAGTACCGACCTGGGCCGTCTTTGGCGATCTGATGTCGGTGCTGCTCGGGGCATTCGTTCTGATCCTGGTGGGCGTGATCGGCGTGCAGCTGGAACTCTCGACCCGGCTGGAGGAAGAGGTCAAGCGGCGGCAGGTGGAGACGCAGCGCCGCAAGGCCCTGGAAGACGCGCTGGCGGGGCCGCTGGCGGCGGGCCGGGTGACGCTGGTCAATGGACGTATCGGCATCAGCGGCAACGTGTTGTTTGCGCTGAATTCCGATCAGTTGCAGCCCGCGGGCCGGGACGTATTGAAGAGCCTCACCGGCCCGCTGTCCGCGTACCTCCAGGCCCGGGACGAAATCCTCATGGTCAGCGGCTTTACCGACGACAAGCAGATGCGCGAGGGCAACAGCCGGTTCGCCGACAACTGGGAGCTGTCGGCCCAGCGCGCATTGACCGTGACCCGCGCGCTGGTCGATGACGGTATTCCGTCGTCCTCGGTATTTGCGGCCGCGTTCGGCTCGGCACAGCCCGTGGCGTCGAATGCCGATGCCGTGGGGCAGGCGAAGAACCGCCGGGTGGAAATCGCGCCTATCCCCAGGCCATCCCGGGCGACGGTGAAGCCCCGTGAGTAATGACGAGACCCAGGCTGGCGGGAACGGTGGCGGCGGGACAAGCCACGCCCGGGCGACGCTCGACGCATGGCGCGAGCGCGGCGCCGATCGCCTCGATCCCATCCGCTTTCATTTCATGGACGCGCTCGACCGGCGGGCAGCCGGCCACGGCGGCCAGGCGCGGCGCCTCCTGGACGACCGGCTGTCCAAGCTGCTCAAGGCATATGGCGACGATCTCGAAAGCGCCGCACGCAAGCGTGGCGATGCCGCTGGCGCGCCCGCGGCACCCGCGCCCGCTCGCGGGGCGCTTGGCGAGCTTGTCGAATACATCGCCAGTCACGCCACCAGCCACGCCGCCGGCCGGCCGCCGGCTGACGGCGGCGGCGCGGCAGCAAGGGAGCCCCGGCCCGGACTAGCCGCCTTTCCCGAACTGGAGGTGCTCGATCATTTCAGGGAAACCTGGTCCAGGCTCAGGGTCAGTTCAGACCGGCAACTGCGGCAGTCGCAGCAGCAGGTTCCCGACAATGCCGGCCCGCTCAACTCGAACCACCTGGTGCACCGGGCGCTCTTGCTGATGCGGGAGCTGTCGCCAGGATATCTCCAGCAGTTCTTGTCGTACGTCGACGCCCTGTCGTGGATGGAGCAGATGAACGGCGCAGGCGCCTTGGCGGGCAAGGACGCCCCTCGCGCCGGGAATGCCAGGAAGAGTGTGCGGGGCAAATCACGCTAAGGCCATGCCGCGCCAGGCCGGCACGGGTCAGGCCACGGCAGTGCCGATGGGCCACATCGGCGAAGCCGACGCAAGGCATGCCGTGAGCAGGCATAGCGCGGTCCGCAGGGCCGCAACAGGGTCGATGAAGCACGCGCGCACCTGTTCGCTGCGGCTTTCGCCATAAAGGCACCAGGCACAGAAGTGCTCGCAGTTATTGGTCAGCAGCCTGTAGCGATTCTCGCCCAGCCGTGAGCGCGCACGCTGCGCGGCTTCGTTCGCGAGGTAGACCGGACGGGGGCCGGGCTCGACCGAAAGTGCGTGACCGCCGGCGAAACGCGCGACGCTGACTTCCTCTACGGGGCCGCAACGCAACGACCCGGAAAAACCGGCGTAGTGCACCACCTTGCCATCGCCCACATAGATGCCATGGTGGCTGTAGCCGTGCCGCGCCGTGACGAGATGGGCGCCGAGAGGCGGCTCCCTGTCGACACCGGGATGCCATTGATGCCATTGTGTCGGCATCGACTCTGCAGCAGTGCCTGGATAGCTGGTTGACTGGCCCATGATCGAACGCCCCGGGATCTGGTGACTTCGATCCAAGCGTAGCCATGGCAATGCATTAATGATAATTAAACGTTTTTCTCGTAAGCATAAGTATTTGCTTATGCTATGCCGCCAGGCACTGGATCCACCCGGGATCCTGGCGTCCCGCCCCTGAACAGTGGAGCCGCCGGCTTTCACCAGGGGCGGCGGTCGTCCCGCGGCTGGCCCTCTCCTACGAATCTTCCGTTCTTTCGACTAGGCTGTAGCGGTGCATGGCCCGTGGCCGTTCGCTGTCACGGCGTGAAATCGATCGCGGGAGCACAGGATGCCGACCTACCTGGCCGAGGTGTACACCACCAAGTCACTTTCCCTGGCAGCCATCCTCGACCCCACTTCGGACCTGCCGCTCGAACAGCCGATCCAGACCCATGTCCTCCAGGGCAACGCGGCGTTCTTCCGGCAGCGCTACGGCGAAGCGCTCTCGCACTATCTGGCCGCGTGGGGCCTGCTGCCGGTCCTGGTCTGGCCCGTCTTCCCACCTGTGATCGGCAAGCTCGCTCCCGAGCTGCTCTCCAGGCTTGAACTGGTCCAGCCGATCCTCGAAGCCAGTGCCAGCATCCATCGCCTGCGGCCATCCCTTGGCCCGACGGCGGACATCATGCCGCCCATCGAGCCGCCGCCGGGCGTGGCCGAACTGACCGAACGCTACGCCGGCGGCACCGGCAAGGCGCAGCGGTCCCAGGCCCTGAGCCTGACGCTGCTTCGGCAGGGCGAATTCGACCTGGCCCGCCGGCATGCCGAGGACGCGCTGGGCGCCGGCAACGAGGCGGAGCAGGGCGATGGCCATGCCATCCTGGCCGCCATCGCGCTGGCCAGCGGCGACATCGAAGGCGCGCAGGCCGGTTTTTCGCGGGCTGCCGAGACGTACCGCAACCTTCGCAGTCCCGGCGTAGCCGCCTCGATGGATCACAACCTTGGCGTCGTCAGCAGCCTCGCGGGCGATGGCGCCGGGGCCGCCACGCGGTTCGCCGCGGCGGTGAACCAGTTGCCGGCCCGGCTCGACTGGAGCGTGACCCAGGCGCTGAATCCGGGCAGTGCGTCCGTGACGCGGCCGGTCGGGACGGCGGGGCTGCCGCTGTTGCTCAGGAGCGGTGTGACGTGGCACCAGGTAGAGGTCGGCATGGTGGCACCGGTGATCGCGGTCGACGTCGCCGGGCGGGACGGGGCGATCACGATCGACCTGTCGGACAACGGCGCCGCCGCGCTCGAAACTGCGCTCTACCAGCCGCGCATCGATGCCGCCAGGCTGGTGGACCTCGGCATCGACCTCACCGTGCCGGGCATATTCATCTCCTACCTCGCCCAGGTGCGCGGCTTCGTGCTGCCGCTGGCGCTCGGCGATACCTATCATGCGCTGGGCCGCTACGACCTGGCGGCGAACTATTTCGTGCTCGCGCGCGACTATCGCTACCTGAACCTCGCCATCGAACGGCCCATGCTCTGGACCCGGCTGGCCCGCACCTACCTGGCCGAGGGCGACCGCTACTACCGGCAGCAGGACCCCGCCTCCGCGCGGCTCGCCTATGAGCGGATCGTCAAGGTCGTGCCCGGCGGCTACGTGATCGACGGCCCCCTCTACGCGGGCAGCTTCGCGCCGCTGGCGGCCGAGACGATGGCCTTGCTGAACGCCCCCGACTGGCTGCAATTCGATGGCATCGGGTACCAGCGGCGCATCCTCGTGCTGCAGGCGCTCGCCAGCCTCCAGCAGATCGCCAACGGCATCAACTATCTTGGCTTCCCGGACGACATCATCCCGATTCATCCGTGGCGCTACCTGCAGAACCAGGCGCGCTACTTCGCCAACCAGGCGGTCCAGGCCGAGCGGGCCTACCTCAATTTCAAGAGCACGGCGGAGAAGGAGGCATTCACCCGGCTCACCCTCGAACAGGCCGTGGCCGCGCAGCAGTCGGCGGTCAATGTCGAGAAGCAGAAGGTCGCCCTTGCCCAGGAGCAGGAGCGCGTGGCCAAGGAGACATCGGCGCTGGCTGCCCAGCGCATCGAGCAAGCGCAGGCGTCGCGGGACGACTACGAGGCCGTTGCCGAGCAAACCGCCTTCTATGACGAGATCAGTGCGCTTTATTCGGCGCCGGACGGCGGCGTGCATGTCGATCCGGACTTTGCCCAGCAGCTCGGCATCCAGCTCACCTATGTCCACGAGACCTATACCGGGATCACCGGCACGTCGGATTTCTACTATACGAAGGACGTGTCCAAGGGCGACATCCTGCGCACCATGAACCGCAGCCGCAACAAGGCCACCCGCGACCTCGAACTGCGCGACATGGACCGCAAGATCGACCAGCTCGGCGGGGACCTGGCCCTGGCCAATGCCCAGGCGAAGGTCGCCGCAAAGGGCGTCGGGGCAGCCCAGGCCCAGCAGCAGCTTGCCGAACTGCGCGCCGCCCAGGCAAAGAGCCAGCTCAATGCCTTCGAGGACCAGGAGCTGACCCCCGAGCTGTGGGACAACCTGGCCGAAGCCCAGCGCGAGATCAGCCGGCGCTACCTCGACTGGGCCATCGGCGCGGCGTTCCTGATGGAGCGCGCCTACGAGTTCGAATACGACACCACGGTGAACCGGATCCGCTTCGACTACGCGCGCAGCGAACTGGACGGCCTGATGGCCGCCGACCTGCTGCTCGCCGACATCGACCAGTTCAGCTACGACCGCCTGCTGGAGACCGCGAAGAAGGCGCCGGTCAAGGTCAGCATCGCCCTCGCGGACCGCTACCCGTTCCAGTTCCGCCGGGACTTCCAGCAGACCGGCCGGCTCGACTTCCAGACCGCGCTCGACGAATTCGACCGCTGGAACCCGGGCACCTACCGCCGCAAGCTGCGCCGCGTGGAAGTGGTGATCGAAGGGCTGGTCGGTGCCGACGGCCTGCACGGCACCCTGACCAGCAGCGGCATTTCCCTGGACCGCAACCGCAACGGCGCGGTCCAGACGCGCGTGCAGAAGGCGGAGACCATGATCCTGTCGCGCTTCGACCTGCGCGGCGATGGCTTCGTCTTCACCTCGACCGAGGAGCAGGTCCTTGCCGTGTTCGAGAACAGCGGCGTCGCCGGCGGCTGGGTCCTCGACCTGCCGCCGGAGGTGAACGACGTTGACTACCGCACCATCACCAACGTCCATCTTGTCCTCTACTACGACGCCTACTACAGCGGCCAGGTAGCGAGCGTGGTCAGGGCGGAGCTGGCGGCGGCCGGGCGCGACGAGCAGATGCTCGGGCTGTCGCTGCGCTTCCAGTTCCCGGACGAGTTCTTCAATTTCCAGTCCACCGGGGAAATGCGCTATGCCATCGACGAAGCGTACCTGCCCTTCAACCACACCGGGCCGACAGTCCGTGACCTCTATCTGAACCTCGAGACCGTCGAGGGCGCATCCCCGGCGAACCTGACCGTGACGGTCGAGCTGGACGGGACCAGCGCCAACGCGGTGACCGACGCGAACGGACTGGTCGGCACCGCCGATGCGGCACTCGCGGGTTTGCGCGGCCGCCCGCTCGCGGGCACGTGGGTCATCCGGATCGACCCGGGGCTCAACGCTGCCGCCTTTGCCGCCGGGTTTGGCTGGGACAAGATCCGCAATGTCGCTGTCTTTGCCAACTACACGTACGTGCCGCGCGGCCGCACGGTGACGCAAGGCGATTTCGGCGCCGACCCGCTGGCGGGCTTCGAGATCGTCGACGATCCGGGGGCCACCGATGGCGGCCCCGGGGCGTGGAGCTACGACCCGGCAGGCAAGCGCGTCCTGCAGCAATCGGGCCTGYACGCGGCCGCCCTGGAGGATGCCGGCGCGGCCAAGCCGGGCGCCATGCTGGTCGGCAGGACGGATGCCGGCTGGCCGGCGCGCCGGGACCTGGTCCTGCGCACGCGCCTCGCCTCTGACCACGACGGCATTGGCGTGGTCTTCCGCTACCAGGATGCGGACAATTTCTACTACTTCCTGATGGATGCCACGCTGGGCTACCGCCGGCTCGGCAAGAAGGTGGCCGGCGTCTTTGCCGAGCTCGACACGCCCGCCGTGGATGCGGCCGCCGGCTATGACGCCGGGCGGACATACCAGCTCAGCGTGGCCGTGGTCGACAACGCGCTGGTGGCCGCACTCGACGGCGTGCCGGTGCTCGCGGGGCGCGATGCGTCGATACCGGTGGGCGGGCGGGTTGGCTTGCTGGCCTGGAAGAACCCGACCGCGCGGTTCCTTGACCTGGCCGTGCGGGATGCATAGCCGCCTGTGAGGAGGCGTCATGGCGCACTTGTCCGGCGTGTCCACCCTGGGCGTCAGCCTGCCCAAAGGCGGCGGCGACGTGCGCGGGCTGGGCGGCAACTTCGTGGCCGACTATAACCGCGGCACCGGCAGCTATGTCCTGGACCTGCGCCTGCCGGCAGGTCCGGCAGGCATCCGGCCGGCGCTGGCGCTGGCCTACAACTCCGGCGGGGCCAACGGCGCCTTTGGCCTTGGCTGGGCGCTGGGCGTGCCGTCGATCCACCGCGACGGCGAGCGCCGCTTCGTGCGCTACGACGACACCGACGGCTTCCGCCTCGACCTGCACGGCGAACTCGTGCGGCTCGCCGACGGGCGCTGGCGCCCCCGCTATGACGAACTGTTCGCCCGCATCGAGCGCGGCGACCACTGGGAAATATTCCCGAAGGAGGGCGGCGTCCAGCGCTATGGCGTGGACAGCGAGGCGCGCATCGTCCACCCCGACCATCCGGACCGCATCCTGGCGTGGGCGCTGCAGGAGGCCGAGGACCGCAACGGCAACCAGATCCGCTACCGCTATGTCGCCGATGGCAACAACCGCTATCTCGGCGAGGTGGCCTACGGAGCCTACCGCGTGGTCCTTGCCTACGCGCCGCGGCCCGATGTGTTCGCCACGGCGAGGCACGGCTTCCCGGTCACGACGGCGTTGCGCTGCACGTCGATCGAGATCCATTGTGACCGGCTCGCCGGCCAGAGCCTGATCCGCCGCTACGCGCTGAGCTATGCCGAGCCCGCCGAGACGCCGCTGTCGCTGCTGCGGCAGATCCAGCTGACCGGCCATCGCGCCGGCGAGACGGCCACCATGCCGCCGCTCACCTTCGGCTACACCAGCTTCAGGCCAGAGACCGGCCGGTGCCGCCCGCTGGTCAACCCGCTGGGCTTTGCGCTGGCGCCGCTCGGCTTGCCCGGCACCGACCTGCTCGACTGCACCGGCGACGGCCTGCCGGACATCGTGCAGATCGACGACCAGCGCCATTGCTACTGGGCCAATCGCGGCGATGGCAGCTTCGATGCGCCACGGCAGATCCGCAGCCTGCCCGACGGCGCGCACCTCGGCGCGCCCGGGACCAGCTTCGGCGACGCCGATGGCGACGGCGCCGCCGACCTGCTGGTGACCGAGGGCCCGCACACCGGCTATTTTCCCAAGACCGGCCCGGCCACATGGGGGCCGTTCCAGCGCTACCGCCGGGCTCCGGCCTACAGCCTGCGCGATCCCAACAACCGCCTCGTGGATCTCGATGCCGACGGACAGGTGGACCTGCTGCGCACCACGCCATCGGCCTTCGTCCTGCATCTCAACCGTGGCAGCGAGGGCTGGGAGTCGCTGCCGCCGATCCCGCGCGTGCGGGATATCGATGCCTTTCCCGACGTGTCGCTCGCGGACCCGCGTGTCCAGCTTGCCGACATGACGGGGGACGGCCTGGCCGACATCGTCCTGGTCAGGTCCGGCGAGGTGTCCTACTGGCCGTACGAAGGCCTCGGCCGCTGGGGCAGGCGGCGGGTGCTCGCCGGCTCCCCGGCCTTCGCGCGGCCCGAACAGCCGCGCCGCATCTTCCTGAGCGACGTCAACGGCGACGGGCTGGCCGATCTCGTCGTCGTGGAAGGCGATGTCGTGACGGTCTGGATCAACCGCACCGGTACCGGCTTTGCCGCGCCTGTCCGGCTCGGGAACGCGCCGCCGAGCGGCGGGGCCGACGTGCGGATGGCCGACATGCTCGGTGCGGGGACGGCCGGCGTGCTGTGGAGCTACGAGTCGGAGCGGCGCCCGCGTACGCGCTACTTCTTCCTTGACCTCGGGGGCGACGAGAAGCCCTACCTGCTGTCGGCCATCGACAACGGCCTGGGCAAGCACACGCGCATCCGCTACAGCAGTTCGAGCCAGTTTGCCGCGCGTGACCGGGCCGAAGGGCATCCCTGGAACACCTTCCTGCCGTTTCCGGTGCAGGTGGTCGCCGAGGTCCGGCAGGAGGATCCGCTGGCGGGCCTGTCCACATGGCAGGAGATTCGCTATCACGAAGGCGTCTACGACGGGCGCGAGCGGCGCTTCGCCGGCTTCGGCCGCGTCGAGCTGGTCGATCATGGCGACGCCACGGCGCCGGCTCTGCTGACGGCGATGCGCTTCGATGCGACGCCGACGGACGGCCTGGGCCGCGACGAACGCGCGCTGGCCGTCGCCCGCTGGGGAAAGATGCTGGAGACCACGCAAGGCCCGCCAGGCGGTCCGGTGATGCGCCGCTCGAGCAGTGCGTGGGCGGCAAATGTCGCCGAACACGGCACCGACGGCACGCCGGTCGCCACGGTGCACCGTCACACCATCCGCAACGAGGCCCCGGGCGGGGCGGAGGGGCCGGTGGTCATCGAGCATCTTTACGCGTTCGACGACAGCGGCAACGTCACGCGAGACCAGATGTCGGCCAACGGCCCGGCGCCGCTGACGCTGGTCAGCGAGGTCGAATTCGCGCGCACGCCGGATGGACGGCCGAGCGCGCTGCCGTCGCGGGTGACCGAGCGGCGCGGCGACGGCGCCCTGGTGCGCGAGCGCCGCTACTACTACGATGGCGAGCCATTCACCGGACTCCCGCCCGGCCAGGCGACCACCGGCAATCTTGTCCGCCAAAGCGTGCGCGTGCTCGACGAGCCAGACTTCGCCGCCCACTACGGCGCCGAAGGGCTGGATGCCGCCGCGCTCGGCTACCGGACCGAGGACGGCGCAGTCTGGTCCGACGCCGGCCGCTACAGCTATGACGCCCGCGGCAACCTCGCCGCCACCCGCGATCCGCTCGGCCACGAAACCACGCTGGCGAGCGATGCCGCCGGGGTCTTTCCCGTCCGGCTCCAGAATGCGGCCGGCCATGTCACCCGCTTGCGCTGGGACGACGCGGCGCTCCAGCCGGACGAGATGACGGACGCCAACGGCGCGGTCTGGCGCTTCGGCTTCGACGCGCTGGGCCGCGTCACCGCGCTCGCCTTCCCGGGCGACTCGCTTGCCGATCCGGGCGAGACCGTGTCGTACCACCTTGATGCGTCACCGCCCTATGTCGAGCTGCAGCAGAAACTGGCCGACGGCATGCCGCCGCTGCGGCGACGCGTATTCCATGACGGCAGCGGGCAGGTGCGGCAGACCCGGGCCATGATCGACGAGGCCAGCGTGCTGGTGTCGGCGTTCGAGTCGCTGAACAGCCGCGGCTGGGTTGCCAGCCGCGGCGAGCCGTCCATTGCCGGCTCGCTGGACTTCGGGCCGGTGCCCGCGGGCGGGGTCACGACGTTGCAGTACGACGCGATTGGCCGGGTCGTGTCTGCCGGACTGCCCGGCGGGCGCAGCACGCGCTCGCTCTACGAGCCATTCCGCACGGTCACCTACGACGCCAACGATACCGACGCGTCGCCCGCGAACGTCGCCCGCGGCTTCTTCGATACGCCGACCATCCACCGCCTGGACGGCCAGGGGCGGCTGGTCGGCGTTACCGAGCTCCACGACGGGCTGATCACGAGCCATGCCTACCGCTACGACGAGGCCGGGCAACTCGTCGAGGCAACCGGCCCGGCGGGTGGCCGCATGCTGGGCCAGCGCTTCGATCTCGCGGGCAACCGGCTCGCCCTCGACCATGTGGACGCGGGCAGCCACCTGTTTTACTACGATGCCGGCGGGCAACTGGTGCGCAGCGCCGACGCTGCCGGCCGGCGCATCGCCATCGCCCGCGACGCGCTCGGTCGGCCGACCGGCACGGCGGTAGATGGCATGCTGGCGCAGAACCTGGTGTATGACGCACCGGACCTGCCCAACGCCTTGGGCCGGCTGAGCACCGCCCACGACGAGGCGGGCGAATGGGCCTTCGAATACGATTCCCGGGGTCGGCCTACGCGCCGCACGCTGAGCGCGCCTGGCCGGAGCTGGACGCTGGAGCACCGCTATCAGGCCAATGGCCAGGTCGCCGCCATCCGCTATCCGGACGGCGCCGAGGTCACGTTCCAGTACGACCGGGCCGGCCGGCTTGCCGCCGTGCCGGGCGCACTCGACGCGCTGACATACGACGCGCACGGCCGCCGGACGTCGATGCGCGCCGCGAACGGCGTGCAGACCCTGCTCGACTACGATCCGCTGACGCGCTTCCTGGCCCGCCTGCGTGTGCTCGGCCCGGCGGGGGAGGTGCTGCACGACCTGAGCTACGACCGCGACAACGTCGGCAACGTGCTGGGCCAGCGCGATGGCCGCCCGCCCGGCCCCGACGCACCGCACCCGCGCCGCTTCATCCTGGATGGCCGCTACCGGCTGCTCGAAGTGGACGGCGGGGGATCGGCCGCCGTCGGCGCCTACGTGCGGCGCTACGCCTACGATGCCGCCAACAACGTCGTGGTCTACCCGACCCACGCCGCCGCGCCCATCGTCTACGCGCCGCCCGGCAGCAACCGCATCGCCGGCATCCTGGACGGCGGCAACCTCGTCCCCCTCTACGCGCACGATGCGAACGGCAACGTCGTGCGCTTGCCGGGACGCGACCTGATGTTTGACGCCTTCGGCCGGCTGGCCGGCGTCCAGCGCGCGGACGGCGCCACGGTCGCCTATCGCTACAACGCCGTCGGCGAGCGCGTCTGGCGCACGGCAACCGTCGCCGGTGCGGCGCGCCGCACGCTGTTCCTGGCGGGCCTCTACGAGGAGGACGACGACGGCGCGGTGCGCCGCTACCTGTGCGCCGGCGGCGCGCCGATCGCCATCGACCAGGCCGGCGGGCGGACCTGGCTCCACGGCAACGAACTGGGACACGTCATGGTACTGACGGATGCGGCCGGCGCCCTGGCGGGCAGCCGCTTCTTCCATCCCTTCGGCGAGGCGGGGGGAGCCGGCGGGGTGGCGGTGCCATGCGCGTTCGGCGGGAAGATCCTCGATGAGATCAGCGGCCTGTATCACTTCGGAGCACGCAATTACGCACCGGAGATAGGCCGCTTCGTCAGCCCGGACCCGCTCTACCTGACGGCGCCGGAGCTGGCCCTGGCAACCCCGGGGCTGCTTAACCTGTACGCCTACGCGGGGAACAACCCGATGGTCTACGTCGATCCCTCCGGCCTCTCGCCGCTCGGATCGGCGCTTGGCGGGCTGGTCGGTGGCATGGTCGGCGCGTTCGTGTTCGTGGTCTCGGCTGGCAATCCTGTCCTTGCGGGCATAACCGGCGGGCTGGCGGGCGGTGCCGTGGCCGGCGGCATCGACGGCGGCGCCAAGGGTGCCGTGGTGGGCGGACTGCTCGGCGCGCTCACCGGCGGCATAGGCGGTGGCGCGCTGTGGGGCATTTCCGCGCTGAGCGGCACCCTCCTCGGTACGACGGCGCGCCAGGCGGTCCTGGTGATGCTGAGCACGGCTGCGGCAGGCACCACCACCATCGCGGGCATGGCGCAGGTTGTCGATTCCGGCAACTGGGACATCCTGGCCGGGGCTGCGGCGGGGATTGCCGGCGCAATGATCGGGAGTGCCATCGGCAACGCCATCATGATGCGCAATGTCTGGGAGGACCCCAACAACTCACCGCGGGTAAAGCAAAACCAGCGCGAGGTCCAGGCCGCCCTGAACAACAAGGCCAACTTCGACAAGGTGAACTACGTCAGCAACATGAATCCGAGCGGAAGCGTCCTTGGCAGTCAGTTTCACGGAACGATCACCATGAACAAGGACAATATCGGCAACTCCTATCTCGAATATCGCAGCACGCAGGCGCACGAGTTGTACCACCAGTTCCAGGAACAGACCGTGGCGAATTTCGACCAGGCCTACAGGGCCGAGACTTCCTACGCGAGCAATCGCTTCGAGAATGCGGCGTTCGACTTCGAGATGCGGTTCATGCACTTCACGCCTTACCCTTTCCAGACCTACTCGCACGCGCTGGCGCCGGCTCTGGTCGCGGTCGCCCAGCCGGCCGGGTGGGAGGATCGCAAGAGCGGCGAAGACCGATGGCGAAACGTGTTCGCGCAACTGGGCATCTAGCCGGGCCGGGTGGCCCGCCACAAGGCGGTGCTGGCGCTGGCCGCCTGAGCCTCGGCATGCCCCCGGCGCGCGCAGGTTCCCAGGCCCGGCGCCCGTGCCTGATATGAGCCAGACTAATAACCTGATGAAATAATGCCAATTTATTTCATGTTTGCAAAGACCTATGATGGCCCTCGATCTTTACGGAGCGCTCCATCATGGCAATCACACACAACCTCGGCTTTCCGCGCATCGGCGCAAAGCGCGAACTGAAGTTTGCGCAAGAGTCCTACTGGAAGGGGCAATCCTCGCGCGACGAGCTGAAGGCGCTGGGTGCGCAGCTGCGGCAGCGGCACTGGGAAATCCAGGCTGGCCTCGACCTGGTGCCGGTAGGCGACTTTGCCTTCTACGACCAGGTGCTCGACATGAGTTTCACCCTTGGCAACCTGCCCGAGCGCGTGCGCGGCTTCCATGGCGATGCACTCGACAACTACTTCCGCGTGGCGCGCGGGCGCTCGGCCCGGGGTACCGAAGACCACAGCGCCTGCTGCGGCGGCGGCGTCGCCGCGGGCGAGATGACCAAGTGGTTCGACACCAACTATCACTACATCGTCCCTGAGTTCAGCGCGGCCACCGAGTTCTCGCTCGATAGCTCCCGCCTGCTGGAGCAGCTCGCGCAGGCACGGGCCCTCGGCGTGAAGGCCAAGCCTGTCATCATCGGTCCGGTCACCTACCTGTGGCTAGGCAAGGCCAAGGACGATTCGGACAAACTGGCGCTGCTGCCGCGTCTGCTGCCGGTCTATGCCGAGCTGCTCGCCGAGCTGGCCGCGCAAGGCATCGAATGGGTGCAGATCGACGAGCCGGCGCTGGTGACCGAACTCGGCGCGGCATGGCAGCAAGCCTTCGTCACGGCGTACCAGGCGTTGAAGCAGGGCAAGGTCAGGGTCTTGCTGGCGACCTACTTCGGGCAGCTGCTGGAAAATCTCCCGCTGGCGCTCGAACTGCCGGTGCAAGGCCTGCACCTCGATGCCATCAATGCGCGCGCCGAAGTGCAAGAGCTGGTGGCGAGGCTGCCCGCGGACAAGATACTGTCGCTGGGCGTGATCAACGGCCGCAACATCTGGAAGTCCGACCTGCTGGCGGTGCTCGACTGGCTGGAGCCGGTCCATGCACAGCTGGGCGACCGGCTGTGGGTGGCACCGTCCTGTTCGCTGCTGCATGTCCCGGTCGATCTCGACAGCGAACAGAAGCTCGACGCCGACATCCGCTCGTGGCTCGCCTTTGCCCAGCAGAAGCTCGACGAGCTGCAAGTCGTTGCCAGGGCGCTGAACCAGGGACGCGCAGCCGTGGCCGGCGCGCTGGCCGGCAACCAGGCCGCCATCGCCAGCCGTCGCGCCTCGCCCCGCGTGCACAATCCTGCCGTCAAGGCCGCCATCGCCAGGCTCGACGCCGCGCTCGGCAGGCGCGCCAGCCCCTATACGGCGCGCGCGCCCAAGCAAGCGGCCCTGCTGCAACTGCCGGCCTATCCGACCACCACCATCGGATCGTTCCCGCAGACCGGCGACATCCGCCAGGCACGCAGCAAGTTCCGCAGTGGCGAGCTCGACGAAGCCGGCTACAGGGCCGTGATGCAGGCCGAGATCGCCCGCAGCGTGCGCGAACAGGAGGCGCTTGGCCTGGATGTGCTGGTGCACGGCGAASCCGAGCGCAACGACATGGTCSAGTACTTTGGCGAGCAACTCGACGGCTACGCCTTCAGCCAGTTCGGCTGGGTGCAGTCCTATGGCTCGCGTTGCGTGAAGCCGCCCATCCTGTTCGGCGACATCAGCCGCCCGAAGGCCATGACGGTGGCGTGGATCAAGTACGCGCAATCGCTGACCGCCAAGCCCATGAAGGGCATGCTGACCGGCCCGGTGACGATCCTGAACTGGTCCTTCGTGCGCGACGACCAGCCGCGCTCGGTGTCCTGCCACCAGCTCGCCCTTGCCATCCGCGAGGAGGTGCTGGACCTCGAGAAGGCCGGCGTGCGCGTGATCCAGATCGACGAGGCGGCGCTGCGCGAAGGCCTGCCGCTGCGCAAGGCCCAGTGGAGCGAGTACCTGCGCTGGGCGGTGGAGTCCTTCCGTATCACCGCCAATGGCGTGCAGGACGAGACCCAGATCCACACCCACATGTGCTATTCGGAGTTCAACGACATCATCGCGTCGATCGCCGACATGGACGCGGACGTCATCACCATCGAGACCTCCCGCTCCGATATGGAGCTGCTCGACGCGTTCGACAACTTCAGGTATCCGAACGAGATCGGCCCGGGCGTCTACGACATCCACTCGCCGAACATTCCGACGCAGGAGCACATCGTGCAACTGATGAAGAAGGCGGCAGAGCGTATTCCGGCCGAACGGCTGTGGGTGAATCCCGACTGCGGCCTGAAGACGCGCGCGTGGGAAGAGGTGATCCCGGCCCTGACCAATATGGTCGCGGCGGCCCAGGCCCTGCGGGCCGCCGTGTGACGCTGCGGGCTTGCGCCGCGCATCATGCCTTCCGGCCTTTTCTTTTCGTGTGGGCGAGGGCGTCGCAGGCTCGCGGGGCACCGGCGGTGCGGCATGCCGGGATACTCAATGTATGAGACAAGGCGCCCCGGGATCGGGGTGCAAACGCCCGCATTTCCATTGGCCGGAAATGACCGGTGGTTTTTACAGTAGCTTCTCCTAAACTCGGCCGAAATACGGCACGCCAGCATCGCTGGCGCCGAGAACAAGGAGACCTGGCATGGCCCACATTCTTCGTCGCCGCAGGGCGTTGCTGCTGGCCGCGCCCGCGGCATTCTGCGGCGCCTGGCTTGCGCGCGCGCAGGCTGGCGGCTTTCCGGACAAGCCGCTGCGGCTGGTGGTGCCGTTCGCCGCGGGTGGCCCCGTCGATGGCATCGCACGCATGCTTTCGCGCGAGATGGGTACCAGGCTGACGCAGCCGGTGGTGGTGGAAAACCGGCCGGGCGCCGGGGGCATCATCGGCCTCGGTGCCATTGCCAACGCGCCGGCCGATGGCTACAGCATGGTCCTGTCGTCGATCACCCTGGTCACGAATCCGGCGTTGATGCCGACGCTGCCTTTCGCGGCGGACCGGGACTTCGCGCCGGTCACGGTGGTCGGCTTCATCCCGCATGCGCTGGTGGTGCGCGGTGATTATCCGGCCCGCACGCTGCAGGACCTGGTCGACATGGCGCGCAAATCTCCCGGTACCATGAACTACGGTTCGTCCGGGAATGGGACCTCCGCCCATCTTGCCGGCGCGATGTTCGCGCAGCGCGCGGGCATCCGCGCCGTGCACGCGCCTTACCGCGGCGCCTCGCCGGCGCTGACCGATCTGCTGGGCGGGCAGATCCAGTTCATGTTCCTCGACGTGCCGACCGCCTTGCCTTACCTGAGGTCGGGCAAGCTGCGCGCCCTGGCGCTGGCCCCCAGTCGCGGGGCGTCGGTGCTGCCCGATGTCCCGACCATTGCCGCCTCCGGCTATCCCGGATTCGATATCCACGCCTGGTATGGCATCCTGGTCCGTAGCGGCACGCCGGCCGATATCCAGCAGCGGCTGTACCAGGAAGCGCGGCGCGCTATCCAGAGCGAGCCCGGGCAGCGCTACCTGAAGGCACAAGGCATCGAGCCCGGCGGCATGGCGCCGGCCGAGTTCGGCGAGCTGATCCGCAAGGACCTGGCCAGCTGGCGGGGCGTGGTCGAGCAACTGCATATCGCCCTCCAGTAAGCCCGACAAGCCCGACAAGCCCGACAAGCCCGACAAGCCCGACAAGCCCGACAAGCCCGATCATTCCAGCAATTCCAGCAATTCCAGCAAGATCCCTCCGGAGCCCCAATCATGCGAATTGTCATTCCCGACGACTACCAGCGCTGCGTCCGTGAGCTGCGCTGCTTTTCCCGGCTCGCCGGTCACGACGTCGCCGTCTTCCATGACAACGTCAAGACCCTCGATGCGCTGGCCGACCGCTTCGGCGCAGCCGACGCGCTGGTGCTGACGCGCGAGCGCACCCAGATCACGGCGGCCCTGCTCGACCGCCTGCCCGGGCTGCGGCTGATCAGCCAGACCGGCAAGGTCGCCGGGCATATCGACCTGGATGCCTGCACGGCGCGCGGGATCGCGGTGGCCGAGGGCACGGGGTCGGGCGCTGCCACGGCGGAGCTGACGTGGGCATTGATGCTGGCAAGCCGCCGCCACCTGGTCGCCGAGGTCAACCGGCTGCGCAGCGGCGGCTGGCAAGGCGCGCTGGGGCAGGAGTTGCGGGGCCAGCGGCTTGGCGTCTGGAGCTATGGCCGCATCGGCAGGCAGGTCGCCGCCTACGGCCGGGCCTTCGGCATGCAGGTCTGGGTGTGGGGCCGGGAAGGGTCGGTGGCGGACGCCCGGGCCGACGGTTTCGAGGTGGCGCCGTCGCGGGATGCCTTCTTTGCCGAAAGCGATATCATCAGCCTGCATATCCGGCTGAACGCCGAGACCGAGGGATTGATCGGCGCGGCCGACCTCGCGCGCATGCGCCCGACCGCGCTGCTGGTCAATACGAGCCGCGCGGAGCTGGTGGCGCCGGGGGCGCTGGCGGCGGCACTGCGCGCCGGCCGCCCGGGTTTTGCCGCGGTCGATGCCTACGAGCAAGAACCGGTGCTGGACGCCGGGCATCCCTTGCTCCATCTTGACAACGCGCTCTGCACCCCGCACATCGGCTTTGTCGAGCGCGACAACTATGAGGCGTACTTCGGCACCGCCTTCGACAACATCAACGCCTTCTTTGCGGGCTCGCCGCAGAACATCGCCAACCCCCAAGTCCTGGCGGCCCTGCGGGCCTGATGCGGCGAGGCTCGTTGCCGCATCCCCGGACGCCGGCGGACGCGCGAGCCTGAGCGCCGTGCCCGGCCAGGGGCGGCGGCGCCCGCCCGACGCGGCGGTTGGCGCCGCCGCCCCGATGGCCTCCCGGGCAGGCGGCCCGCATGGGTCGCGGTCTTCGGCACCACCATCCCCACCATCCCCACCATCCCGACCCACCCGCGTCATGGCACCCGGCCATGCGGCGCGGCCCTGATCATGCCCCTGCGTGCAATACTGGATGCATATACAGTGTTGCGCGGCGTGCGCGCGCTGGCAGGAAGGGCGAGCGTGGAATGCGGCCTGACACTTCCCACGCAGGCACCCGCGTGAGAGCATGCTGGCTCTGCCAGTTGATATGCCTCGGCAGTATCCGCGCTATTGCTGGATAATTGCGGGGCGATGCGGCCACTGCGGGTTGTTTTTCCGCAGGGCGCCGGAGAAAGCCGCATTCAAGGGCTTCCCGGCCTGGCAGCGCGCAATGCTGGTAGTGCCCGGTGGGGACCGGGCGCGGAGGGAAATGGAGTCTTGCCCGCCGGGTTGACGGGGCAAGGAAAACAGGCAGGACTTATCGCGGCATCGGGCCCGGCACCGGCCGCGATCATAAGAAGACGATTTGCATCAATACAATTTTGCGGGGTAAGGCTGTGATACGACATGGACTTTGCGGGTTGCTGCTTGCGCTGTGCTGTCTGGGCACCGCAGTCGCGAGCGGACCTGATTGCTCACGCCCGTTCACGCTAGCGCTGCATGACCATGGCCTGCTTTATTCGCTCGAAACCGATACAGGCATCGACAAGGATTTCGCCGACGAACTGGTCCGGCGCAGCGGCTGCCAGGTCAGGGTCAGCCTTATGTCGCGCGCCCGCATCTGGAAGCTGATCGAGTCCGGCGCACTCGATTTCAGCCTGTCCGGCATCGCCAGCGCCGAACGCAATCAGTACGCCTCCTTCGCCTGGTACTTCAGCAATAAATACTATTTGCTGGTGCGCAAGGACGCCGGCATCGGCAAGCTGTCCGATTTCGAGCATAACGACCAGTTTCAACTCGGCGTGATCCGCAGTTTCCGCTACAGCGATTCCGCCAACCAGCTGGTGGACAAGCTCGCGGCAGCCAACCGCGTCAGCCAGGCCGGCGGGCTGGAGCCGCTGTACGAGGCGCTGGTGCGCCAGCGCATCCAGGGCATGATCATCGAGCCCTTCGACTACCCGGCTCTCGACGCAAAGCGGATTCGCGATGTCACCGCGGTCGTCGAGTTCAACGACCCGRCCGTTCCGCACGGCCTGATCATGTCGAAGAAGGCGCTGCCGGTGGCCGAGCAGGACAAGTGGCGTGCGCTGGTGAACGACATGCGCGCGGACGGCACCGTGCGCCGGATCTTCGAGAAGTACTTCAAGCGCGATCTGGTCGACTCCATGGTCGATTTCAAGGCACCGCTGTGAGCTGGGCTCGCCTGATCCTGCTCCCCTTGCTGATCCTGTGCACCGGGCTCGGTGTGACATGGGCAGTCTGGGACCACGAACGGCAAGCCTCCCGGCATGAAGTACAGTCCCAGTTCGATTTCGCGCTGGGCGATGCCGTCAGCCGCATCGAGCAGCGGATGGCCACCTACGAGCAGATGCTGCGGGGCGTGCATGGCATGTTTGCCGCCACCGGCACGATGGACCGCGGCAGTTTCCGCGACTACGTCGGCGCGATCAACCTCGATGGGAACTTGTCCGGCATCCAGGCCGTCGGCGTCGTCAAGTGGGTGTCGGCGCCCGGCAAGGACGCCCATGTCGAGGCAATGCGCCGGCTCGGCATCGCCGGCTACGACATCCGGCCCGACGGCGCGCGCGGCGGCTACGCCCCGATCATTCAGCGCGAACCGTATGCCGAAGCCAAGGCGCGCGTGCTCGGCTTCGACGCCTGGGCCAGCCCCGAGCGGCGGCTCGCCATGGAACGGGCGCGCGATTCGGGCCTGGCCACGGTGTCCGGGAAGGTGCAGCTGGCCGTGGACGCGCAGGCGGACGAGGACCCCAGTTTCGTGATGTACCTCCCGTTATATGCGCGCGGCCAGCCACAGGATACCGTCGCCCAGCGTCGTGCCAGCCTGGTGGGCTGGGTCTACGCGTCGTTCCGCATGCGGGAGGTGATCGCCAGCCTCTACGGCGAGCAGCCGCCCGGCCTCTCTCTGACCATCTACGACGGTGTCGAGCCATCCACGGCGGCACTTCTCTATCGTTCGCCCGACGCCAGGGCGGGGCACCCGGGTTCAGCCTTGTCGGCCAGTGAGTACCTGGTCGTGGGAGGGCACAACTGGATGCTCTCCATGGCCGCCCACCATGACTTCAAGGCCCGCTTCGGACGCAACTCGCAGACACTGATCGCCGGCACGGGCGCGGGCCTGAGCCTGCTGCTCGCGCTGCTGGCCTGGGTCATGGTGACAGGCCGCAGCCGCGCGCTGCGGCTGGCCTCCAACATGACCAGGGAACTCCGCGAGAGCGAAGAGAAATTCCGCGCCATCGCCGACTGCACGGTCAACCTGGAGATCTGGTGGGGGCTGGACGGCAAGCCACGCTGGATCAATCCGTCGGTCATGGAGTACACCGGCTACGCCGTGGAAGAATGCCTGGCGATGCGCGACTTCGCCGGCACCCTGGTCCATCCCGAAGATTTTCCGCGTGTCGCGCTTGAGCTCCTGAAGGGGCGCCAGGGGCTTCGCGGCGACGATCTCGAGTTCCGCTGCCTGCGCAAGGATGGCTCGCTGCTCTGGCTTTCCGTCTCCTGGGGGCCATTCCACGATGCCAGGGGCATGTTCACGGGCTTCCGGCTCAGCGGGCGCGACATCACCGAGCGCAAGCTGCTCGACGCCGAGCTTCGTATCGCCGCGGTCGCCTTCGATTCGCTGGAAGGCATGATGGTCACCGATGCCAGCGGCACTATCCTGCGCGTCAACTCGGCATTCACCGAGGGTACCGGCTACACGGCCGACGAGGTGGTGGGCAAGACGCCGCGCATACTCAAGTCGGGGCGTCATGACGAAGCGTTCTTCCGTGACATGTGGGACACCATCCACCGCGTGGGCGGATGGCAGGGCGAGATCTGGGATCGCCGCAAGAATGGCGAGATCTACCCGAAATGGCTCACGATTGCAGCGGTGCGCGGACGGGACGGGCGGGTGACGCACTATGTCGGCACGCATCACGACATTACCGAGCGCAAGATCGCCGAAGACCGGATCAAGGAACTGGCCTTCTTCGATGCCCTGACGCGGCTGCCCAACCGTACCTTGCTGGCCGATCGCCTGAAGCAGGCCATCGCGGTCAGCGCGCAGAGCGAAGCCTCCGGCGCGTTGTTGTTCGTTGACGTAGACAACTTCAAGACGCTCAACGATACGCTGGGCCACGACAAGGGCGACCTGCTGCTGCAGCAAGTCGCCGAGCGCCTGACCGCCAGCGTCCGCGAGGGCGACACGGTGGCACGGGTAGGCGGCGACGAATTCGTCGTCGTGCTCGGAGGCCTGAGCGGAAACCGGCAGGAAGCGGCCAGCCAGACCGAAGCGGCGGGCGAGAAAATCCTCGCCGTTCTCGGCAATCCCTATCATCTGGCCGGCATCGAGTATCGCAGCACCGCAAGTATCGGCGTGACCGTGTTCAAGGGGCATCAGGCCTCCATCGATGAGCTCCTGAAGCAGGCCGACCTCGCCATGTACAAATCGAAGGAAAGAGGGCGCAATGCGATGTGCTTCTTCGATCCGACCATGCAGGCCGTCGTGGTGGAGCGGGCCGCGCTCGAGGTCGGCCTGCGCAAGGCAATCGACGAAGACCAGTTCCTGCTCCATTACCAGGCGCAGGTGACCATCGACAATCGCATCACGGGCGCCGAAGCGCTGGTGCGCTGGCGGCACCCCGTGCGTGGCATCGTGTCGCCGGCCGAATTCATCCCCCTGGCCGAAGAGACCGGGCTGATCCTTGCGCTGGGGAACAAGGTGCTGGAGATCGCCTGCAACCAGCTGGCGCGCTGGGCGCGCCAGCCAGGGATGGCCCATCTCACGATCGCCGTGAATGTCAGCGTCCACCAGTTCCGCGCCCCCGACTTTGTCGACAAGGTGCTGGGCATCATCGAGCAGACCGGAGCGAACCCGAACAGGCTGAGGCTGGAGCTGACCGAGAGCGTGCTGGTGGACAATGTGCAGGACATCGCCGAGAAAATGTCAGCGCTCAAGGCCATGGGCGTGGTTTTCTCGCTGGACGATTTCGGTATCGGATATTCGTCGCTGTCCTATCTGAAGCGCCTGCCGCTGGACCAGCTGAAGATCGACCGCTCGTTCGTGCGTGACATCCTTGTCGACCCGAACGATGCCGTCATCGCCAAGACCATCGTGGCGCTTGCGCGCAGCCTCGGGCTGCAGGTGATAGCCGAAGGCGTCGAGACCGAAGCGCAGCGGGACTTTCTTGCCGGCGCGGGGTGTTATGCCTATCAGGGCTACCACTTCTGCCACCCGCTGCCGATCGAGGATTTCGAATCGTTCGTAGGCGGGTTTGAATTCCGCCAGCGCGCATCCGAGCTATCGGCGCAAGAGGATTGAACGCCGGATGGCGGGTGTGCCGTGGCGCCCGCACCGGGCCGGCATGCCCCGCCCGCATCCCAGCGGATGCGCGCATGGTGTGCGGGAACGCGCCGCCGGCCCGGCCTTGCCCGCGTTCCTGCCGACGGTACGGCCGAGCCTTGTGACAGCCAGCCGGCATTTCTCGCCGGGATCTGTGGCCGCGGTATCCGTTTGAGCTTGAGCGTGCTCCATGGCGCATATTCGGCGAGCCGCCGGCGGGGCTGCCGGCACCTGGCCGCGGTTCGCGCCGCACCGGCCAACGCGCACGGCGCGGCATGCCCGGAGCCGCCGTCGGCGGTCTACTATCAGGTCTGGTATCGATGCGGAAGCCAGGCCGCGCCCCCGCACCGCGCTCGCTATCCGGCGCCGGCTCCGAACCGGCGCGGATGTCACAAGCCGGGGGTGCCAATCGTCTAGAGGCTGCCATGAACGACAAGACCGACACCTTTACCCGCCTTCGCCCTCGCTTGCAGGGCATCGCCTATCGCATGCTGGGCTCTGCCGCCGAGGCAGAAGAAGTCGTGCAGGACGCCTGGCTGCGCTGGCACGAAGCCGCAAGCGAGGATCTGGACAGTACGGAGGCCTGGCTGGTTTCCGTCACCACGCGCCTGGCGATCGACAGGCTGCGCACCGCCAAGGTCCAGCGCGAACACTACATTGGCACATGGCTGCCGGAGCCGCTGCTGTCCGAATCCCCGGTCACGCCAGAGCACATCCTGGAGCGCGCCGACGACGTATCCATCGCCTTTCTCGCGATACTGGAGCGCCTGGGGCCCGAAGCCCGCGCAGCGTTCTTGCTGCGGGAAGTGTTCGATGCAGACTATGGCGAAGTGGCCGAGGCGCTGGGCAAGACCGAGAGCGCATGCCGGCAGATCGTCCATCGCGCGAAGATACAGTTGCAGGACGAGCGGCCCCGCCATGTGGTCCCCCGCGAGACCCAGCTCCGCCTGTTGCGCGGGTTCGCCGACGCCGCGACACGCGGCGAGTTCACCGCGCTGAAAGCGATGCTTGCCGACGACGCGCAGCTGATCGGCGATGGCGGCGGCAAGGTGCCGAGCTTTGGCGTTCCGCTCGTCGGTGGCCAGCGTATCGCGCAGCTTTTCCTCGCCACAACGCTGCGGTATCCCGGCGCCATGCAGTTCGAAGTCGTCACGCTCAATGGCCAATGGGGCCTGCTGCGCTTCATCAACGGCGCGATCGAATCGGCCCTGGCCATCGAAACGGATGGTGAGCGCATCGTGCGCATCTATGTCCAGCGCAATCCCGACAAGCTTGCGCGCATTGCCGCCGCGCTGGGTCGGGAGCTCGCTGTCACAAACCAGCCCCCTCAGACGTCTTGAGCATGTGTATCCCAAGCACTTACTCAAGGTGAAAACATGAACCAGCCGCGACTCCCCTGGACCGATATCTCTCCCAAGGCTTATCAAGCGATGGTCGGCGTCAGTGCCGCCACGGCAAAGTCTTCGCTCGGCGCGAGCCTGATCGAACTCGTGCAGACCCGCGTCTCGCAACTCAACGGCTGCGCCTTCTGCCTCGACATGCATGCCCGCGATCTGCGCAAGCAAGGTGAGACGTGGCAGCGCATCAACAGCCTGTCGACGTGGCGCGAGACCGGCCTGTACAGCAATCGCGAGCGCGCCGCGCTCAACTGGGCCGAGACGATGACGAAGCTCGTCGAATACCACGGCAGCCGTGATGCCGATTTCGATGCGTTGAAGTGCCAGTTCAGCGATCAGGAAATCGTCGAGCTGTCCTGGACGATTGCCCAGATCAACGCCTGGAACCGCATGGCCATCGGCATGCAGCTGCCCGTGGCGGAAAAGCCTATCGAGTAAAGCCCAACGGGTAGACCCCATCGGGTAGAACCCATGGCGCAGAGCGCCGCAGCTGGCCTGGATTACCCGATCGAGGTCTGGGCCAGGAAGCGGCGCTGGCCGGCAGGGCAGTTCTCCCGCCGGCCMGCGATGAGGCCGCTGCCTCCGATGATTACCACTTTCATGTCGTGTCCTTCTTCGTCGAGAAATTCGGGGCGGCGACATCATGTAGCCATCCCTGTGGCACAGGACGTTTCATGAGGTCCGCTTGTGACAGGCCGGGCGAATAAAGTCACGGCCAGCCGGGTTGCGGTCGCCCGCGCTCGACATGCATGTTCGTCATGGCACCGCACGTGCTCCCGCAGGGGCTTTGTTACGCATGGGGCATGTGCCGCACAGGGCGAACGCGCCGGCCGGGCGAGCAGATGGCACTGGCAAGTGCGGTCTGAAGTGCTAGGCTTAACTGGCCACCCGGCACCCGGCGGCTCTGGGGCAACGCTGCAGAGCCGCCACTGCGAGTTCGCAAAGCGCCATGGACAAGCCCATCATCATCGCGGTCGACGACGATCCCGAGGTCGTGGACGCCGTTGCGCGCGACCTGCGGCTGGGCTACGGCGAGCACTACCAGGCACCGTGCCTGGTGAAGGTGGCGATCGACCGGGACAGCCTGGCGCAGATCGCGGCAGACCTGACGGCGCCGCAGTTCATCGCCTGCATGCACTGGCTGGTGGCCACGCTGGACCTGCGCGCGCTGATGGAAGAGACGCGGCGCGGCGCGCAGCGTATCTCCGAGATCATGCGCGCGATCGTCATCCGCACCCGCCGCGAGCTTGACTGCGCCGTGGTCGAAATCATCGACAACGGCCCCGGCATCGCGCCCGATGTCATGCCGCATCTGTTCGAGCCGTTCTTCACCACCAAGCCGCCGGGCCAGGGCACGGGGCTCGGCCTCGATATTTCCTACCAGACCGTGGTCAACCGGCATGGCGGGGCCATCCACGTCAAGTCGCATCCCGGCGAGACCACGTTCCAGGTCCGCCTGCCGCTCGCGCCGCAAGAGCCCGCGCGGGATCCACCCCCCTGACCGCAGGAGCCGACGCCATGGATACCAGGACCCAGCCAGCCGAAGACCAGCATCGCGCCACCGACCCGCCCGGCCGGCAGATCCCCGGGCAGGTGGTCTTCGTACTGCAGGGCGGCGGCGCGCTGGGCGCCTACCAGGCCGGTGTCTACCAGGCGCTGCACGAAGCAGGCATCGAGCCCGACTGGGCGATCGGCACGTCGATCGGCGCGATCAACGGTTCGATCATCGCCGGCAACAAGCCGGAGAACCGCCTGCCGCGGCTGCGGGAGTTCTGGGAGCGCGTGGCGCAGCGCGGGCCGCTCGGGCTGACGCGGCTGCTTTCGGGCGGGGACAACACCTTGCAGAACCTGGCCACCCTCACGCAGGGCATCCCGAACTTCTTTGCGCCCAATCCCGCCGCCTGGCTGGGGCTGCGCATGCCGCTGGGCGTGGACCAGGCTGGCTTCTACTCCACCGCGCCATTGCGCGAGACGCTCGGCGCGCTGGTCGACTTCGATTACCTGAACCAGAAGCACATGCGGCTGACCGTCGGCATGGTCAATGTCTGCAGCGGGCGGATGTGCTACTACACCAACCGCGACGCCGCCCTGAGCATGGAGCACCTGCTGGCATCCGCCGCGCTGCCGCCGGGATTTCCGGCCATCCGGATCGAGGGCGAGGCGTACTGGGACGGCGGTATCTGTTCCAACACCCCGATCGAGGCCGTGCTCGACGACTACCCGCGCCGTGACTCGGTGATCTTCGCCGTGCAACTCTGGCCGGTGCAGGGGCCGGAGCCGCAGACGATCTGGGAAGCGATGGGGCGGCAGCGGGACATCCAGTATTCGAGCCGCACCGAGACGCATCTGGCGCGCCAGAAGCAGTTGCACCGGCTGCGGCACGTGATCCGCGAACTGGCCAGCCATATTCCCGAATCCGAGCGCGGCACGCCCGTGGTCAAGGAGTTGCTGGGCTGGGGCTGCCATACCACCATGCACGTGGTGGAACTGAAGGCGCCACCCTTCGGCGGCGAAGACCTGACCAAGGATATCGACTTCAGCGAAGATGGCATCGAGGCACGCTGGAACGCCGGCCATGCCCATGGCAGGCAGGTGATCGCGGCCGCGCCCTGGCATGACGCGCTGGACCCCATCGAGGGCATCGCCGTGCATGAGACGGTGGGCGTGCCAGGGTAGGGCCGTCGCATGCGCCGTCCCGTACGGGCGCCTTTTCGATTTCGCATCGCCCCGCGCAGGCATGGTGGGCCACACGCGCGCGGCTGCCCACCGGTTTCCGCGGGTTTTCCCTTTCTTGAGTTCTGCCTCTCCATCTTATTTAATTCAACGTGAATTAATTAATAGCGCGACCCGATCGAGAAGTGATTCGCACGGCGCCTGAACAGTCTTCGGAGACAGCATGACCTCTGGCAAATCCGGCCGCGGCGTCAATTCCGCCAGCCTTCGGCTCTACAACGAGCGCGCCTTGCTGCTGGCCCTGCGCCACGCCGGCGAGGCGTCCAAGGCCGACCTGGCGCGCATGGCGCAGCTCACCAACACCGCGGTGGGCAGCATCGTGCAGTCGCTCACGGAGGAAGGCCTGATCCACGCGGCGGGGCGCCGCCAGGACGGGCAGCGCGGCCAGCCGGCCAGCCTGATCCGGTTGGAGCCCAAGGGCGCGTTCGGCATCGGCGTGCGGCTGGACCGCGCCAGCATCGAATGCGTGATGGTGGACTTCGGCGGCGAGATCCTGGCCAGCCGCGCGCACCAGATGATCCTGCCGCATCCCGAGCAGGCGCTGGCGCTGGTGCGCGACGACGTGGCCGCGCTGCGCGCGCAGCTGGCGCCGGCCGAGCGCAAGCGGCTGCTCGGCGTGGGCGTGGCCCAGCCCTACAACCTCGGCGCCTGGCTGCGCGAGCTGGACCTGCAGGACGCGGCGTCCCAGGCTACCTTTCGCGCCTGGGACGCGGTGGACTTCGCCGCCGAGCTGGCCGATGCCACGCAGCTGCCGGTGTTCGGCGAAAACGACGGCACCGCCGCCGCGGTGGCCGAGCTGTTCTACGGCGGCCACCATGCCCAGCACTTCCTCTATGCCTTCCTCGGCCCCGCCATCGGCGGCGGCGTGGTGCTCAACGGCGATTGCGTGCGCGGTGTGTCGGGCAATGCCGGCGACATCGGCATGATGCCGGTGCCGCCCAGCAAGCTGGCCTCGGCGCCGCCCGGCGGGCGCAGCCGCGACATCCTGCTGGCGCGTGCCTCGCTCAACGCGCTGACGCGCCACCTGCGGCACCATGGCGTGACGGTGGACAGCCATGCCGACCTCGAAACGCAGGTGCGCGCCGGCCATCCTGCCGTGGCCGAATGGCTGGACGACTGCATCGACGCACTGGCGCCGGCCATGCAATCCGCGCTGGCGGTGCTGGACGTGCCGCTGGTGATCCTCGACGCCGATATCGACGCCGGCCTGCTCGACGCGGTGATCGCGCGGCTGCAGCGCGCGCTCGACGACAACGCCCCCGAGGCCCGCCGTCCGGCCCGCGTGATGCGCGGCTGCTTCGGCGCCAACGCCGGCGCGGTGGGTGCGGCCTCGCTGCCGATGTTCATGAAATTCTCGCCGCGCGCGGAGCTGCTCAAGGGCGCGTCCGCCATCATTCCGGAGGCCAACCATGCCATCGTCTGACCAAGCCGCCACCAACGCCACTTTCGCCACTATCGCCACTATCGCCACCGACAACCCGGCGCCGCTGCTGGCGCTGCGCAATATCTCCAAGACCTTCCCCGGCGTGCGCGCGCTGCGCAACGTGGAGCTGACCGCCTACGCCGGCGAGGTGCATGCGCTGATGGGCGAGAACGGCGCCGGCAAGTCCACGCTGATGAAGATCCTCTCGGGCGCCTATATCGCCGACCCCGGCGGCGAATGCCGCATCGACGGCCAGCCGGTGCAGATCGACGGCCCGCAGGCGGCGCGCGCGCTGGGCGTGGCGGTGATCTACCAGGAGCTGAGCCTGGCGCCCAACCTGAGCGTGGCGGAGAACATCTACCTGGGCCGCGCACTGCAGAAGCACGGACTGGTGGCGCGCGGCGACATGGCGCGCGCGTGCGAACCCACGCTGGTGCGCCTCGGCGCGGACTTCCCGGCCACCGCCTGCGTGGCGGGCCTGTCGATCGCGCAGCGGCAGCTGGTGGAGATCGCCCGCGCGGTGCATTTCGATGCGCGCATCCTGGTGATGGACGAGCCCACCACGCCGCTGTCCACCCACGAGACCGACCGGCTGTTCGCGCTGATCCGGCAGCTGCGCGGCGAGGGCATGGCCATCCTCTACATCAGCCACCGCATGGCTGAGATCGACGAGCTGGCCGACCGCGTCACGGTGCTGCGCGACGGCGGTTTCGTCGGCACGCTGGAGCGCGCCGCGCTGACCCGGGCGGCGCTGGTCAAGATGATGGTGGGCCGCGATCTGTCGGGCTTCTACACCAAGACCCATGCCAAGCCGGGCCAGCATGGCGAGGTGATGCTGTCGGTGCGCGACATGGCCGACGGCCGGCGCGTCAAGGGCTGCAGCTTCGAGGTGCATGCCGGCGAAGTACTGGGGCTGGCCGGGCTGGTCGGTGCCGGGCGCACCGAGCTGGCGCGGCTGGTGTTCGGCGCCGATGCGCGCGTGCGCGGCGAGGTGCGCGTGGCCGGACCGGCCGGGCTGGTGCCGCTGCCGACGGGCGGCCCGCGCGCCGCCATCGACGCCGGCATCGCCTACCTGACCGAAGACCGCAAGCTGCAGGGCCTGTTCCTGGACCAGAGCGTGCACGAGAACATCAACCTGATGGTGGCCACGCGCGACGCGCTCGGCCTGGGCCGGCTGAACCGGCCTGCCGCGCGCCGCCGCACCAGCGCCGCCATCGACATGCTGGGCATCCGCGTGGCGCACGCGCAGGTCAACGTGGGCGCGCTGTCGGGCGGCAACCAGCAGAAGGTGATGCTGTCGCGGCTGCTGGAGATGATGCCGCGCGTGCTGATCCTCGACGAGCCCACGCGCGGCGTGGACATCGGGGCCAAGTCGGAGATCTACCGCCTGATCAACGCGCTGGCCGAGAGCGGCGTGGCCATCCTGCTGATCTCCAGCGAGCTGCCCGAAGTGGTCGGCCTGTGCGACCGGGTGCTGGTGATGCGCGAGGGCGCGCTGGCCGGCGAAGTGCTGCCCGGTGCCAGCGCGGCCGAGACGCAGGAACGCATCATCAGCCTGGCCACCGGGGCCGCGCAGGAGGCGGAACAAGCGATGTTCCCGCGCGACGGCGGCCCGGGCGGCACGGGCGGCACGTTCGCCCAGGCCGGCGGCCATCCATTGCATTGAGCGCGGCACGCCAGCCGCCCCCGATCCGCATGGTCCGGCACAGTCCGGCACGGTTCGGCACAGAGATACGCAGCGACACACAGTGACAACGACGCCGGCCCGCGCTTACGCGGCGGCCGGCGCAGGAGACAGCCATGCATGAATCGATCCGCCATCCCGCCCGCTCGGCCAACGCCGCGCCGGTCCTGGCCACCACGCAAGCCGGCCAGCGCGCCGCGCACGGTCGCGCCACCACGCAGGAGCGCCTGCGCGCGCTCGGCATGCTGCCCGTGCTGGTGCTGCTGTGCCTGGGCTTCTCGCTGCTGGCGGACAACTTCGCCAGCCTGCAGAACCTGTCCATCGTGGCCCAGCAGGCGTCCATCAACATGGTGYTGGCCGCGGGCATGACCTTCGTGATCCTGACCGGCGGCATCGACCTGTCGGTGGGCTCCATCCTTTCCATCTCGGCGGTGGTGGCCATGCTGGTATCGCTGGTGCCGCAGCTCGGCGCGCTGGGCGTGCCGGCGGCGCTGGCCTGCGGGTTGCTGTTCGGTCTCGTCAACGGCGTGCTGGTGGCCTTCATGAAGCTGCCGCCGTTCATCGTCACGCTGGGCACGCTGACGGCGGTGCGCGGCCTGGCCCGGCTGGTGGGCCAGGACGGCACGATCTACAACCCTGACATCGGCTTTGCCTTTATCGGCAACGGCGAGGTGCTGGGCGTGCCCTGGCTGGTGGTGATCGCAGCCGCCGTGGTGGCGGTGTCGTGGTTCGTGCTGCGCCGGACCGTGCTCGGCCTGCAGATCTACGCGGTGGGCGGCAATGCCGAGGCGGCGCGGCTGTCGGGCATCAAGGTGTGGGTGGTGCTGCTGTTCGTGTATGCCGTATCGGGTCTGCTGTCCGGCCTGGGCGGCGTGATGTCGGCCTCGCGGCTGTACGCGGCCAACGGGCTGCAGCTGGGCCAGTCCTACGAGCTGGATGCGATTGCCGCGGTGATCCTGGGCGGCACCAGCTTCGTCGGCGGCACGGGCTCCATCGCCGGCACGCTGATTGGCGCGCTGATCATCGCGGTGCTGTCCAACGGGCTGGTGCTGCTGGGCGTGTCTGACATCTGGCAATACATCATCAAGGGCCTGGTSATCATCGGCGCGGTGGCGCTGGACCGCTACCGCCGCAAGGATTCGGCGCGCACGTGAGCGGCATGCGCAACCACGGCGACAGGAGACTCGACATGTCCAGATCATCTTTCACGGCGCTGGCGCTGACCGCCCTGGCGTCCCTGGCGGCACTGTGCCAGCCCGGCGACGCCGGCGCGCAGGACGCATCGGCGGCTACCGCCACCGTCGTCGCACCCGGGCCCGCACGACAACTGAAGAAAGTGGGCGTCACGCTAGGCTCGCTCGGCAACCCGTACTTCGTCGCGCTCGGGCGCGGCGCCGAGGCCGCCGCCAGGCAGGTGAACCCCGCCGCCAAGGTCACCGTGCTGTCGGCCGACTACGACCTCAACAAGCAGTTCTCGCATATCGACAGCTTCATCGTCTCCAAGGTGGACCTGATCCTGATCAACGCGGCCGACGCCCGCGCCATCGAGCCAGCGGTGAAGAAGGCGCGCCGTGCCGGGATCGTGGTGGTGGCGGTGGACGTGGCTGCCGCCGGCGCCGACGCCACCGTGCAGACCGACAACATCCAGGCCGGCGCGCTGGCCTGCGGCTTCCTGGCCGACAGGCTCAACGGGCAAGGCAACCTGATCATCCAGAACGGTCCGGCGGTGTCGGCGGTGCTGGACCGCGTCAAGGGCTGCAAGACGGTGCTTGGCAAGCATCCCGGCATCCACATCCTGTCCGATGACCAGGATGCCAAGGGCTCGCGCGAGGGCGGCCTCAACGTGATGCAGCTATACCTGACGCGCTTTCCCAAGGTGGACGCGGTGTTCACCATCAACGACCCGCAGGCCGTGGGCGCCGACCTGGCCGCGCGCCAGCTGAACCGGCGCGGCATCGCGATCGCCTCGGTGGACGGCGCGCCGGACATCGAGGCCGCGCTGAAGGCCGACACCTTGGTGCAGGCCTCGGCCAGCCAGGACCCGTGGGCCATCGCGCGGACCGCGGTGGAGATCGGCGTGGGGCTGATGAATGGCCATGCGCCCGCCAGCGCCACCGTGCTGCTGGCGCCCGCGCTGGTCACGCGGGCCAACGTCAACGACTATAAAGGATGGGCGGCCCCGCGCTGAACGGCGCCGGCGCCATATCCGACCGAACCGACATCGACGCATATCAACCCATATCAACCCATATCAACCCATATCAACCAACTGGTGACATGATGCCAAGCAAAGCCGTAGCCCCGGTGCCCGAGTTTGATTTTGTCCTCTTCGGCGGCACCGGCGATCTCGCCACGCGCAAGCTGCTGCCGGCGCTGTTCGATGCCCACCGCGTGGGATCGCTGCACCCGCGCGGGCGCATCCTTGCGCTGGGCAGCCAGCCGCTCGGCCTGGATGCCTACCTGGCGATGCTGGAAGCCAAGGTGCGTCCCGGCTTGCCCGCCGCCGCGGCGGCTGAAGCGTGGCAGCCTTTCGTGGAGCGCATCGTCTATCTGCAGGTGGACGCCAATGCCCCGGAGGGCTTCGATGCGCTGGCCGAGGTGGTGCGCAGCCGGGCCGCGCCGGTGGTGGTGTTCTACCTGGCGACCGGGCCGCACCTGTTCGTGCCGATCTGCGACCAGCTGGCGCGCACCGGGTTGAACCACGCTGGCGTGCGCATCGTGCTGGAGAAGCCGCTGGGCCACGACCTGGCCTCGTCCGACGCCATCAATACCGCGGTGTCGCGGCATTTCGCCGAGGACCAGATCTATCGCATCGACCATTACCTGGGCAAGGAGTCGGTGCAGAACCTGATGGCGATGCGCTTTGCCAATGCGCTGTTCGAGCCGCTGTGGCGGCGCGAATGGGTGCGCGACGTGCAGATCACCATTGCCGAGGAGATCGGCGTGGACAAGCGCGGTGCCTTCTATGACGGCATCGGTGCGCTGCGCGACATGGTGCAGAACCACCTGCTGCAACTGCTGTGCATGGTGGCCATGGAGCCGCCTTCGAGCCTGTCGGAAGATGCCATCCGCGACGAGAAGCTGAAGATCCTCAAGGCGCTCAAGCCCATCGCGCTCGACGAGGTGGCAGAGAAAGTGGTGCGCGGCCAGTATTGCCGCGGCGCCGCCAGCGGCGACGCGGTGACCGGCTACGTCAACGAGTCCGCCATCCCGTCCGACAGCCAGACCGAGACCTTCGTCGCCATCAAGGCCGAGATCGCCAACTGGCGCTGGGCCGGCGTGCCGTTCTACCTGCGCACGGGCAAGCGCATGCAGGAGCGCCTGGCGGAGATCGTCGTGCAGTTCCGCGACGTGCCCTATTCGCTGTTCCCGCGTTCGCTCGACCATGAGCCAGGCAACCGCCTGGTCATCACCCTGCAGCCCGAGGAGAGCATCCGCCTGGACTTCATGGTCAAGGCGCCGGGCGACACGCAGGCGCTGCAACCCGCCACGCTGGACCTGCAGCGCATGCTGCCGCGCTGGCAGGGCAACCGCAACGATCGCAAGATGGGCGCCTACGAGCGCCTGCTGCTCGACGTGATCCGCGGTCGCCTGGGGCTGTTCGTGCGGCGCGACGAGCAGGCCCAGGCCTGGCGCTGGGTCGCGCCCATCCAGCAGGCCTGGCACCTGAACAATACGTCGCCCAAGCTGTACACCGCCGGCACCTGGGGCCCGGCCTCGTCCAGCGCGCTGCTGTCGCGCGATGGCGCAGTGTGGCACGAGGAACTGTGAGTCGTGCGCGGCGTGCCTTGCATGGCCCGCCGCGGTTTTTCCCCAAGCATCGAGGAGCATTGAAGATGTCCCAATCCCTGCCCAGCTGGCACCGCCTGCAGATCCACGCGCAGACCATCCGCCAGGCGCGCCTGCGCGACTGGTTCGAAGGCCGCGCGGGCGAGGCGCGCGGCGCCAGCTTCGTGGTGGAAGCTGCCGGCCTGACGCTGGACTACGCCAAGAACCGCGTCGACGACACCACCCTGAACCTGCTGTTCGCGCTGGCCAGCGAGGCCGGGGTGGCAGAGCGGCGCGACGCCATGTTCCGCGGTGAGCCGGTCAACGTCACCGAACGTCGCGCCGCGCTGCACGTGGCGCTGCGCGCGCGACCCGAAGACGACTTCCAGGCCCAGGGTGTGCCGGTGGCCGGCGAGGTGGCGGCGGTACTCGCGCAGATGGAACGCTTCACCGAGGCCGTGCGCGGTGGCGAGTGGCGCGGCTGGGATGGCCGCGTGATCACCGACGTGGTCAATATCGGCATCGGCGGCTCGGACCTGGGCCCGCGCATGGTGTGCCGCGCGCTGGCCCATCTCGATGACGCCGGCCCGCGCATGCACTTCGTCGCCAACGTGGACGGCAGCGACCTGGCGCGCGTGCTGGCGCGGCTGGACGTGGCCGGCACGCTGGTGGTGGTCTGCTCGAAGACCTTCACCACGCTGGAAACCATGGTCAACGCCAACACCGCGCGCGACTGGTTCCTGCGCCAGGGCGTGCCGCGGGACAAGCTGGCGCGGCATTTCGTGGCCGTTTCCACCAATCGCGATGCGGTGGCGGCGTTCGGCATCGACCCCGTCAATATGTTCCCGTTCTGGGACTGGGTGGGCGGGCGCTTCTCGCTGTGGTCGGCGGTGGGCCTGTCGATCGCGCTGGCGGTGGGCTTTGCGCGCTTTCGCCAGTTGCTGGACGGTGCGCGCGCCATGGACCGGCACTTCGCCGATACCGAGCCGCGCGCCAATATGCCGCTGATCCTGGGCCTGCTCGACGTCTGGTACCGCAGCTTCCTCGGCACCGCCAGCCGCTGCGTGGCGCCGTATTGCGAGCCGCTGGAGCTGCTGCCGGCCTTCCTGCAGCAGCTGGAAATGGAGAGTAACGGCAAGTCGGTGCAGCTGGACGGCAGCGTGGCAGAGCGCGGCACCGCGCCCGTGGTGTGGGGCACCACCGGCACCAACGGCCAGCACGCCTATTTCCAGATGGTGCACCAGGGCTCGCACTGGATGCCGGTGGACTTCATCGCCACGCTGGAGCCGGTGTTTCCCGTTCCCGGCCATCACAGCAAGCTGCTGGCCAACTGCTTCGCCCAGGGCGAGGCGCTGCTGCGCGGGCGCACCGCCGACGAGGTGCGGGCGCTGGGCGTGCAGGACGAGGCGCTGGTGCCGCACCTGGTGTTCGAGGGCAACCGTCCCAGCAACACGCTGCTGCTGCAACGGCTGGACCCCTGGCATCTCGGCGCGCTGATCGCGTTGTCGGAGCATCGCACCTTCGTCCAGGGCGTGCTGTGGAACATCAACTCCTTCGACCAATGGGGCGTGGAGCTGGGCAAGCAACTGGCCGCGCCCATCGCCAGCGAACTCGAAGGCGGCCCGGCCCGGGCGCACGACGCCTCCACCGCCGGCCTGATCCGCCGCGCGCTGGCCGCTTCGTCCGACTGGCAGGGCTGAGGCACCGCCTCACACGACACAGCGAGAGCAATATGACGACAACTCCATCGCCCACCTATGTGGTGTTCGGCGAAGCCCTCACCGACATGGTCCACCAGGGTGGCCAGGACTGGCTCGGCCTGCCGGGCGGCTCGTGCTGGAACGTGGCGCGCGTGGGCGCGCGGCTGGGTGTGCCGACCGCCTTCGCGGGCGCGGTCAGCGTCGATACGCTGGGCGACCAGCTGGCCCGGGCCAGCGCCGAAGCCGGGCTCGATGCGCGCTATCTGCAGCGCGTGGCGCGCTCGCCGCTGCTGGCCTTTGTGGGCGCCCAGCATCCGCCCCAGTATTTCTTCGTCGGCGACGACAGCGCCGACCTTTACTTCGATCCCGCCAGGTTGCCGCCGGGCTGGCGACAGGCCGCGCGCACCGTGCACTTCGGCTCGCTGAGCCTGGCGCGCCAGCCGCTGGCCGCCCGCCTGTGCGAAGAGGCGACGCTGGCCGCGGCGGCGGGCAAGCGCATCGCCTTCGATCCCAATTTCCGCGCGCCGATGCGCGAGCCCGGCTATCAGGCCGTGTTCGCCCACCTGGCGGGTCTGGCCGACCACATCAAGGTGTCGGACGAGGATCTGCGCGGACTCTATCCCGCGCTGGACGAAGCCGCCGCGCTGGCCGCGCTGCGCGCGCTGGCGCCGCAAGCCAGCGTGCTGCTGACCCGCGGCGCCCAGGGCATGACGCTGCTGCACGCCGACGGTGCCTGCGAGCAGCCGGCCTTCGCGGTAGCGGTGGTGGATACCGTGGGCTGTGGCGACGCAGCCATGGGCGGATGGATGGCGGGGCTGCTGCTCGATCCCGAGGCCACGCCACAGCGCCAGGCTTGCTGGGCGGCGGCCACCGCGGCCATCGCGGCGACCCGGGCCGGGGCCTACGCGCCCACGCAGGACGAGGTGCGGGCGCTACTGGGCGAGCCTGCGTTGTCCGCCTGAGAACGGCATGCGCTACGCGTTCGTCCCGCGGTGCCCCGGAAGGGACGACGTCGGGGGCAAAGATTTGTTGGCCAACATTTTCCAATACTGGTGTACAATCCGGCCTCCGCACGATTCACAATTGCGGTGTTTGTTCCCCGATAGCTCAGTTGGTAGAGCGCCGGACTGTTAATCCGTAGGTCCCTGGTTCGAGCCCAGGTCGGGGAGCCAAACAAGCGGGAGTCGCTCAGTTGGTAGAGCGCAACCTTGCCAAGATCGAGGTCGCGAGTCCGAGCCTCGTTTCCCGCTCCAAAATGGCAAGATTTACCCGCCAGGGTATCGTGAGAGCGCCCGCATCAGGTCGCCTCCCAATCGAGAGGGTGCCCGAACCTCCCGTAGCTGCCAACATTCCATCCGCTAAAGATACGAAACCAAATCCCGCATCTCGTCGATATCGGGGTGGACATACTTCATCGTCGTATTGAGACTCGTATGTCCAAGCGGAAGCTGAACAAGCTTCGGGTTCTTCGTCACTCGCATCAATTTCGCTCCGGTCGTGTGGCGGACGCGATGGCAGGATGCACCTATCCCATGTGTATTAGCAGCTGAAATAACAGGCTCAGCCTGGTGATCGCGGTGAGTACGCTCTCGATTGGTTCCACATCGCCATGCGGGTACAGAACCTCGAACAGATGATCAAGGGCAGGCCGGCACGCTGCGACGACGGTCCTAGCAACGCAGCCTTGATCAAGGCGCTGCATGGCGCCAAGTGGCACCTGTGGCACGGCTGCCCGCATCCGGCATTGCGCCGACTGGAAAGCCTGGGCTGGGATCTCTGTTGCGTTGACCGGTTGAATCCGCAACCCTCTTCTGCCGTTCGGCCCCGCGCAGCCCCAACGGCAGCTTCCAAGTTGAAACGGACATTTTTGCGGTCATGTCGACCGGCCGGTTCTCAGGCGCAGCGAGCCGGTCAAGGAGGCGCTCGATACCTGCCTCTCATGCAAGGGCTGCCGCAGCGATTGCCCCACCCATGTGGACATGGCCGCCTACAAGGCTGAGTTACTTTCGCACTACTACGAAGACAAGCGCCGCCCGCGCCAGGCCTGGTTTATGGGCCGTATCGGGGAGTGGGCGCCCTTTGCCGCGCGCGTGCCACGCCTGGCCAACTTTCTTACCCAGACACCGGTGCTGCGCGCCATCGCCAAGCGCATTGCAGGCGTGGCCGATAGCCGTGAACTGCCCCAGTTCGCCACCACGCCCTTCCGGGCGCAACTTGCAGCGTACCGGGGCAGGACTGCGGCTCACGTCGCGGTGGCCGATGCCCCCGCGCAGAAGCCCGTGATCCTGTGGGTCGACACATTCTGCGAGAACTTCCATCCGGAAATCGCCATGGCCGCGACCAAGGTCTTGCAGCACGCGGGCTTCCACGCCGTGTTGCCGGAACGCAAGCTGTGCTGCGGCCGTCCGCTTTATKACTTTGGCCTGCTGGATATGGCCAAAGCCAAGCTTGCCGATATCCTGGATTCCCTCGCGCCCTACTTCGATTCAGACGAAAGCGAGGCCGCCATCGTGGGGCTTGAACCCGGCTGCATGTCAGTATTCAAGGACGAACTCCTGCGGCACTTCCCGGACGATCCCCGCGCTAGGCGGCTGGCGTCGCGGACCTGGATGCTGGCGGACTTCCTGGCCGACCAGGGTTACCAGCCGCCGCGCTACGAGATCGACGTCCTGATCCACGCGCACTGCCACCAGAAATCGCTGTTCGGCACGCAGGGCGAGCAGACATTGCTCAAGCGCATGGGCGCCAACTGGACGCTGCTCGATAGCGGTTGTTGCGGCATGGCCGGCTCTACGAGTATGGCATCGTGCGCCTTCCGCCCTGCATCGCCATCCGTGTCGAGGAAATCGAGCATCATGGTGCCTGACCAGATTATCCCGATGGGGTTCGCCAGATTCTTCCCATCGATGTCGGGCGCAGAGCCATGCACCGGCTCGGTAGTTGTCGAACCGGACGCCCGCCAGCAGCTTCCATCGCTCTCCAAGCGAAACCTCATCCTGAAGATGGGCGCCAACATTACGCTGGTTTTCATGCGTCGTTCAGGCGATATGCCACCTTGTCGTTGATCGGGCCGGTGGTGTCGACCGTGGCGCGTGCGAAGCCAAGCGTCCCGGCACTGAGTTCCGCCGTCGTGGCGCGGGTGAACCTCGGTTTCTTCGTGACGATATTGATGGTGCCGCCAGGTTCGCTGCTGCCGTACAGCGCCGCAGCGGGACCCTTCAGGAATTCGAAGCGCTCAACCGTTGAGGCGTCGCGCATCGGATTGTATCCGCGTGATCCGGGAAAACCGTTCATCAGGTATCCCATATCCGTGCTGCTGAAGCCGCGGATGGCGTAGGTGTCCCAGGTTCCGCCAAAGTCATTGAGGCGGGCAATGCCGCTCACATAGTCGACGGTGTCGGCAAGCCGTCGCGCCCAGATCGTCAATCAGTTCCGAGGTGAGCACGCGCACTGACTCGACCGCTGGATCCATTTGAGGCGGCCCAACAATCTGCTCGTACGCTGCGGCAAAACGCAATTCACTGCGGTGCGGCGCGCTGCGATCGGCACCATCGTCGGTGCGACTGCTCTTAAGCTTGTGCCACGCAGCATGACTGCCCGGCTGTGCTGTGTCTTCTTGGCATCCAACCTTTCAGGAGCGTTCTCATGGCCCTTCGGGATTTCAAGGTCCCTACTCTGGACTACCACTTTCACACGGTGGCGCAGCTCGTTGACGCTTCGGAGGTAGGCCTGTGACCTGGGGCATGATCGCCGAACCGGTGGCCGACCTGCTGCCGGACCTGGTCGCGCTGCGCCGCGACCTGCATGCCAATCCTGAGCTGGCCTACGAGGAGCATCGCACGGCAGGTATCGTGGCGCAGTCGTTGCGTTTGCTGGGCCTTACGGTGCACGAGGGCATTGGCGGCACCGGCGTGGTGGGCACGCTGCGCGGCGGCCAGGGCGAGCGGACCGTGGGCCTGCGCGCAGATATGGACGCGCTGCCCATGGTGGAGCTTGGCCGCGCGCCTCATGCCAGCCGCACGCCTGGCAAGCACCACGGCTGCGGACACGATGGCCATACCAGCATGCTCGTCGGCGCCGCTCGGCAGCTTGCGCGCACCGGCGTCGACGGTACGGTGCACTTCATCTTCCAGCCGGCCGAAGAAGGCCAGGGCGGCGCGCGCCGGATGATCGAAGACGGCCTGTTCGAGCGCTTTCCCTGCGACAGCGTCTATGCGCTGCACAACTGGCCCGACCTGCCGCTGGGTCACGCCCAGACGCGCCCCGGCGCCATCATGGCGGCCGCCGACCGGTTCGACATCGTGCTGCGCGGGCGCGGCGGTCATGCCGCGCAACCGCACCACACCCCCGACGCCATCCTTGCCGCCAGCCAGCTCGTGTCGCAATTGCACACCATCGTGGCGCGCCGCATCGACCCCGGCGAATCGGCCGTGCTGTCGGTCACGCGCATCGAGGGCGGGCACAGCCACAACGTGCTGCCGGCCGAAGTGCAGATCACCGGCACGGTGCGCAGCTTCGATGCCGCGTCGCAGGACCGCATCGAGACCGCGCTGCGTGCCATGGCCGATGGCGTGGCGCGGGCGAGCGGCACGCAGGTTGAGGTCAACTACGTGCGTTACTACCCGGCCACCGTGAATACGCCGGCCGAGGCCGCGCTGGCCCTGGACGCGGCACGAGCCATCGGCTTGCAGGCACAGATCGCTCCGCGTGCCGCCTTCACCTCGGAAGACTTTGCCTTCATGCTGCAGCAAAAGCCCGGCGCCTATCTCTGGCTCGGCCAGGGCCGTGCCGAACCGGGGCCAGACGGCGAGCGTCCGCTGCACCACCCTTGCTACGACTTCAACGACGATGCGCTGCCGTTGGGCATGCGCTGGTTCTGCGAAGTCGCCCTGCGTGCGCTGGCGACCGCGCCGTAATTTCAACCGCTCAGCACTTCAGCCACACCATGACCACACTTCAATCCACTCGCCAGGAGAAAGACTTCCTGGGCGTCCGAAGCCTCGATAACACCTTGTACTACGGCGTGCAAACGCTGCGAGCAAAGGAGAATTTTCATCTCTCCGGCCGCCGCATTGGCGAGTACGCGGAATTGGTCAAAGCGCTGGCCCTTGTCAAACATGCGGCCGCCAATGCCAATTACCGGATCGGCCTGCTGGATGCGGCCAAGCATGCCGCCATTGCAAAGGCATGCGCGGAAGTCATTGACGGTGCGTTACATGACGAGTTTGTTGTTGACATGATCCAGGGCGGCGCGGGAACCTCGTCTAACATGAATGTCAATGAAGTGCTTGCCAACCGTGCACTGGAACACCTGGGACAAGAAAAGGGCGATTACAGGCACCTCCATCCCAATAACGACATCAATATGTCGCAATCGACTAATGATGCGTATCCAAGCGCCATCCGTGTGGGCCTGCTGCTTGCCCATCTCCCGCTATTGGAGAGCCTCAGCCACCTCGCTGCGACCCTGGCGAGCAAGGCGGAGCAGTTCGACGCCATCCTGAAGATGGGCCGCACCCAACTCCAGGATGCGGTTCCGATGACGCTTGGACAGGAGTTCCGTGCCATGGCTGACACCGTATCCGCGGACCTCGAGCAGCTTCGCGCGCTCATCCCGGCAGCGCTATGCGCCGTTAATCTAGGTGGTACGGCGATCGGCACTGGCATCAACGCCGACCCGAGCTACCAGGCGATCGCCATCGAGGAATTGTCGGAGCTCTCCGGGTTCCAGATTTGTTCCGCATCCAACCTCATTGCGGCGACATCGGATATGGGCGATTTCGTATTGCTTTCAGGTCTGATCAAGAGGACCGCCCTGCGGCTCTCGAAAATCAGCAATGACTTGCGTTTGCTGTCGAGCGGTCCCCGGGCTGGCCTTGCGGAAATCAACCTTCCGCCGCGCCAGCCTGGCAGCTCGATCATGCCCGGCAAAGTCAATCCGGTCATTCCGGAGGCGATGAACCAGGTGGCGTATGAAATTGCAGGCAATGATGCCGCGCTTACCCTGGCGGCCGAGGCTGGTCAGTTGCAGCTCAATGCCATGGAGCCCCTCATTGCATATAAGCTCTTTGACTCCATCCGGCTACTCGATCGGGCGGTGCGTATGCTGGACCGCGAATGCATCGAGGGCATTACCGCGAATCCGGATCAGTGTTCCGCGCTGGTCCAGCGGTCAATTGGCATTGTGACAGCACTCAATCCATACATTGGATATGAGAATGCCACGCGGATCGCAAGGCTAGCTCAGGAAACAGGTCGCACCGTCGTGGAGCTCGTGCAATCAGAGAAGCTCATTAGCAATGAGCTTCTGGCCGAGATCCTCCGCCCGGAGAACATGGTGGCGCCTCGGGCGGTAGCCAAGGCCTGATAGCAAAGAGGCGGAGTAGAGACGGCTGACAAAGCTGCAACTGCGAGTGTTTGCACCCCTCTCCCAATGGGTCCCAATGGGAGAGGGGCAGGGGTGAGGGCGGGCGTATCCTCGAAGTGGTACGCCGAGATGCTTGCCATGCGCCTGCCCTCACCCCCGGCCTTTCTCCCGCAAGCAGGAGAGAGGAGCATCAATGCGTTTCCAGCAGCACCTGCGCACGCGCAAAGCGCCCGATGGCATAAGGCTCCAGCGGAATCGAGGTACGGCCCGTGGCGATCAGCTCCGCCATGGTTTCGCCCACGCCGGGGCTGATCGCAAAGCCCTCGCCATTGAAGCCGAAGGCGTAGTACAGGCCGGGCACCGT